>NZ_JAVRHQ010000002.1:0-257912 GCF_031846485.1 Autumnicola tepida
TATCTTTGGTATTTATAATTCAAAAAGGAGTATTAACGGTCATCCTCTTCATCATCCATATCTTCATCAGTAGATAATGCCTCATCATCCTTTTCAGGAATTTCTACGATTGGCTCATTAAAATCTGAATCTTCATAGTCATCTTCATCAAAGCTGGCCATGGTATTTTCCAGGCGGGTACTAACCTTCACGAGGTAAATAGTATCTTCTGTGCGCACTTCTACGGCATCCACAGTTTCATTTTTAGCATTTTTAAAAGAAATTATTTGGTCATCATCATAGCCATCAGGATACTTTTCTACTAAAAGGCCAAGAATTTCAGGAGTTAATTTTTTGTAGTCTACAATTATCCTCTTCATAGGTAGAACGGTTTAAAAACGAGATTTTGAATAGTTATTCAGTTAGTGTTTTAAATGTAATATTTTAAAGATAAAAATCAAGGCCTTTGGTAAAATTCGAAAGCTTCATAAATAATTTCGTTTGGAACCAGACAGTCTATTTCCGGTTCTCCAATATCTTTAAGCAATACGAAATTTATTTTTCCGTGCTCATTTTTTTTATCGAATTTCATTAAATCTATAATCTTTTCCAGATCATTTTTGTCGAATTCAATTTTGCCGTAAATATCAAAAATTTTTGAAGATATCCTATTTAATTTTTCTACTGGAAAATCTTTTAATTTTTGGGATATAAAAGTGGCGAGTACCATTCCTGCCGCGACCGCTTCTCCATGTAGCAGTTTAGGTTTTGAGCTATGAGTAAGAAAAAAAGATTCAATAGCATGGCCAAGGGTATGGCCATAATTTAAAGTTTTTCTGATGTTTTTTTCATAGGGATCTTTGGTAACCACTTCAGATTTAATTTCTACCGATCTTTTAATAATTTCATCCAGATCGCTCAAATCCAGGGTCGCCAGGTCTGATACCTTCTCCCAGTAAGCTTCATCTTTAATTAGCCCGTGCTTCAAAACTTCAGCCAGGCCACTGCGCATCTCGTTCTTTGGAAGTGTTTCCAGGTAGGAGCTGTCAATTAACACCATTTCAGGATTACTTATTACCCCTATCTGATTTTTAAGGTTGCCCAAATCCACACCCGTTTTTCCGCCTACCGAGGCGTCAACCATAGAGAGTAGGGTAGTGGGCACATTTATATAAGCGATACCTCTTTTAAAAGTACAGGCTACAAAACCGCCAAGATCGGTTACAACCCCGCCACCAACATTAATAAGGAGGCTTTTCCTGTCGGCTCCTAATTCTGATAGCACATTCCATACTCCCTCGCAGGTTTCCAGGTTCTTGTGTTCCTCCCCGGCAGGAATTTCTATTATTTCGAAATCTGAAGCCTGCCCGATCCTGCTAAGGAACCTGGCTGCACAATTCTCATGTGTATTACTATCTACCAGAACAAAAACTTTGGAAGGCTTATTGTAGCTTAAGTAAGAATTGACCTTGTGGTAAGCTTCATTACTATAATATACTTCCCCATTTTTTGCCGGATTTGCCATAGTTCTTACGGTTTTTAAAGGCTCCGAAAATAAGGAGAATTATTATTTAATGAAATCAAACTTCAATATTTATATTTGCTGAATTAATAATACCCATGATAAGAAAAAAGATATTTAACGACACCGAAACCGCCTTTAAGCTTAAAACCGGATTAGAGCTGGACAGGGCAATTTTCCTGTTTAGTATGATGAACCGGCAAAAGTTGGTACAGGCAGGATCGGCTCTAACTAAATTTTCGCTTAAAATGCACCTTCCCGTAGAAGGTCTTATTAAAAAAACCATCTTTGAACAGTTCTGTGGAGGCGTCACTACAGAGGAATGCAAGCCTGTGATAGAGGAGATGCACAAGGAAAATTTACATAGTATCCTTGACTATTCTGTAGAAGGGAAGAAAACCGAAGCACAGTTTGATGCTGCCCTGGAAAAGAAATTGTCTTTAATAAAATTTGCTGATAAAAAGAGCGAACTGCCTTTTTCTGTTTTTAAACCTACGGGCATTGGCCGTTTTGAAATCTGGGAAAAAGTAACTGAACGAATTACCCTTAGCCCGGAAGAAAAAGAAGAATGGGAACGGGTAAAGGAGCGTGTTAATAAACTTTGCAAGGCTGCTTACGAGCATGACGTAAGATTATATGCCGATGGGGAAGAGAGCTGGATGCAGGGAGCAGCTGATGAGCTTATGGAGGAAATGATGCGCAAATACAACAAGGAAAAAGCGCTTATTTTTAATACCCTGCAATGTTACCGCTGGGATCGACTGGATTACCTGAAAGAATTACACGAAAGGGCAAAAAAAGACGGTTTTAAAATAGGGGCAAAAATTGTTCGTGGCGCTTATATGGAAAAGGAAAATGCCCGGGCAAAGAAGTTGGGTTACCATACTCCAATTTGTGAAAGTAAAGAGGCCACAGATGTTAATTTTAATAGTGTTATGTCTTACTGCCTGAATAACCTGGAAGATATTTCCGTTTTTATAGGCACACATAATGAAGTGAGTAATTACCTTGCCCTTCAAATTATGGAAGATAAAGGAATATCTATTGATGACCAGCGCATTTGGTTTAGCCAGTTGTTTGGGATGAGTGACCACATAAGTTATAACTTGGCGAGAAAAGGTTACAACGCGGCCAAACTTGTACCCTTTGGACCGGTGAGAGATGTGGTACCTTATCTGTTAAGGCGGGCCCGGGAAAATACTTCTGTAAAAGGGCAAACGGGAAGAGAGCTTTCCCTGTTAATGGAAGAAAGGAAGAGAAGGAGTGGCGAGCCAAATAAGGCGCACCGACAGTAATTTTCTAACAACTTAAAAGGAGGAATATTAAAAATGTTCCTCCTTTTTTTGTTTTGTTTTTCTGAAAAATTATTCTTCAGATGATTCTTCCATGGTATGATACACGTTTTGTACATCATCATCTTCTTCAAGCCTTTCCAGTAATTTTTCTACATCTTCAGCCTCTTCAGGAGAAAGTTTTTTGGTTACCTGCGGAATTCTCTCGAATCCTGAAGAAATAATTTCAATATTCCTGTTTTCAAGTTCTTTTTGAATACTGCCAAAGTTCTCAAAAGGAGCATAGATATGGATACCGTCTTCATCTTCAAAAACTTCTTCAGTCCCAAAATCAATAAGTTCCAGTTCCAGTTCTTCAGCGTCCAGGCCTTCCCCGTTAATCCTGAAATTACAGGTATGGTCAAACATAAATTCAACTGAGCCAGAGGTGCCAAGATTGCCATCGCATTTATTAAAATGTGAGCGTACATTGGCTACTGTCCTGTTGTTATTGTCGGTGGCGGTTTCTATCAAAACGGCAATTCCATGAGGGGCATAGCCTTCAAAAAGAACAATTTTGTAATCTCCCTGGCTTTTATCTGAAGCCCGTTTAATTGCCCGTTCAATATTGTCTTTAGGCATATTAACGCTCTTGGCGTTCTGTATTACCGCCCGCAGTTTAGCATTACTATCAGGGTCTGGTCCCCCTTCTTTTACTGCCATTACAATATCTTTCCCTATACGGGTGAAAGCTTTGGCCATTGCAGACCAGCGTTTCATCTTTCTTGCTTTTCTAAATTCGAATGCTCTTCCCATTGTATAAAAATAAAATCTGGGCAAAAATATAAAAAAAGCTTCTAACCACTTTTATGATTAGAAGCTTCGTTTCAATTCTTATTTTTAAAACGCGCTATTTTACCCGGCTTCCACAATTTCTTCAATGGCACGGGCAAGCTTAAAATCTTTTTCGGTTACCCCGCCGGCCTCATGGGTGGAAAGGGAAATCTCAAGTTCATTATATACATTTGCCCAATTAGGATGGTGCTGCTGGGCTTCAGCCTCAAAAGCAATCCGCGTCATTACAGTAAATGCATCTTTAAAATTCGCAAACTGAAAGGAGGTGTGGATAGCATTTTTTGCGTATTCCCAGCCTTCAAGATTTTCCAGGTTCTTATTAATAGCTTCTTCGCTTAATTTTTCCATGGTTGTTGATTTAAGGATTGAAGTTAAGGAACTCAATCTTGAAAGAAAATTATTGAAAATCAGTTTAATAAAAGATTAACAGCTATAATTCCCGGCATCCTTTTATTACATCCTGTATCGAAATCTGAAGGTTTCCCGGTAGCAAATTGTCTTTTGGAAGAACGGCAAGAAAACGGTCGAAGTTAGAATCATACACATTTTTAAAAAGCGGATTGTGGATGCCCAGCTCTTCGCAAAGGTCTTTAATAAAATCCCGTTGATGTACCAGGTCTGTACTCCCCAGATGAAAAACACCCTCTCTTTTCCTATTAATAATATAATGGATTTGCTGCGTCACCTTTTGAATCTCGGTCACATTTACCACCACATTTGGAAAAACTTCAACTGCTTCTCCCAAATCAATAAGGGTTTTTAACTCTTTAACCCTTGGAGAATTGTGGCCAAAAACCATAGGCAACCGCAAAATATTATACTTGTGGTTTGGTAAACGCAACAGGGCATTCTCAATCTTTATTTTAAACCTCCCGTAAATACTTTGGGACAGGGTTTTATCATATTCATAAGAAGGATAATTGGTAAAGGCATCAAAAACATTGGCAGAAGATATAAACATGAGTTTACAATCACTGCGCATCACATACTCCATCGCATAAAAATGAGCGGCTACCTGCGCATCAAAATTTCCGCGAACAGCTGAAATAATAATGCTTGGCTTAAGGTTCTCCAGCAAAACACTGATATTTTCAGTTTCCATATCGTACTGAAAAAACTGCTGGTTTTTACTGTAGGTTTCACTTTCTGAATAATAAGTGCCGTATGTATCAAAAAAAGAGCGTAATTCCCTGTACAGGGCATTGCCTATAAAGCCGCTAGCTCCTAAAATCAGTATTTTTTCCAAAAATTATCCTTTATAAAAGGGCAGCTTCACCTGTGTGGCAGGAACGGCTTTTTTTCTTATCTGGATATTTATTTTCTTACCAACGCCTGCAAACTCAGCAGGAACATATCCAAGCCCGATCCCTTTTTCCAGGGATGGTGACATGGTGCCCGATGTAACGATGCCAATAACAGTGCCATTTTCATCAATTACATCATAACCCTGGCGGGGAATACCTCTTTCATCCAGTTCAAAAGCAATCAATTTACGGGCAGGCCCTTCTTCCTTTTCCTTCTTAAGTGCTTCAGAATTAATAAATTCTTTACTGAATTTTGTGATCCAGCCAAGATTCGCCTCTATTGGCGAAGTTTTTTCGTCTATATCATTTCCATACAGGCAATAGCCCATTTCCAGCCTTAACGTATCACGTGCGGCAAGGCCTATGGGTTTTATGCCAAATTTCGCCCCGGCTTCCATGACTTTATCCCAGATTTGCTCCGCATCTTCATTTCTAAAATAGATCTCAAACCCACCGCTGCCGGTATATCCCGTAGCTGAAATAATAACTTTATCCACACCTGCAAATTCGGCGACTTCAAAGGTGTAAAATTTCATGTTTTCAAGATCAACTTCTGTTAAAGCCTGCATAGCCTCAGCAGCTTTTGGTCCCTGTATAGCAAGAAGAGACATTTCATCTGAGATATCCTTCATGGTGGCATCCATAGAATTGTGCTGCGAAATCCAGTTCCAGTCTTTTTCAATATTGGCGGCATTCACCACCAAAAGATATTTTTCCGCATTAATCCGGTATATAATAAGGTCATCCACAATTCCACCGGTTTCATTAGGCATACAGGTATATTGCGCCTTTCCGTCAAAAAGTTTGGAAGCATCGTTAGACGATATTTTCTGGATAAGATCCAGCGCTTTTTCTCCGGAAATTAGAAATTCCCCCATATGGGATACATCAAAAACACCTAGTTTCTCCCTCACATTTTGATGTTCGATGTTTACTCCTTCGTAAGACACCGGCATGTTGTAACCTGCGAAAGGAACAATTTTGGCATTTAGGGCTTTGTGTTTCTCAATAAGAGCAATTTCTTTCATTTCTTTTAAAATTTGCGCAAATTTATTGAATTCGCTTAGAATACAATGTTTAATTCCCCTTTTTCTGCGGAAAGCCTTAAACATATTCACTTTATAGATGTTAGAATGAAATTAAGAAAACTGCAGTGTGTATTGCTTAATTTTGTGCAACTGAAATAGTAATCTTATGAAAATATTCTCTGCATCTCAACTGAAGCAAGCTGACGAAATAACAATCAAAAATCAAAACATTACCTCTGAAGAACTCATGGAAAGGGCAGCTACTCAGGTTTTCGAGGAAATCCACCGCAGGTTACAGGGCGCACAATTGCCTGTAAAGATTTTCTGCGGAATTGGGAACAATGGTGGTGATGGCCTTGTAGTTGGGCGTATGCTTCTAGAACATGGGTACCAGGTAAAAGTTTTCGTGGTAAATTATTCCGATAAAAGATCTCAGGACTTTCTTGCCAATTATGATAAAATAAAAGAAGTAAGCAATAACTGGCCGGAATTAATCAAAAAAGAAGAAGATTTCCCTGAAATAAACAGGGGTGATTTCGTTATTGATGCCATGTTCGGGATTGGCCTGAACCGCCCAATAGAAGGATGGGTAGGGAAGCTGGTAGAACATATTAATAATTCCCGTGCTTTTGTGCTTGCCATAGACATGCCTTCAGGATTGTTTTCTGATAAGATTCCGGCTAAAGAGGATGCGGTTATTAATGCAAATTTTACCCTTACCTTCCAGACTCCTAAACTGGTATTTTTCCTGCCACAAACAATGGACTATGTTGGAGATATTCAGGTTTTGGATATAGGATTAGATCGGGATTTCTTAGCTGAAACTGACACAGCTCTTGAGCTGACAGGCAAGGCTGAAGCCAGGGAATTATACAAACCCAGGAAAAAGAATTCCCACAAAGGCAATTATGGGCATACGCTTACAGTAGGGGGAAGCTATGGTAAAATTGGCAGTATTTTACTCACTACCACCGCGGCTTTACGTACAGGAGCCGGGTTATGTACTGTTTTTGTTCCAAAATGCGGGTATGAAATCATTCAGACAGGCCTGCCCGAAGCTATGGTAATTACAGATGAAAATTTTGAAATGCTTACCGCTATTAAGACCGATCTTGATGCTGATGTGGTATGCTTCGGAATGGGAGCAGGTAGGAGCGAGGAAACCGTTGGAGCCTTTAAAGAGCTTTTAAAAAAGACAAAAAAGCCCATGCTTATTGATGCTGATGGCATAAATATTCTTTCTGAAAATAAGGATTTGCTGCAGCTGGTTCCGGAAAATTCCATACTAACGCCACATCCAAAGGAATTGCAGAGACTAATAGGGAAGTGGCAGGACGATTTTGAGAAGATGGAAATGGTACAGCGTTTTTGCCTGGAAAAAAAGCTTATCGTGGTTCTAAAGGGCGCCTATACTTTTATTTTTGACGGAACGAAAATTTCCATAAATACTACAGGAAATCCTGGCATGGCCACAGCGGGAAGCGGAGATGTTCTTTCGGGGGTAATAGCTGCCATGCTCTCCCAAAAATATAAACCTTTTGCTGCTGCGCGTTTGGGAGTGTATCTGCATGGAAAAGCAGGAGATTTATATGCAGAGGAAAATTCTTATGAAGCATTAATTTCCGGAGACATCGCAGAAAATATGGGACGGGCCTACCTTGATCTTTTTAAAGAAGAGAATGGTAAAGATTGAATTTTCATAAATAAAGCCTGTTGTTTCTGATGATATCGGAATTATTAGCGGAGTTATTTGGAATCTATAAATGGAAATCGGAATTTTGCCCACCGCAATAAATTTTGATGACCTCCATGGATAACATTCACTACATCACTTCCGCAGTATTAGACCTGGAACAGATACAGGAGATTATTGAGCAGAAAAAGACCCTTGAGCTTAGTGAGGAGGCAAGATTGAATATTCAGAAATCGAGGGAATATTTAGATCAAAAAATCACAGAAAGCACCGCACCGGTATATGGTATAAATACAGGTTTTGGGGCGCTGTGTAATGTAAAAATTTCTTCTGAAAAGCTAACGGAGCTTCAGGAAAACCTGGTAAGGTCCCATGCCTGTGGTACCGGCGATAAGGTTTCTAAGCCGGTTATACGATTAATGCTCCTGCTAAAAATACAATCCCTTAGTTATGGGAATTCGGGAGTTTCTTTAGGAACGGTCAAGAGATTGATCGCTCTTTTTAATGAAGATATCCTGCCAGTTATTTATGAACAGGGATCTTTAGGTGCTTCAGGAGACCTGGCGCCACTCGCGCATCTTGCACTTCCGCTAATTGGAGATGGAGAAGTATATTATGAAGGTGAGATTATTAGTGGTGCAAAAATTCTTGGTAAAATGGGATGGGAGCCGGTAAAACTACAATCCAAAGAAGGTTTGGCGCTTTTAAACGGTACCCAGTTTATGAATGCCCATGCGGTCTATGCTTTATTAAAATCCTATAAATTATCTTACCTGGCAGATTTAATAAGTGCTGCCTCCATAGACGCATTTGACTGTAACCTTTCTCCTTTTGATGAGCTGGTGCAAATGGTACGGCCACACCGTGGGCAGGTAAAGACTGCAGATAGAATAAGAGGTTTCTTAAATGGTAGTGAAATTGCCTTACAGGAAAAAGAAAATGTCCAGGATCCCTATTCTTTTAGATGTATTCCACAGGTACATGGAGCTACAAAAGACACGCTTTCTTTTGTGCGGAAAACGGTGAAGACTGAAATAAATTCAGTTACCGATAATCCTAATATTTTTATTGATGCCGACAAGATCATTTCCGGGGGAAATTTTCATGGCCAGCCTTTGGCACTTGCGTTAGATTATTTGAGCATCGCAATGGCAGAGCTTGCCAACATTTCCGAAAGAAGGATTTATCAGCTGGTTTCAGGATTGCGAGGTTTGCCCACCTTTCTTGTGGAGAATCCGGGCTTGAACAGCGGTTTTATGATTCCGCAGTACACGGCAGCAAGTATCGTGAGTCAAAATAAACAACTGGCTGTCCCTGCTTCTGTAGATTCTATTGTTTCTTCAAACGGGCAGGAAGATCACGTGAGTATGGGCGCAAACAGCGCAACCAAAAATCTCAGGATTATCGAAAACGTGAATACTATACTGGCAATTGAATTATTTAATGCTTCACAAGCCATGCATTTTCGTGAGCCGGCTAAAACATCAGCAATTATCAGCAGATTAATTCAGGATTTTCGGAAAGAAGTTCCGGTATTGACAGAGGATGTCACTATGGCTCCTCATATAAGAAAAGCAAAGAATTTTATTGAAAAACTAAAAATAGAAGATAACTACCTTGAAGCTTAAAATTTCGGCTTCATCCATACCAAAGCTTCTTCCAGGGTATCAAAGACTTCAAAAGCCCCGGGATTTTTGTAGAATTTCTGTTCTACCTGTCTTGCATTCAGCTTTACAAGTTCATTATTGCTTACCACGGCAATGGCTATAAGATTGGCAGCCCGTGAAGATTCCATATAAACCAAGGGATCTACAGCATACGAATTTGTACGGTAAGAAACATAGCCGTAGGGCCTGCCTTCAAATATATCCCGCCCTAATTCCAGGAGTTTACGATTATTTTCAACGCTGAATAGGATACCTTCCTTTAGTTCTGCGATCAATACATTTTCATGTATAAAAATTGAGCCGAAATCTAGCTCAAGGTTCTTTTTTATCATTAAGAAAAATTTATAAACCCGGAAGTTTAAACGTGTGGGGAAACACGTATAAAAGTAAGAAAGCCGCCTGAATTAACAAGCGGCTTTTTAAAAATTTAGGATTCTGTTTCCTTGACCGTTTTCTCAACGTCTATAGTGAGTTCATTCTTCTCTTCATCCAGATCCATGAAAATGGTATCTCCCTCATTAATTTGGGAGGTGATTATTTCCTCGGCCAGCGCATCCTCAATATATTTCTGGATAGCCCTGTTTAATGGCCTGGCTCCATATTGCTTATCAAAACCTTTATCTGCAATAAAGTCTTTCGCTTTGTCGCTAAGGGTAAGATTATAACCTAAACTTCCAATCCTGCCATACAACTTGGAAAGTTCGATATCTATAATTTTATGGATATCTTCTCTTTCCAGTGAATTAAAGATCACCACATCGTCAATACGGTTAAGGAATTCCGGAGCAAAGGCTTTTTTCAAAGCACCTTCAATCACGCCACGCGTATTTTCATCTACCTGGGCTTTCATGGCAGCGGTTCCAAATCCAACACCCTGTCCAAAATCTTTCAGTTTTCTAGCTCCAATGTTGGAGGTCATTATAATAATAGTATTTCTAAAATCTATCTTACGACCTAAACTATCGGTTAGATAACCGTCATCCAATACCTGAAGCAACATATTAAAGACATCCGGATGGGCTTTTTCCACCTCGTCCAGCAGAATCACTGCGTAAGGTTTACGCCTTACTTTTTCAGTAAGCTGGCCACCTTCTTCATAACCAACATATCCCGGAGGTGCACCAATTAACCTGGAAACGGCGAATTTTTCCATATATTCACTCATATCTATTCTTATGAGTGTGTCTTCATTATCAAACAATTCACGCGCAAGAACTTTGGCCAACTGGGTTTTACCAACCCCTGTCTGCCCAAGGAATATAAAGGAACCAATGGGCTTATTTGGATCTTTTAATCCTGCACGGTTCCGCTGTATCGCTTTAACAACTTTCGCAACGGCATCATCCTGGCCAATTACTTTACCTTTAATTTTCTTAGGTAATTCTACCAGCTTGTTACTTTCTGTCTGGGCAATCCTGTTTACAGGAACACCTGTCATCATCGAAACTACATCGGCAACGCTGTCTTCGCTTACAGTCTCTTTGTGTTTTTTAGATTCCTCTTCCCAACGTTCTTGAGCAAGATTTAGTTCTTTTTCAAGGTTCTTCTCATCATCCCGAAGTTTTGCGGCTTCTTCATATTTCTGCTTTTTAACCACAGAATTTTTGTTTTCCCTTACTTCTTCCAATCTGCGCTCCAAATCAAGGATTTGTTTAGGAACATCAATATTGGTAATGTGTACACGGGAACCTGCTTCATCCAGGGCATCAATGGCTTTATCCGGAAGGAACCTGTCGGTCATATACCTGTTGGTAAGTTTTACACAAGCTTCAATAGCTTCGTCTGTATATACCACGTTATGATGCTCCTCGTACTTGTCCTTAATATTATTAAGGATTTCAATAGTCTCCTCTACAGATGTTGGCTCAACAATTACTTTTTGGAACCTTCTTTCCAGGGCTCCATCCTTTTCAATATACTGCCTGTATTCGTCCAGGGTGGTGGCACCAATACATTGTATTTCCCCTCTTGCAAGAGCAGGTTTAAACATATTACTGGCATCCAGGCTACCTGTGGCTCCACCGGCGCCCACTATAGTGTGAATTTCGTCTATAAAGAGAATAATATCGTCGTTTTTCTCCAGCTCGTTCATTACAGCTTTCATGCGTTCTTCAAACTGGCCACGATATTTTGTTCCTGCAACTAAACTTGCTAAATCCAGCGTTACCACGCGCTTGTCAAAAAGAATACGTGACACCTTTCTTTTTACAATTCTCAGGGCCAGGCCTTCAGCAATGGCAGATTTACCTACGCCTGGTTCTCCAATAAGTAGAGGGTTGTTCTTTTTACGCCTGCTCAATATCTGGGAAACACGCTCAATTTCTTTCTCTCTTCCCACAACAGGATCAAGCTTATCTGCTTCTGCCATTGCGGTAAGGTCTCTACCAAAGTTGTCAAGAACCGGAGTTTTTGACTTTTTGGAAGTTTTTCCAGGGCCGCTTCCTCCACCGCCGCTAAACGGATTATCCTTTGTAGCATCATCGGTATCCCCTTCATCAGAAAATGACTCGGCAGCAGGGCTGTCGCTAAAGTCATTCTCATCATTTGCGATCATATATTTAAATTGATCTTTAACCCCGTCATAATCTATTTTCAGCTTATTCAGGAGTTTTGTTGTAGGGTCATTCTCATTTCTTAAAATGCACAAAAGCAGGTGAGCGGTATTAATAGAAGTACTCTGGAAAAGCTTAGCTTCCAGAAAAGTAGTTTTAAGGGCTCTTTCGGCCTGCCTGGTAAGGTGCAGGTTTTTCTTTTCATTGGAAACCGATGCTGAACCCGGTGTAGCCGGGCTTAGAATCTCCACCTTTCTTCTAAGGTGACCAAGATCAATTTCCATTGCATTTAAAATATTTATAGCTTTGCCATCTCCATCGCGCAACAATCCAAGCATTAGATGTTCCGTACCGATAAAATCGTGGCCCAGCCGTAATGCTTCTTCCTTGCTATAAGAAATTACATCTTTTACTCTAGGTGAAAAATTATCATCCATGTTATTTTCCTTTCTCTCATTAATTAACTAATCTATGAAGTTCAAAAACTGTACCTAAGATCAGTCGTAAGCTAATTGACAAAATTACTTCCAATAATCAAAACTCAAAGTAGTGAACTTATCAACGAAAGTACACTAAAAATTTGTTAATAAAAAACAGCATAGCATGCGCCAGAGCGGCATAAAACATGGTAAAATTCCGTACATTGGCACGTTAGATTTTAGAACTAAATTAAACTTTTTAATATGGCTGAAGGAGAAGAATTAATTCCTATCAACATTGAAGATGAAATGAAGTCGGCCTACATTGATTATTCAATGTCGGTCATTGTGTCACGTGCGCTTCCCGATGTGCGTGATGGTTTAAAGCCGGTACACCGCAGGGTGTTGTACGGGATGTATGAACTGGGAGTCCTCTCCAACAGGGCATATAAGAAATCTGCAAGAATTGTAGGGGAGGTATTGGGTAAATATCACCCTCACGGCGATTCCTCTGTTTATGATACCATGGTGCGAATGGCGCAGGAATGGAGTATGCGCTATATGCTGGTGGACGGCCAGGGTAACTTTGGATCTGTAGATGGAGACAGTCCTGCGGCAATGCGGTATACTGAAGCGCGTATGCGTAAAATTAGCGAAGATATGCTGGCAGATATCGATAAAGAAACTGTTGATACCCAGCTTAATTTTGACGATTCGTTAAATGAACCTGTAGTGCTGCCCACCAGGATCCCAAACCTTTTGGTAAACGGAGCCAGTGGTATTGCTGTAGGTATGGCTACCAATATGGCGCCTCATAACCTGGCCGAAGTAATAGATGGAACCGTTGCGTACATCGATAACCACGATATTGAAGTAGATGAACTCATGGAGCACATTAAAGCTCCTGATTTTCCTACCGGTGGAATTATTTACGGATATGATGGCGTGAGAGAGGCTTTTAAAACCGGCCGTGGGCGTATTGTTATGCGAGCAAAATCAAGCCTGGAAGAGGTAAACGGAAGGGAAAGTATCGTAGTGACCGAAATTCCATACCAGGTAAATAAGGCTGATATGATCAAAAAAACAGCCGATCTTATTAATGAAAAGAAAATTGAAGGTATAAGTCTGATTAGGGATGAATCTGACAGGAATGGGATGCGCATCGTTTATCAGCTAAAAAGAGATGCCATACCAAATATTGTTTTAAATACTCTTTTTAAACATACTGCTTTGCAATCTTCCTTCAGTGTAAACAATATCGCGCTGGTAAATGGAAGGCCGGAAATGCTTAATCTTAAGGATATAATTTATCATTTTGTAGAGCACCGTCATGAAGTGGTTGTCCGCAGAACGCGATACGAATTGCGTAAAGCTGAAGACAGGGCGCACATCCTTGAAGGATTGATTATTGCTTCAGATAATATAGATGAAGTAATTGCGCTTATAAGAGCTTCCGGTAACGCTGAAGAAGCCAGGGAAAAACTGATGGAACGTTTTGAACTCACTGAAATCCAGGCACGAGCGATTGTGGAAATGCGCTTAAGGCAATTAACCGGTCTGGAACAGGATAAACTACGTGCCGAGTATGAAGAAATATTAAAAACCATAGAAGACCTGAAGGACATTCTTGCAAGGAAAGAAAGAAGAATGCAGGTAATTAAGGACGAACTCCTGGAAGTAAAGGAAAAGTATGGAGACGAAAGACGCTCTACCATAGAATATGCAGGCGGGGACCTTAGCATTGAGGATATGATCCCTGATGAGCAGGTAATAATTACCATTTCCCACGCCGGGTATATTAAAAGGACTTCCCTTACCGAATATAAAACCCAGAACAGGGGAGGAGTGGGACAAAAAGGTTCCACCACCAGGAATGAAGATTTTCTCGAATATCTTTTCGCAGGAACAAATCACCAGTACATGCTGTTCTTCACCCAAAAAGGTAAATGTTTCTGGATGAGGGTTTATGAGATCCCTGAAGGAAGTAAAGCCTCTAAAGGAAGGGCGATACAGAACCTTATCAACATAGAGCCAGATGATAAAGTGAAAGCTTTTATTTGTACTCAGGACCTCAAAGATGAGGAATATGTCAACAATCATTATGTAATTATGGCCACTAAAAAAGGCCAGGTTAAAAAGACTTCACTAGAGCAATATTCAAGGCCAAGGGTTAATGGAATTAATGCGATTACTATTAAGGACGACGATGAATTGCTGGAAGCGAAACTTACCAATGGTGAAAGTCAGGTAATGCTGGCAGTTAAAAGTGGAAAAGCGATCCGGTTTGAAGAAGGTAAAACCAGGCCTATGGGAAGAAATGCTTCCGGGGTCCGTGGTATTACCTTAGCTGATAAAAACGACGAAGTGGTTGGAATGATTTCGGTTAACGATATGGAATCCAATATTCTCGTAGTTTCTGAAAATGGTTACGGAAAACGCTCCAGCCTTGAAGATTACCGCGTTACCAACAGGGGTGGTAAAGGTGTTAAAACTATATCGGTTACCGATAAAACAGGAGGCCTTGTGGCTATTAAGAATGTTTCAGATAAGGATGATCTTATGATCATCAATAAATCTGGAATAGCCATTAGAATGGGAGTGGCAGACCTTCGGGTAATGGGACGTGCTACGCAAGGTGTCAGGCTCATTAATCTTAAAGGAAAAGATTCTATTGCTGCCGTGGCAAAAGTGCTTCATGATGAGGACGATGTGGAGGCTATGGACGATGCTGAAACCCCGGATGCTACCAATATTAACAGCAATGGCACAACTATTGCTGACGATAGTGAAGAATAATTAAATAATTAAACCAAAATCAAATGAAAACGAATATTTTGACGCTGGCGTTGTCTTTTTTAGCTATGACGGCGTTCGCACAAAAGAGTGAAATCAAGGATGCGGAAGATGCCATTGAAGACGGTAATTACGCACAGGCAAAAACCCAGTTGAACAAAGCTGAGCAGCTTTTGTCTGAAGCGAATGACAAATGGACAGAAAGATTCTACCTGTATAAAGGTCAGGCTTATCTTGGTTCCGGTGAAAACGTTTCCCTCGAAGATTTAAAAACTGCCGCTGCGGCTTATCAAAAAGCTGCAGACATGGGTGCAGACGGGGCTGAAGACGGATTGATTGCAGTTAGAAATAGTTTAGTACAGGGTGCAATTGCCGATCAAAATGCGCAGGAATTTGAGAATGCCGCAGATAAATTATATACAAGTTATGAGCTTAGCGGAAAAACTGATACTATACATCTTTACTACGCGGCAAATAACGCTGTACAGGCAGGAGATTATGACACAGGCCTGGAATACCTGAATACCCTTAATGAGATTGGATATGACGGTTCTGGTACAGAATACTATGCTGTAAATACCGAAACTGGCGAAGAAGAATTAATGGGAAGCAAAGAACAGCAGGATTTAATGGTTAAAACCAATCAATACAAAGATCCTTCTGAAAGAAAGATTCCTTCTAAGAAAGGTGACATTACCAGCCTTATCGCCAGGATTTATGTAAGCCAGGAAAAATACGAGGAGGCTGAAGAAGCCATGGAAGCAGCTATTAGCGCAAACCCGGATGACCTTGAGTTAAAACAGGTACAGGCTAATATGTATTATAATATGGGGGATAAGGAGAAGTATAATGAAATCATGGAGCAGGTTGTAGAGCAGGCACCGGATAATGCTTCACTTTATTACAATCTTGGGGTAAACAGTGCAGATCTTGGCAATAATGATAAAGCCATGCAATACTACCAAAAAGCTATAGAACTGGATCCTGAAATGACCGATGCCAAATTGAACATGGTGGCTGTTATTTTGGGTAAAGAAAGAGAGATTATTGATGAAATGAATAATCTTGGAATGAGTAAGGAGGATAACAAACGATACGACGAATTGCAGGAGCAAAGGAATCAAATCTACAAGGATGCCATTCCATATCTTGAAGAGGTTATCGAGAATAAACCTTCTAATATAGAAGCTATCCGTACTGCTAAAAATATCTATACCCAGCTTGGGAATGAAGAAAAAGTAGCTGAAATGGATGCGATGTTAGAGAATCAACAACAATAGAATTATCCTGTTTAATAATACAAAAAATCCGCTGAAAATTTTCAGCGGATTTTTTTATATAATTTTTTTGATGACTCTTAACTGGTGAGTGTGCCTTTTTTGATCTACATTAAAAATTCCGGAATGGTCTATCCTGTCTATCCGCACCATCCCGTCTACATGAATAATATAATTGTCCTGCATCATGATTCCCACATGCTCAATTATCCCCTCGTTATTATCAAAAAAAGCAAGGTCCCCGGGTTCGCTTTCCTCTATAAAGCTTAAAGCCAGTCCCTGGGTAGCCTGTTCTGCCGGCGTTCTTTTAATTCTATGCCCGTTCAGTTTATAGACCATTTGTGTTAGTCCGGCCGCATCTATTCCTAAAGGAGACCTGCCACGCCAGCAATATGGACTATTAAGGTACAGTAGCGCGCTGTTTAAAAGTTCATTTTTCTTCTTCTTTCCTGAAGTCACTTCGCCATCAAACTTATGCTGAAAAAAATAAAGGGAATTTAATACAGCCCCCAGGGGAACAGCAACTAAATGTTTCTTTGCATCGGTTATATAACTGAAAAGATCAGCAGAAAGCTTTAGTTCTCCTTCTTCAAGATCATGATACTGTTCTTCGTCTATTTTAAGGAACTGTTTATTATCTATCCAGGCTTCAAGTTGATCGAAAGCAACACGAATTCTGCTCCACTTTCCCCGTTCCTCCAGAATTTTAAAATGTTCGCCGTACAATAACTGAGATACCATTTCACTTTGGTCTGAAGCCGAAAAGCGAATGGGGACGATGCTTAAATGGCAAATTCCGTATTGCATTCAGAAATGATTATCAGGTAAATTAAGAATTACGTTCAATAATCATTGCTGAAGCTCCACCGCCGCCATTACAGATGGCAGCAGCTCCAATTTTAGCATCGTTCTGTTCCAGTACATTAAGCAGGGTAATTACTATACGAACACCGCTACAGCCAAGTGGATGCCCTAGGGAAACCGAGCCTCCGTTCACATTAGTTTTTTCGTCGCTAAGTCCAAGAATTTTCATATTTGCTAAACCTACCACAGAAAAGGCTTCATTAAATTCGAAGAAATCAACATCATCCTGACTTATATTTGCTTTGGCCAGTGCCTTTGGCAATGCCTTGGCAGGAGAAGTGGTAAACCATTTTGGTTCCTGGGCAGCGTCTGCAAAACTCCTGATGGTGGCCAAAACTTTGAGTCCTAATTCTTCAGCTTTTTCACGGCTCATCAAAACCATTGCGCCGGCACCATCATTAATTGTAGAAGCATTCGCCGCGGTCACTGTTCCGTCTTTGCTAAAGGCAGGGCGAAGAGAGGCAATTTTCTCCATTCTTACATTTTTATACTCTTCATCTTCCTTTACAATAACCGGATCGCCTTTTCGCTGCGGAACTTCCACGGGGACAACTTCATTATCAAATTTCCCCTCTTTCCAGGCTTTCGCAGACCTTTGATAAGATTGCATGGCAAAAGCATCCTGATCTTCCCTGGAGAAATTATATTCTTTAGCACATAAATCGGCACAAACTCCCATTGCATTCTGGTCATAAGCGTCTACCAGTCCATCCCTTTGCATCCCGTCTTCCATTGCCGCAGGGCCAAATTTTTGTCCTTTCCTAAGATAAAGATAGTGAGGTATTAAACTCATATTTTCCATTCCGCCGGCAACAACTATAGAAGTATCCCCAAGCATAATCGATTGTGCAGCCTGCATTAAAGCTTTCATCCCGCTGGCACATACTTTATTTATCGTGGTACAGGGAACAGTGGCAGGAATACCGGCACCTAAAGCCGCCTGCCTTGCAGGAGCCTGTCCCACGCCTGCCTGTACTACATTCCCCATTAGGACTTCCTCTACAAGTTCTGGTTTCAGGTTTATTTTATCTAAAGCGCCTTTAATGGCTATGGATCCTAATTTAGTAGCAGGAACAGTGGAAAGGCTGCCTAAAAAACTTCCTATTGGAGTACGGGCAGCACTAACTATTACGACTTCTTTATTCATGATTTCTTTTATTGATTTCTTGCTCCTGCGAAGTTAAGGATTTTATAAGGAACTTAGCAATAGAGTATATTTCAGGGTGAATTTTATTACATTTGATCAATAGTTGAATCTACATGAGCAATTTCATAAATAACCTTTACAAGAACCAGGCGCTTTTTTATAAGGTTTTTTTATTCATATTATCTGCGGTTTTAATCGTTTACCTTCTTCCGAAGGGAGGAAAATTTAAATACGATATTCCTAAAAATAAACCCTGGCAATATGAAAATTTATACGCTCCGTTTGATTTTGCCATTTTAAAGACTGATGAAGAAATTGAGGAAGAAAGACAGGCGATAAAGAACAGCCTGATTCCTTACTATGAATATAACGAGGAGGTTGTAGAAAGGGTAAAAGCTGATGCGCTGCATGAAGTGCAAAGGACTTTTAGCGACAGTATTCTTGATTTGGCAGAGCGCCCCCTGAACAATTTTGTTGAAGAAACCATAGATAAGATTTACAGGAACGGGCTGTTGCAGGAAAGCAACAGGATGGGCCCGGAGCAATTGGTTTATCTGCGAAAAGGCAACGAAGCCTATGAAGTCACCTATAAAAAGATCCTGAAACAGGGCGATATCCGCAGCTTTTTGAGCAATGAAATAGATGAGGCTAATATTGGGTTTTTTAAGAACGAATTGCTTGAGGTATTTTTTAATTCCGTAGAACCTAATGTGGTCTACAATAATGACCTCACCCAGAAAGAACTGGAAAGCCGGCTGGACAATATCTCCTATACCCGTGGAATCATTGAGCAGGGGAGCCGGGTAATTGCCAAAGGGGAAGTTGTTGATAATGCCAAATATAATATCCTGAGGTCCCTCAAACAGGAGTATGAATCGCAGGTTTGGAGCCAGGATAACCATAACTGGATCCTGGTGGGTTACAGCACGCTGGTAGCTTTGGCTTTGCTGATGTTACTGCTGTTTATCAGGAAGTACCGTTGGGAAATCTTCGAAAATAATGTAAAGGTTACCTTTATCTTCTTCAACATTATCTTTATGGTAATGCTCACCACTTTAGTGGTAAAATTCAATATAGATTATGTTTACGTGGTGCCGCTTTGTATCCTGCCACTCACTTTAAAGGCATTTTTTGATGCCCGGTTAGGGCTTTTTACCCATGTACTAACCGTGTTACTGTTAGGTTTTATAGTGCCAAATAGTTACGAATACATGTTCCTGCAAATTATTGCCGGAATTGTGACCATTCTCACCGTTTCTGAACTTTACAAACGGGCCAATCTTTTTATTTCTGTAGGACAGATTACCCTGGTGTATATTATTTCCTATTTTGCTTTTACTATTATCCAGGAAGGAAGTATTGCAGATGTTAAAGGGGAAGTTTTTCTTACTTTCCTGCTGGGCGGGCTGGCAACGCTTTTTGTACAGCCGCTGATTTATATCTACGAGAAAATCTTCGGAATGGTATCAGACATGTCCCTGCTGGAACTTTCAGATACTAATTCAAGACTGTTAAAAGAACTTGCTGAAAAAGCTCCGGGCACTTTTCACCATTCCCTTAATGTAGCCAATCTTGCAGAAGCTGCTGCCAACGAGATAAGTGCCAACGCCATGTTAGTGAGAGTAGGGGCGCTGTACCATGATATTGGTAAAATGCAGAACCCTACTTATTTTACTGAAAACCAAACCACTTCGGTAAATTCTCATGATGAGTTGTCCCCGCGGGAAAGTGCCGAGATTATAATTGAGCATGTAATAAGGGGAATTGAAACGGCCAAAAAGAATAACCTGCCAGACAGGGTTATTGATTTTATACGCACTCACCATGGTACCAGCACGGTTTATTATTTTCTTATGAAGGAAAAGGAAAACAGCAGTGAAGAGGTAGACCCAAATGATTTTCGTTATCCGGGGCCCATTCCTTTTAGTAAAGAGACGGCAATTTTAATGATGTGCGATAGTGTGGAAGCTGCCAGTAAAAGTTTGAAGGAACCAACTTCTACGCTTATAGACGAGTTTGTTGAAAAGATTATTAATAAGCAGATGAAGGAGGGGCAGTTTTTAAACTCCAATATTACCTTTAAGGAAATCCAACTCGTAAAAAAAATTCTCAAGCGTAAGCTTAAGAATATTTATCATCTACGAGTTGAATATCCTGAATGATCTTAATGCAAGGCAACTATTTTAAATTCTTTTCCGTTAAAGGTGTAGCTGTCTCCGGCTTTTTTGCCTTCCAAACCTTCATACACGGGCGCATCGGTGGAAATGGCAAAAACCGAGCTTCCATCTTCCATCTGTAGTTCTCCCAATGGCACTGAAACATAGTAGAGGTTTTGTTTGGTTTCCACTACGCTCCCAAAATCCACAGTCTCACTGTAATGTTCCAAATCCAGTCGGCTAAGGGTTTCTTTCATTTCCCGTGCATTATTCAGGTGATCGGCATTTTTTTCAAAATCTCCCAAAAGTTTTCCACGGTTATCTTCGTCGTAATCAGTCTTTACATCATTGGCGTCCATGGATTCCTTTATCATATCCATTTCTTCCTGATACTTTTCTATCTGCTCATTTACCACTTCCAGGGCTTTATAATAGATTTCTTTTTTATTGACTTTCATAGTTATTTTTGTTGATTTTCTTAAAATTAGGTATCACACATTTTCTGAAAGAACTTTTAGCAAAAGTTTAATATGCCGACAAAATTCCGTAGAAATTAAATAAGGTTTTATCCTTATAAACTATATTTATAAGTCTATAAACTTATAACAGCTAATTATTAGGATATAACCTAATATATATTATATTTGAGGTATGATAGCCGTGATTACTGCCGATCTCATTAATTCCTCCGGTTACAGCCAACAGCTGCTAACCCGGGTGATATCCGTCCTAAATGAGGAATTTGAAAAAATACAGGAAAAGGAAGGGGAAGAAAGGGCAAATTTCAGGATCTACAGGGGAGATAGCTTTCAGGGGGTAATTCAAAATCCTGAAAAGGCACTGCATCTAAGCTTAATTTTAAAAGCGGCAATAAATAAAATTTCCACCAGTCAAAGTTCTGGTAAGGCATTTTCGAAAGAAGCAGATTCAAAAATAGCAATAGGAATAGGGGAGTATGATTTTCTACGGGACTCTGTTGCGGAATCCAATGGGCAGGCATTTCAGTTTTCAGGACGTACTTTGGATGAGATGAAAAAATCCACAAGAACCATCATGCTAAAAACCCCAGATGAGAACATTAATGGAGAGTTTGACAGTAGTTTATTGCTCCTGGACACTTTTATTGAAAAATGGAGCACCGCTTCCGCAGAAGTGGTTTTCTATCTCCTGCATGGTTATAAAGAACAGGAAATAGCCGATAAGCTGGAAATCAGTCAATCTGCCGTAAACCAGAGAAAAAAAGCTGCCGGCTGGGACGCCATTTCTTCCCTGCTAAAAAGATATGAAAAAGTAATCTCAGAAAAATTCAATGTATGATGCCTTTGCTCGTTTTACTTCAACTCTTGCTGGCACATATCCTCACCGATTTTGTTTTTCAGCCAACCAAATGGGTACTGCATAAACGAAAATTTAAAGCGGCTTCCGGTTATCTCTATTTGCATTCCTTAATTGCTGGTATTCTAACATATATCCTGTTGCAGAATTGGAAGTTATGGTATATAGCTTTATTCATTTCTTTAACCCATTTTTTTATAGATTTCTGGAAATTGATTCATAAAAAAGATAATCTTCGAGTATTCCTTTTAGATCAATTCTTCCATCTTCTAATTATTTTGGCAGCATGGGTTTATTTAACCTATGGATTTGGGGAGATTATTCCATTTATAGGAAATTTCTTTTCTTCCACTGCCGTACTGGCTATAATCACAGGATACCTGCTGGTTATTTTTCCTGTAGGTTTCATTATAGGAAAAGCCACCCAACGCTGGCATAATGAACTTCTTGAAGATGGGAAAAGTGTAAGCCTGGAAGCGGCAGGGCGCTATATTGGAATTTTTGAAAGGATCCTGGTGCTTACTTTTATCCTGACCGGGAATTTTTCAGCAATAGGGTTTTTAATCGCCGCAAAGTCTATCCTGCGCTTCAGCGATAAATCTGAAGCCGGCGCTAGAAAACAAACGGAATACGTACTTATAGGAACCCTTATGAGTTTCGCTATAACTATTGTTTTGGGCCTGTTAATATACCATATCTCTTTCTAAAAGCTGGATATTATCCTGCAACCGCTCTTTCACAATATTCATCATCCGCTTATTCAGAGCAGAAGAATTTTTAATATAATCGGCATATTCCGAAAGTGTAAACTGCCCTATAATAATTCCTTTAAGGGAATTTCTGAATTTAATATCCTTCTGGATGGCATTCTCAATATATTTAAGACGTTTTTCCAGGCTTATCTCGTAAAAAGCATTCTTGTGTTTAGAGACATAATTACGGAAAACAGCAAGAAGCAATTCATTCTGAAGTTTGGCGACAGGTCTCAAAGTACGGTTTTGAAATTGCTCATCCAGGCTCATGCTCTCCGAAACTTTTGCTGAAGGAATTTCGGGTCTCAATTCGGTTAAATGAAGATCGCGTGCATTCATGGCGGGTAAAGTTTCTTAAATTTAAGCATTCCGCAGCATAAAAATCTTTTTCTCTGCCTTACTTGTAAACTACTTATAAACAAAAGCGGGAGCAAGTTAAAATCCTCTTAATCGCTCCCGCATGTCCTGCACTTCTTTTATATTTAGAAGAAACGAAATAAAAGAAGAAGAAAAATGATTATTTCAAAGAATCCATACAACGGCGAAGAAATTGAGAAATTTGAGGAATATACTAAAGAACAAATAGATAAAGCCCTGGATACGGCGAATTCAACCTTTAAAACCTGGAGTAAAACCCCTTTTGAGGAGCGGTCTAAACTAATGAAAGCTGCTGCGGAAGAGCTTAAAGACAATAAGGAGGAATACGCCAGGGACATTAGCCTGGAAATGGGAAAACCAATTAAACAATCTATTGCAGAAATAGAAAAGTGCGCATGGGTATGTGAGTATTATGCTGAAAATGCTGAAAAGCATCTTGCCGATGAGCAGATCGAGACCGAAGCGGCTAACAGTTATGTAAGTTATGAACCCTTAGGGGTTGTGCTAGCAGTGATGCCGTGGAATTTTCCATTCTGGCAGGTTTTTAGGTTCGCTGCCCCTGCTCTAATGGCTGGCAATATTGGAGTGCTGAAGCATGCCAGTAATGTGATGAGATCTGCAAATAATATCCAGAAAGTTTTTGAAAGGGCAGGATTTCCCAAGGGCTGCTTCCAAAATCTGGTAATTGGCAGTAAAAAAGTGGAAGATATTATTAAAGATAAAAGGGTGAAAGCGGTAACACTCACCGGTAGTAAACCTGCGGGAAGCGCCGTAGCTGCGGTTGCCGGAAAAAAAATTAAGAAGTCCGTGCTGGAACTTGGGGGCAGTAATGCCCTAGTAGTGTTCGAAGATGCCAATCTTGAAGAGGCTGTTAAAACCTGTGTACAGGCGCGTTACCAGAATACCGGGCAAAGTTGTATTGCCGGAAAACGATTACTACTTCATAAAAATATAAAGGATAATTTTTTGAAGCAGTTTATTGAAGAGGTAAAATCGCTCAAAAGCGGAGATCCTCTGGATGAAGAAACCTACATTGGAGTTCTGGCCAGGGAAGACCTCGCTGAAGACCTGGAAGACCAGGTTAAAAGATCTGTAGAACAGGGTGCAGAAATCCTGTTAGGAGGAAAGAGAGACAAGGCTTACTACGAGCCTACTGTAGTGGACAATGTAACCAAAGATATGCCCGTTTTTAAAGAGGAAACCTTTGGCCCTGCAATTTCGGTAACCACTTTTGAAGATGAAAAGGAAGCGGTGGAACTGGTAAACAGTTCTTCTTTTGGCCTGGGAGTTTCCATTTTTACAGAGAATTTTGATTTCGCAAAAAAACTTGTGCCTCAGTTTGATGATGGTGCTGTTTTTATCAATGAACTGGTTAAAAGTGACCCACGTCTTCCTTTTGGAGGTACCAAAGAATCTGGTTATGGCAGGGAACTTTCGGAGCACGGAATAAGGGAGTTTGTAAACAGAAAAACCGTATATTTCAATAAATATTAAAAGGTTTTAAATGAAATTCGGAAAAGTTGACAATCCGGAGATTATAAATTTCTCCCTTCCGGCCACTCATCAACAAACAAAAGAAGTTCTTTCAAATTATGAACCTGAAGATTTTAAAGATGTCAGGATTGGCTGTGCCAAGTGGAACAGGACAGATTTGAAGAATTTTTATCCCCGCGGCACTAAAGATGAGCTTGGTTACTATAGCACACGATTTAATTCCATCGAATTAAACGCTTCCTTTTACCGCATGTTTCCTGAAGCTCAATTTGAAAAATGGGCAGATAAGGCAGCAGGGGATTTCAAATTTTTCCCGAAAGTCCCCCGGCTCATCAGTCATCTTAAAAGGCTAAATGACTGTGAGACTTTGGTAGACGATTTTGTAACCAATATGTTACCGCTCAAAGACAAACTGGGTATGGTTTTTCTTCAGATGCCAGATAATTTTCAGCCAAAATTTATCGAAAGGCTGGAGCCTTTTTTTAAACACTGGCCAAAAGAAATTCCCCTGGCGGCGGAACTACGGCATACTGACTGGTATAATGATCCTTTGGTAGCCAGTGAATTAAATGACATCCTGAAAAAGCACAATATAACCAGTATTATTACAGATAGTGCAGGAAGAAGGGATTTGTTGCACATGCGGCTCACTACAGATACTGCTTTTATTCGCTACAATGGGGCCAACCACAAAAGTGACTATACCAGGCTTGATGACTGGCTGGAGAAAATAGAGGAGTGGTATAAAATGGGGTTAAAGAATGTCTATTTCTTCGTGCACCAAAATCTTGAAGAAGCCTCTCCTTTATTATCTGCATATTTCATTGAAAAGTTCAATGACAGGTTTAAAACTGATATTAAAATACCAAAAACTTTATAGAAATGGGAAAGCAGGATATAACAATAACAGTAGATAGCGTTGTTTTGTGTAACGTAAATAATCTTTTTAAGGTGTTGCTTGTAAAGAGAAAAAATGATCCTTTTAAGGAACAATGGGCACTACCCGGTGGTTTTATGGAAGATGGGGAGGAGCTGGAGGATGCAGCTAAAAGAGAGTTGAAAGAAGAAACAGGAGTTGATGTGAAATCTATGGAGCAAATAAAGGCTTTTGGTAAACCCGGAAGGGATCCTCGTGGAAGAATGATTTCTATTGCCTTTTTGAGCCGGATTTTTTGCGAAGAAGATTTAAAAGCAGGTGATGATGCCGGAGAGGCAAAATGGTTTGAATTGGATAAACTTCCTGAACTGGCTTTTGACCATGACGAAATTATTAAAGCTGCGCGCAGGCTTCTTTGATAAATTTTCTGAATATTAACCAGGAGATTTATCATGTCTGCCGGCTAATTTTTTCCAGCACAGATTCTTTCATATTTTATTTTAAATTATAATCATTTTTAAAATTATGAGATTCCATACCAGAAAATGGGTAAAACCCGGAGACTTAAATCCCAACAGGACTTTATTTGGTGGAAAACTTTTAGAATGGATTGATGAAGAGTGTGCTCTTTACAGTATTATTCAGCTGGAAAATCCTAAGACTGTCACTAAATTTATGAGCGAAATCGATTTTCGCAGTTCTGCCAGGGAAGGGGATATTGTGGAAATTGGGATTGAAGTTGTAAAATTTGGTACGGCTTCTCTAACGCTGAAGTGTGAAGTACGCAATAAAATGACCCGGGAAACAATAATTACTATAGATAAAATCGTGATGGTTTCCCTGGATGAAAATGGACGTTCAAAACCGCATGGTAAAACGCAGGTAGAATTCGTTAAGGACAGGCTGGCAAACTAAGGATTCTGCCCGGGCTGCTCTTTCGGCTTTTCTGCGAGACGTACAGGAAATTCTTTTTCTCCACCGTATAATTTGATTTCCTGAATATCGGCGGGCATATAGAAACCATCTTCTTCCAGGGCTTCCTTTACAGCCCGCACCACGTTCCCTTTGGTAATTAAAGCCATTCTCCTGAAATCTTTTGTATCCACCCAAAAAAATACTTTTAGGTTAACGGTACTTGTAGCCAGCTCGTCTTCAATCACAAAATTTTCATGTTCGGCATCTTCAATAACGTTAGGCTCTTTCCTCAGCGCTTCCATAACAGTTTGCTTGGCGCCATCGATGTTATCTTCATAAGCAATCCCAATTACAAAGCTCCATCTAAAGAACCCGTCTTCAGTAAAATTGGTAACAGGTTTTGTGAGCACATCACTATTGGGAATATAAACATCCTTACCGTCAAAGGTTTTCAATTTAGTATAGCGGAATTCCAGGGCTTTTACCTTGCCGAAATTTTCACCAATTTCAACCGTATCTTCTATATCAAAAGGACGGTTGAAAGCTAAGATTATTCCTGAAATAAAATTTTCCCCAATATCTTTGAATGCAAAACCCAGTATAAGAGCACTTGCACCCGCTGCAGTAAGCACTCCGGTTGCGATCCCGCCTAAACCTGCCGCACGTAATGCCAGCATAATTGCCGTTACCACAAACATAAAGCGGATTGTCTTTCCTAAAAACCGGCTCATAAGAGGATCGTGAGTACGGGCAGAAATGCGTTTAGTCGCAAACCTTCCTATCCAGCCTCCAATTAGAACTCCCAGGATAATAATAAGTATCCCGAGGCCAATGCCGGGTAATTGTTCAATAAAATTGTGGTAAAACCTTGAAAAGGCATCTTCCAGTGTGGTGGAATTGTAAGCATTTGCCTGTTGCATCAGCAAAAATTTTCTCTAAAATACCAATTAAGCATCTGAAAAACGAAGATTTTGATCAAATTAGTCAATTTGTGGCTTGTAACTATTGCCGGTAAGCCTGCTTGCCCTTTTCTTTTCGTTCTTCTTTTTCCTCTTCTTTCTGTTTCTTTATGGCTGCAGCAATCTGATCATTTGCCCTTTTTAGCTGTTGGCTGGTGGGAGTTTCAGGGATTTGTTCCTTAGCCCTCTCCGGCTCAAGGCTTACAGTAATATAGAAAGGAAAATGATCTGAATCTATGGTGGACATCGCCCTACATTTTACCAGCCGGAATTCTTCTGATACAAAAAAGTGGTCCAGCGGCCAGCGTAAAATATTGCTGCCCGCATCAAAAGTATTATAAAATCCGCGGCCAACCCTTATATCGAGTAATCCTCCAACATTTTTAAACAAACCTGTGGTCCCACTCCACGCAACATCATTAAAATCACCGGCCACGATAACAGGCAGTTTGGATTCTCTTGCTTTTTTGGCAATCATCATCATCTCTGCATCCCTGTCTGTAGAAGAAGGATTGTGCTGCGGCATTGGTGGTGTAGGGTGAATGGCATAAAGCTGAATTTCTTTTCCTGAATCCAATTCTATTACACTGTGGATGGAAGGGATACTGTCATCTATAAGATAATGTATTTCCGGATTTTTAAGTTTTAGCCTGGAGTACAATAACATACCATACGTATTATCAAGTGGAGCTTCAACTTTATAAGGGAAGTCTAAAGTGACTTCTGCCAGTTCAGATTGCCATTTTTTATTAGTTTCGGTGAGTAGTACAATGTCTGGATTTTCCTTTTTCAGTTCTTCAATAAGTGGTTTTGGATTTTTATTTTTCTGAAGCACATTGGCTGCAAAAAACCGGATCGTATTTTCCTTACTGATTTCTGCGGAAGCATTACCTACTTCATAATCCTTATGGGGAAGATATGGGTATATCTTGATTAGCTGAAAAGCAAAACAGGCGGTAAGCAGTCCAACGAAAGCATAATCTTTCCAGGACCTGATATCAAACCTTGCAAAGTAAACCACGAGTGCAACCATAGTAAGAATGGTAAGCTGGATATGCGGATAATCAAACATACGCACCCACCAGTAATCTGCTGCGGCCAGGGGAATAATGGTCAGCAAAATTGCAATTATGCCAAAGCCCCTCAAAAAGGGTTTTAATTTCATTATGGGGAAAATTATTTCCGTCTAATATAGTTTAAACTTTTGTATGCCGGGAATCAAATTTTATGTGCTGGAAATCATCTCCGGACGGGGCTTCAAAAAGTTTCAGTTTGAAAAAAGGAATTGCTGCAATAAGATGGTCAAAAATATCAGCAGTAATATATTCAAAATTTTCCCATCTTTTATCTTTGCTGAAGCACAGGATTTCGAGCGGCAGCCCCTGCGCAGTTGGGGCAAGCTGCCTTACAATAATATAAAGGTCTTTATTGATGGCAGAATGCTCATGAAGGTAATTATCGGCATATTTTCGAAAGATTCCGAGGTTCGTTTGATTCCTTCCATTTAAAAGAATGCTCTTATCCACACCATTTTTTTCATTGTACCTGTCGATTTCCTGCTGCCGGTTTTCAACATAATCTGAAATCAATTTTATCTTTTTAAAATGCTGAAGGTCTTCCGTGGTTAAAAACTTTACGGAATTCTGTTTAATATAAATTGCCCTTCTAATCCTCCTGCCAGGACTTTCCTGCATTCCCCTCCAGTTTTGAAAAGAATCTGAAATAAGGCTGTAAGTAGGAATGGTGGTAAAGGTGTTGTCCCAGTTTTGAACCCGTACCGTTGCCAGGTTAATTTCTGTCACATTACCATCTGCTCCATAACGGCTGAATGTAATCCAGTCCCCAATACGAACAATATCGTTTACCGAAACCTGGATAGAAGCCACAAAACCGAGGATGGTGTCTTTAAAAACAAGTAATAAAATGGCGGAAGCAGCACCAAGGGAAAGTGCAAAACTCACCACTGATTCCCCGGTAATTTCAGCAAAAATAAACATGAAGCCTATTACCCAAAGGATAATGAGCACGACCTGGCTGTAACTGTCTATAGGCTTATCACTGTATTCTTCCTGAGTCTTAAGATAATTCCTGGAGGTTCTTATGAGGCTTCTCACAATCCATACGCAAAGAATAATGGCATAGATATTAAGAAAGATGTACAGGTTAAAGGAAAAAAATGATCCCTCCAATAAGCCTGGAAAATCGGCAAAAATGTAGGGCAGCGAATAATAAATAAGGAGCAGGGGAATAATCTGCCCCACATATTTTGGGAAATTGCTCTGGATAAGGAAATCATCAAAAGTGGTCACCGTTTTATCTGTGAAGGCTTTAAAAGACTCCACAACAAAGTGCCTGATCAAATATTTTATAATCCAGACCAAAAGGAAAAGAATTGCCAGGTTTACCAGCATATTTATATAGGAAGCCACAATGGTATTCACCCCCTGCGATACCAGGACCCTCTCTACAATGCAAGTTATATATTCAAATTCCTGATTGAGGTCCATAGATTAAAGGTATTTTCTTTCTACATAAAAAGGCCCAAATGGTACCAGGGAAAATAGCAGGATTAATGTGAGGTCCTTGACTTTCCATTTCATGGTGCTATACAAGAGGAACGCACCAAAAACATAAGCAATAAAAAGAATTCCATGAGCCATACCCACATAACGAACCGGTTGAGGGTAATCAAACATATATTTTAGCGGCATAGCGAGGAGTAGTAAGACCAGGAAAGAAATTCCTTCCAGTATACTAATCCATTTAAAGATGTTTTTTTTCTGCTCCAATTGCATATTCCTCATTTTGGGGTGCAAAGATAAAGCATATGGAGAATTTAGCATTGGAATTCAGGAAATTTGCAATAGTAATATTATTAGCGTCTAATTTACATTCATAAATTTCCATAAAACTTTTTCTGATTATTTTTCTTAATTTGCAGCAGCAACAACCAAACTTATGAATAAAAAAATCTTAGTTACGGGAGGATTGGGTTTTATAGGATCCCATACCGTAGTAGCCCTTCAGGAGCAGGGTTTTGATGTGGTTATTATAGATAACCTTTCCAATTCTTCAGTAGATGTTCTGGGAGGAATAACACGCATAACAAATAAAGAGCCCGAATTTGAAAAAATGGACCTTAGAGATAAAGCAGCAGTAAAAAGCTTTTTCCAGAAAAATCCAGATATAGAAGGGGTGATTCATTTTGCAGCTTCAAAGGCGGTAGGGGAGAGTGTCGAGAATCCTTTGCTGTACTATGAGAACAACCTTTCAACTCTTGTTTACCTTTTGCAGGAATTGAGTGAAAAGCAAAAAGCAAATTTTATTTTTAGTTCGTCCTGCACCGTTTACGGGCAGGCAGATAACTTGCCTATTACAGAAAATGCTCCTGTAAAAAAAGCCGAATCTCCTTACGGAAATACCAAGCAGATTGGCGAAGAAATTATTTTTGATACCTGTAAAGTATATTCTAATCTAAAGGCAATATGCCTGCGCTATTTTAATCCAATAGGAGCTCATCCTTCCGCTGAAATAGGAGAATTGCCTATAGGTACCCCGCAGAACCTGGTGCCTTTTATCACCCAAACCGCAATTGGAAAAAGAAAGGAACTTTCGGTTTTTGGAAATGATTATCCTACTGAAGATGGCACTTGTATAAGGGATTACATACATGTTATGGATCTTGCCAGGGCCCATGTTGTTGCTTTAAAACGATTGGTAAATAATGAAGAAGAATCGAATTTTGAAGTTTTTAACCTTGGGACAGGGCAGGGAAATTCAGTACTGGAAGTTATAAACACTTTTGAAGAATCAACAGGTCAAAAATTGCCTTATAAGATCGCCAACAGGAGGGAAGGTGATGTTATCGCTGCTTATGCTGACACTGAAAAGGCGAACAATGAGCTGGGATGGAAAGCAGATTTCTCTTTATCAGAAGCATTGCAAAGTGCATGGAAATGGGAAAAGGCTGTAAATGAAAGGAATAATTAATAGTACAATTTCTAAATGTAGAAGAGGTGCAGGAAAATTTCCTGCACCTCTTTTTTTACCTATCTCGTACCATTAACCAGGAACGCGTGTATAACTCCTGGGATCCAACCAATTATAGTTAAGATTATACTTATTAATAAGGTTGATCCAACACCATGCTTCATGTAAACGGCTAATGGTGGTAAAAGAATATTTAAGATAATTGTAAGTACTGACATTTTATCTGGTTTTTAGTGGTTATTAAATATGACTTGTATTACTTTAAGTTTATTAGTCTTTAAATTCACGATACCTCACCATCATAAACACATAAACGGAATAGCATACCAGCCCGGCAGCAACTAGTCCCATAAGCCATGAACCATACGAGTATTCCTGAAGGAACGAAAAAGCATCTGCCGTTCCTTTTATATCTGTGATATTGGAAACTATTGCTGCATGTATAAAAAAATAGGCTAAAATGGCTAAAATAGTTCCTCGTGCGGCAAGCCCCATCTTTCCTGTATGTTCTATGGTTTTTCTTCTTTTGGTTTCTGAAACTGATCTTTCTTTAAACTTATCCAGGAAAGTTCCTGTAAATACCTTTTTGAATTGATAAAAACTGGCAATTATTAAACCCATTCCTACAATAGCGTAGATATATACTCCTGCGTCGCCGGCAAGAAAAGAGGCTTTCTGTTGGCTACTACCTGAAGAGGAACCAGGATTAAAAGCCTGCATTATAGAATATCCTGCGAGGATAAGATAAAGCAGCCCGCTGGCAAAAAAACCCGTTCGTTCCAATTTTGCCTGCGCGTTTTTTCCTTCTCCTTCAGGGTCTTGTATAGCCTGTATAAACCGCCAGCAGGAATAGCATAAAAATCCTAATCCAATCAGGATGAGCAGAGCCTTACCGAATGGCTGCTTTTCAAGAAATTCAATTACCTGAAGTTTTCCTGTTTTTTGCCCTCCAAGATTAAAAGCCGCAAGAAAAGTAAGAACACCGGTGATTGCGTACACAGTGCCTTTGGCGACGTACCCTGTACGAGCCATTTTCTTACACTTATAATCCATTTCCTTACTGCTATTTTCCGGTTGATGAGATTCAATTTACTTTAAATGAAATACATCAAAGCTTCATTTGGGAAAAGTTTAATTATAATTTTGAAGATTTTAGGAGCTATACCATCTCGAAAATAACGAGGGCGTAAAGATAGAATCTTACATAGCGCAGCAGTCCGAACATGAGATAACTGGGAAAAGGAAATTTTATTATACCTGCTGCAATACTGGTTATAGAAAAAGGAATAGGAAGAAGTGCCCCCACAATAATTAAAAATCCGCCCCATTTACGCGTATTTGCGATATGTTGCGCCATTTTTACTTCCAGCTGCTCATGTACATATCTAATTTTAGTTATTCCGCGGCCTATGTGATAAGAAACAATCCCGCCGCAATAAGAAGCCGTGGCAAGCAGGGACAAATTGAGAATAGGGCTAGCAGATTTGCCGGACCAGGCGATAAAAAGTTCAGGAGGAACAAGGCCCAGCAAAGATTCTGAAATAAAAAAGACACTGATAATCCCTAAAGGGGAATAAGTTTCGGTAACGGTAACCAGCATTTTTTCGATATCCAGCACAAAATAATCCAATGCCAGTAATGCACCTACAAAAAGTATAATGGGTAAAATTGCTTTTTTTACGCTTTTCCACACAAATCTATAGAATCCGGTATAAGCATAGTACTGGTGCAATAGGCGTATACGCGACTTCTTTTTAGATTTCGCTTTCTTTTTCATCAATCTTCTTTTAGCAATTTTACTTATTCGACTCCTGAATAAGATTTTTGGAAATTTTCTGAAATTTCCTGTACGGAGAAGTTTACTTCTATTCGTACTCCTGAAAAGCCTTTACATATTCCCTCAACTCAATCTCATTAACCTTGTTAGAGGGATCGGCCATTAAAGAGAATAAATAATCCAGACTTTCCTCGCCACTGGTTTGTTCAGTTTCTTCAGCAACTTCATCTTCCAGTGGTTCATCTTCAGGAATAGGAATTTCGAAACCTTCATTGGCCTGAATATGCTCATAAGTTAACCTGATAACCTTTGCTAACAAAGGATTGCCTTCTTCCACCACTAAAGCCCTTAACTCCTTAAGTTCTTCTACAATAGTATTTATAATGATCCCATTGCGGTTCAGGTCACGGTGAATCTTGTTCAGTAAATTTTGAGCTTTAATATTTTCCAACGAATTTAATATTATCAGATTAAACGAATCCCGCTGCTCCAATGGCAGATTTTCGGTTTTGCAAAGTTACCTTTTTTGTTGTTTTTTGAAAGATTTTAACGTAGATTTTACGTAAAGAATAACCACCTAAAATTAACAATATCTTAGTGGTTATCTTTCAGAGGAATCCATAATCTTCATTAGATTTAAAACCAATCAAAAAAAATTTTATGAGTTCATTAGAAGGAAAAGTAGCATTTATAACAGGAGGCAGCAAAGGAATAGGTTTTGGCGTTGCCCAGTCCCTGTTAGAAAAGGGAATGAAAGTGGCAATAAGCAGCCGCTCAAAAAAGCATGCGGAAGAAGCTGCCAGTAAATTGAAATCCAAAGGGGATATAATAGGAGTGGAAGCCGATGTACGCAATTACGAAAGCCAGGCAAAAGCCATTAAAGAAGTAACCGATAAATGGGGACAGCTGGACGTAATGGTGGCCAATGCCGGCGTGGGAAAATTTGGTTCTATAGAAGAACTTACGCCGCAGCAATGGCAGGATACCATTGACACTAACCTTACAGGAGTTTTTTACAGCGTGAAAGCCGCTGTGGATGCTTTGAGCAAATCCAAAGGTTATGTAATTACAATCTCCAGCCTTGCAGGAACAAATTTCTTTGCAGGAGGAGCCGCCTATAATGCAAGTAAATTTGGAGTCACCGGTTTTACGCAGGCTGTTATGCTGGATTTAAGGCAGAAGGGTATAAATGTAAGTACCATTATGCCAGGATCTGTAGCCACTCATTTTAACGACCATACGCCAAGCGAAGCTGATGCCTGGAAAATCCAACCGGAAGATATTGGGGAAATGGTGGTGGACCTCTTAAAATTGAATCCGCGTACTTTGCCAAGCAAAATTGAGGTAAGGCCTTCCCAGCCTCCAAAAAAGTAATATTTGGAAAAGGATTTTTATAAGAAATGGCCGGCCGAAAATCCGGCCTTTTTTTATATGAAATAGTCTCAGGAACTTATGCTAAAATCAGCTGACTTTTACCAGCATCTTTCCTTTGTTCTTGCCATCGAATATGTCTATAAAAGCCTGCGGGATCTTATCAAAACCTTCCACGATGGTTTCTTCATATTTTAATTTATCTTCTTTTAACCATTGGCCCAGCTGCTTAATGGCAGCCGGAAAATCTTCAGCATAATCCCTTACCGTAAACCCCTGCATAGAAAGGCTTTTCTTAATAAGAACTGTTTCCAGCCTTGGGCCCGTAGGTTGTTCTTCAGCATTATACAAAGAAATTGCGCCGCAATTGATTACCCGTCCAAATTTATTCATATTTGCCATAGCTGCATCAAGAATTTCGCCACCAACATTATCAAAATAAACATCAACACCCTCCGGGCATGCTTCGGCTATGGCAGATTTCATATCTTCAGTTTTCTTGTAATTTATTCCTGCATCAAAATTGAATTTTTCCCGCAGCGTATCTATTTTTTTATCCGTACCTGCAATGCCGGTCACTTTGCAAGATTTAATTTTTCCAATCTGGCCCGCCACACTGCCCACGGCACCAGCGGCACCTGAAACCAGTAGGTGCTCTCCTTTTTTAAGTTTCCCTATTTTTTCCAATCCGAGATAGGCAGTGATGCCAGTCAGGCCAAGTACACCCAGATATGCCGGTAATGGCGCTGAGTTGCTATCAATCTTATTCAGGCCTTCACCATCTGAAATCTGGATTTCTTGCCATTTTAGCATTCCGCTCACGAAATCCCCTTTTTTGAAGTTATTATTTCGGGATTCCAAAACCTCAGCCACAATCATAGATTCCAGAGGTTCATTCAGCTTAAAGGGCGGAATATAGGATTTCTCGTCCCGCATGCGTCCTCTTAAATAAGGATCTACACTTACGTACAAGGTTTTAAGCAGTAATTTGCCCTCTTCTGCCTTAGGTTTTTTAATATCTGTAAATTCAAAATCTTTTAATGAAGGCTTTCCTGAAGGCCGGTTCTTTAAAATTATACTCTTGTTCATCCCGTGTATTTTCTCCTGAAATTAGTAGGAATTGAAGAGAACTGCAAAGATGAAATCCTAATTTAATGCCAAGAATTACTTTCCACAGAAGGTTCTGCAATTAAAGCTTAACTTAGCATGGGAGAACTTAAAAGCTGATTTTTTCTTGAAGTCAAAACTATCACGGCATTTGCGCAAATTTCTAAACTTTTTAAGGAGTACCGACTTCTCAAAGGCAATTATCCTTACCCTCTCCATTGTTATTCCCATCAGCTTTTTTTCATCCTTTTCCAACCTGGTTATCGGGATAGCAATAGCCAAGGGATGTTTACTGTGCTCGCCAAGCAATGTAACCGGGAGTTTAAAACATAAGATTATAGGCCTGGTTTGCGCTTCGGGCCTTGCGGCGGTTTCTACAGTGATATCTGGATATGCCCAGTTTAATATCTTCCTGCTGGTACCTGTTCTGGCAGTTCTTATGTTTGGTATCAGCTACCTTGCTGTTTACGGCCTGCGGGCGTCCCTGGTTAGTTTTTCAGGATTATTGGCTGTAGTGCTTAGTTTCACTAAAATCCAGTCGGGACTGGAAATCTGGCAGCAGGGCCTTTTGATTTTTGCAGGAGGATTATGGTATTTGTTACTCAGCTTACTTTGGTATTCTTTAAACCCGCGAAAAGAAACCGATGTTTTGCTGGCAGAAGCAATGCAAATTACTTCAGATTATCTTAAAATAAGAAGGCAACTTTTAACGCCGGGAAAGAAAAGAAATAAACTGCAGGAAAAACTTTTTTCGCTCCAGACAGATCTTAACGAAAAACACGAAAGACTTCGGGAAACCCTTATAGGTGCTGGGAAAATATCCGGGAATAACGATTATGAGAAAAACCGTTTGATGGTGTTTGTTGAGCTGGTCGATATTCTTGAACTCGCAATGACCAATCCCGTAGATTACGAGAAAATGGATATGCTTTTTAAAGGGAAAGAAGCACAGCTGGAAGCACTAAAGTCTTTAATTGCCGCAATGGCAGAGCATCTTACACAACTTTCCTCTTCTTTACAATACAGGCGCAAGTTGCCCAAAAATAATCTGGATTTCCATCTTTCTCAATTACAAAGCAGTATTGAAGCCTTTAGAGAAAGTATGGATGTAAATGAAAGAAGGGAAAGTATGTTACTGCTGCGAAATTTGTATTCTTACCAGAATGAGCAGGTCCAGAAGATCAATAGTATTTTTAACAATCTTGGCAGTAAAAAGAAGGCACACCACCCGCTTGTAAAAAATCCCGATATCCTTAAATTTCTTAGCAGGCAGGATTATAGCCCTGCGGTGTTGCTGCAAAACTTCAATTTTAACTCCACTATTTTCAGGCATTCATTGCGCCTTGCACTAATTGTTGTCGCAGGTTTTTCTATCGGTATCTATTTCTCTATTCAAAACGCCTACTGGATATTGTTAACGATTGTAGTGATAATGCGCCCAAACTACGGCCTCACGAAAGAGCGGTCAAAACAACGTATTATCGGGACATTAATTGGCGGTGGGATAGCTATAGCCATTGTTTTACTTATTCAGAATAAAATATTGTATACCATTCTGGGAATTGGTTCCCTTACCATGGCATTTTCCCTTTTGCAAAGGAACTACAGGACGGCTGCAATTTACATCACGCTAAGTATTATTTTTATTTACGCGCTGATGCAGCCTAATGTGATAAATGTTATTGAATACCGCATATTAGATACGATTATAGGCGCAGGCCTGGCCGCACTGGGAAATTACTTTTTATGGCCCGCCTGGGAAATCCATAGTCTAAAAGAGCAACTCATCAACAGTTTAAACGCCAATAAAACTTACCTTAAAGAAATTGATGCCTATTACCACCAGAAAAAGGAACTTCCAGTGAGTTATAAACTGGCCAGAAAGCATGCTTTTATAAGTATGGGAAATCTTAGTGCTGCTTTCCAAAGAGTAACGCAGGAGCCGGAATCCAGGCAAAAGGAAATTGACCTGATTTTTAGGCTGGTAGGGCTAAACCAGACATTTCTTTCGGCATTGGCCTCTTTAGGAACTTTTATACGAAGCAATAAAACTACATCGGCTTCAGCAAGTTTTGAAAAAATGACAGAGTACATTTATGGAAATATTAAAAAAGCTGAAGAAATTCTCGTAAATACATCAACTCCTGAAACCTTTAATAATTCCGCGGAAATTGAAGAAGCTAAAAGAGGGCTTAGCAAATCTTATGAAAAATTATTGGACCAGCGGATGAAGGAACTGGAAAGTGGTAAAACCAGAATTGATCCTGAAATGCGTTTACAGCTTAGGGAGGCGCAACTGGTAAATCATCAGCTGGAATGGCTGCGGGATCTTTCTGAAAATATTTTAAATTCGGTCACCAAAGTGCAAAAAATCTTTAACCTGAATATGGATTAATGAGTAAAAGAGCTTTAAAGAAATACTTAAAATCTCTTGAGAAAGAAGACCTGGAAGAGCAAATTTTAGATCTCTACGCACGCTTTGGAGAGGTAAAAACCTTTTATGATTTTGTTTTTAACCCCAAAGAAGAAAAATTAGTACAGGAAGCGAAACTAAAAATCTCCAGAGAATATTTTCCGGAACGGAGAAAAAGGGCAAAAGCCAGAAGGTCCGTTGCCCATAAATATATTAAGCATTTCCTGAAGCTGGGCATGGATCCTGTAATGCTTGCCGATGTTATGTTTTATAATGTAGAAATAGCACTGGCCTTTTCAGCAGATAAAGAGGAAAAAGAAAGTTTTACCAAAAGCATGTATAAATCTTTTGAAGAAGCAGTAAATTATGTCCTCCAGAATAATTTAAAAGAAGAATTTTTTGAAAGGATGAACAAAATTGAAATAAATGTACAGGAACAAAACTGGGTAAACAGGTACAAATTCGAAAAATTAATGGATCAGTTCCATTGAAATAATTAGATAATCAATTTCCCTTACATTTGAATATGCTCAGAATCCTGTTCTTTTATTTCATTTTAATGATTCCGTTGATTTCTTCTGCTCAACTGGGTTTTTGTCCCGGCAGCAAGGGTGATCCAATATTTCATGAAGATTTTGGTTCCGGTACGGGCACTGGCCCAGCATTGGCAGCAGGGCGTACCAGCTATCGCTATGTAACCGGCGACCCGCAGGACGGGGAATACACAATTTCCAGTAACATAGGCAATATCATAAACTCCTGGCACAGTTATTTACCAGCTACCACACTTTCTAACGGGAGGGCGCTTATTGTAAATGCCGATTACACCTCAGGGCAGTTTTATCGTACCACGGCTTCCGGTTTATGCGAAAATACTTCTTACGAATTTTCAGCTTATCTCATGAATATTTACAATGCTTCAAACCAAAATTGTCCAAATGGAGGCATACCTGTGAACGTGCGTTTTGAAATTTGGGATGAAACGGACACCCAGCTTTTAAAAGAAGGAAATACAGGTGATATTGCTTCAACTTCCAGCCCAAAATGGGAACAGTATGCGCTGACTTTCCAGAGCAGGCCGGGACAAAATGCCGTTATTCTTAAAATGTTTAATAACGGAAATGGAGGTTGTGGTAATGATCTGGCTATAGATGATATTGTTTTTGCCTCCTGCGGAGATCTTACCACCTTGCAATCTGATACTGGTACGGCAGAAGTGGTGGTATGTCCAGATGAAGCGCCGGTAAGCGTGGAGCTTAACGCCACGCCGGATTCCAGCGTATACTCCAGTCATTACTACCAGTGGCAGCAAAGTAATGATGGCGAATCCTGGAGTGACATTAATGGCGCGACAACAGATGTTTATATCACGCCGCTTTTAGCCAGTACTGCATATTTCCGGGTGAAAGTAGCGGAAGATCCTGTGAATCTAAGCAGCAATTTATGCAGTTCTGCTTCTGAAGCTTACCGGGTAAAAATTGTAGAAACCCCAATGCCACCGGTAAGCAATGGAGATCAGGCAATTTGCGGGGATGAGAATATTCCGGCCCTTTCAGTAAACGTTGCAGGAGATGAAACTGTGGACTGGTTTGATGCTCCTGCAGGAGGAAATCTTATGGCTGAAGGAACTACTTCTTTTAGTCCTGAAAATGAAGGAACCTATTATGCCGAAGCACGAAAAAAGGATTATGAATGTGCAGGAAGTACCCGGACTGCGGTAACATTAACTATTAATGGGAGACCTGAAGTTGCAGATGAAACACTTCAAATTTGCCCGGGAAGCAGCATTGTCCTGGATGCAGGAATTCCTGGTTTAGCCTATATTTGGTCCGTCGGGGAAACAAGTCAGGATATCAGTGTAAGTTCAGCAGGTGAATATGAAGTAACACTAATTACGCCCCAGGGCTGCGAGGCGGTAAAGCATTTTACTGTATCTGGTGTAGATGAGGCTGGAATAGAAGAGGTGATTTCCCGCGGCACCACGGTAGAAATAGTTTCGCAATTTGAAGGTGTCTTTGAATATTCCCTTGATGGCATAAATTTTCAAAGTTCAAATGTTTTCCGGAATATTCCCGGCGGAATTTATACTGCTTACATGAGGGATACACAAAGCTGTAGCACGGTTTCCCGGAAATTTCCACATATTGTAATTCCCGATTTTATTACGCCGAATGGCGATGGTTATAATGATGTTTTCAGCTTAAACGGATTAAGCTATTTTTCTGCTTCAGAAATAAGGATTTTTGACCGTTATGGTAAATTACTGAAGGCTGGTAATGGAGAAGGTTTTGTATGGGATGGAACTTTTAATAATAAAGATTTACCGGCTTCAGATTACTGGTATTATATTTTTATTGAAGACTTTGGTACTCTTAAAGGCCATTTTAGCCTTGTTCGTTAGTCCTAATCATTTTTTAATTCCGGCGTAACACCTCGTATTCTTTGAGAATTGATATTTGCCAGCAGTATTGCTCCAAAAATCAAAAGCATAATATTGCTGAAATTTACCTCCCAATCTATTAATAATCCAATTACCAGAGGACCCAAGGCCGTGCTAACTACCATAAACATGGTAAATACGCTTCGGATTGCCCCCATTTTTTCAAGCCCGTACATTTCAGCAATAATTGCGGTTTTTACAGTACCAGACATACCTGTGGTAATTCCAGCCAGAATAAGATAGATCAAAGCTCCTATAATACTATCCATAAATGCAAATGGCAGCAGGCCAATATTTATTGGGATAAGGTAATAGCGAAACATCTTCCTGGCGGAATATTTATCTACCCAGCTCCCGCCTATAAGCGAAAATAAAAATCTTGAAGCCGCATAGACCACAAAAAAGCCTGCATAAAGCTGCGCGGACCATCCTTTATTTTCCACAAAAACATACTGGTAAAAGAAAATGGCGGTATTGGTAAAACCCAGCATAAAAATGGCCGGCATCATAATACCAAATTTATGATGGAATACAATGCTTTTGTAATCCTTAAGGAGTGACCAGACAGATGGCTTTACTTCTGTAGAGAGATCTTTATCAAATCCAGCCAGATCTGTGAATTTTAACCTCAGAAGATATAGAAATAGCGCGATTCCGCTTACTATAGCGGCTATACGCCAGTCGAACGCAGCGATAATGGAAGCTATGATCACCGGAAAAATTGCTTCTCCAATAGAATATCCTAAAGCAGAAACACTTAATGCTTTCCCACGGTTTTTACTGAAATATTTGGAAACCAAAGTCATACTTATATGGCTAAGCAGCCCCTGCCCGCAAAGGCGAAGGCCTATGAGTGCTATTATCAATAAACCGATACTATAAGAAAATCCGAGCAGGACGCTGGAGGCAGCTAGGCTGATAATAGTAAAAGCAGTAACCTTTTTTGCCGGGATATGATCTACAGTATGGCCCACGCTTAGCATGATAACCGAAGCTGCAACCGTACAACCGGCATAAATGGCCCCAAAAGAACCTTCGGTTATACCAAAATCCTTAATAATTTCTGGAACGTAAAGGGAGATCAAAAAGGTTTGTCCAAAACTGGAAAGGAAGGTAAGCAGCCATCCAAAACTTACGGGTTTAAAATTGATTTTTAAGAACTGGTAATATTCTTTCAAAAGGTTTGTATTTAGAACCAACAAATATAGTATCTCTGATCTCCCGGAAAAAAGCAAGCGAACTATTATTTGATTAATTCTGAAAATTGTAAAAAAAAGAAAATAAAAAAGCCACCTTTTAAGGGTGGCCTGGTAAAAAATCTCAACCAAAAATTACTTTTTGGGAGCGTTTTTGCCTTGGTCCTGTTTTTTAGGATCTTGCTTTTTAGCAGTGTCCTTTTTAGGATCCTGCTTTTTTTGCTGTTCAGCCATGACTATTTATTTAATGGTTAATAAATAAAATTTGATATATAAATTTACGGGTATAGGGAATTAGGTGGTGCAAAATTGTGAAATAATTAACTGCAGCTCTTTTATGCATATTTTCAGGCGGTAAGAATAAAATTTCAGACTGTAGCATTTATGATAAATAAGCTAAAATTTCCTTTGCTATTGCTTATTTTTGAAATTGAAATTTGAAAATTCAGACAGACTTGTGGCGATAATCAATCAAAAATCAATTATTGAACAGATTCAGACAAATAAAAAGCATCCGAATCTAAAATTCAGCATAAAAGAAAAAACAGAAGAATTTACCCGAAAGCTGTTTTTTACACTTTTTGATGTGGATACCGAGGTAGCCGAAAATATTGAAAAGCTGGAAAAACAATTCCAGGAGCTGGCAGATTTGGTTTGCTGGGAACCTGATAAGCCCTGCCGTGATATCTGGCAGGAATATTTGGAAAGACTGCCTGAAATTCTTAAAAAATTAAACAAAGATGCAGAGGCTATAGCTCAAAACGACCCCGCCGCAAACTCGGTAGAAGAGGTTTATCTCTCTTATCCGGGATTTTTTGCCATTGCTATTTACAGGTTAAGCCATGAATTTTATGAATTTGGCCTACCGCTGGTTCCCAGATTAATGACTGAATTCGCCCACCGCCTTACGGGAACCGATATTAATCCCGGGGCTCAAATTGGCACCCCGTTTTTTATAGACCATGCCACAGGGGTGGTAATTGGGGAGACAGCCATAATTAAAGACAACGTGAAAATTTACCAGGGAGTGACTCTGGGAGCGCTGTATGTAGACCGAAAAATGAGGAGCATTAAAAGGCACCCTACCATTGAAAAAAATGTGACCATTTATGCCAATGCCACAATTTTAGGAGGTGAAACGACTATTGGCGCAAATAGTATAATTGGCGGTAACGTATGGCTAACAGCATCGGTGCCGCAGGGTTCGATGGTTTCTCATAATCCACAGATCAACATTAAAAATACTTCAGAAAAATGAATGATTCTATATTAAAGCTGATTGGAAATACTCCTCTGGTAAAGGCGAATACTTTGGTGAAAAACCCAAAAGTTTCCCTGTATTTCAAGCTGGAGGGGCAAAATCCCGGTGGAAGTGTAAAAGACCGTGCAGCTTATAATATGATTAAAAGCGCCCTGGACAGGGGTGATATTAATAAAAATACCAGGCTTATTGAAGCTACCAGTGGAAATACCGGTATTGCACTGGCTATGATCGCCAGTATGTTTAAACTGGATATTGAACTGGTAATGCCTGAAAATTCTACGGTTGAAAGGGTTCAAACCATGCGCGCCTATGGTGCAAAAGTTACCCTTACCAGGGCAGATGGTGGCATTGAAGGTGCCCGTGATTATGCTGAAGATAAAGTAAAACAAGGAGGCTATTTTATGTTTAACCAATTTAGCAACAACGACAACTGGAAAGCGCATTACAAAACCACCGGTCCGGAAATCTGGGAAGATACAGAGCATAAAATCACACATTTTGTTTCTTCCATGGGAACTACTGGAACCATAATGGGAACATCTACATTCCTGAAGGAAAAAAGCAAAGATGTGCAGATAGTGGGAGTGCAGCCAACAGATGAAGCCAAAATACCCGGTATAAGAAAGTGGCCCGAGGCGTACCTGCCAAAAATTTTTGATAAAAATAAAGTGGATAAAATCCTGGAGGTAAGCGAACAGGACGCAAGGGAAATGACCCGTAAATTAGCGACTGAAGAAGGTATTTTTGCAGGAATGAGCAGTGGTGGAGCAACTGCGGCGGCAGTAAGATTGTGCGAAGAAATAGAGGAGGGGCTTGTGGTGAGTATTATTTGCGACAGGGGAGACCGCTATTTATCTTCAGATTTGTTTGGTGAAAATTAAAAAGGCGGAATCAGCTTATGCCAATCCCGCCTTATAAAACCAACCAAAAACAAATTAGTTACTTGCCAGTCCTGCCAGGGAAGTTTCAGTTAAAGGAAGTTTAAAAGTTTCTTTCTTACTTCCTTTTTGAACCTGAATTTTATAGAAACCTTTGTCTATATTATCCATTTTCCCTTTGGCTACAAACTTATTTTTAATAACATCCCATCCCTGGTATTGTCTGTAAATTTCATTTCTAACCTCATAAGGAAGTGCAACATTTTTAAATTTCTGATAGGAACTAAGCATATTGCCTTCAGAATCATAAACAGTTTGCAGTAAACCTTTTCGGCTTCTGAAAGTTACTTCGTAAGAGTCGGAGCCTTTGTGCCCGTACTTTTCGATAAATTCCTGGATGTCGAAATTTTTCTTTACGAATTCCAGAGCATTGTGATGAAATTGCATCGTGTAACCTTCATCAATAATAAACTCGGCTTCCCCGGAGCTGAAGTTGGAGGTTAGAGGGACAGAATTCATTTTGACTTCTGTTTCTTCAAGTTCAATAATTTGTTCTTGTGATTGGGCTGAAACGAAAAATCCAGCGAGCATTAAAAAAAGAATTGCTTTTTTCATGATGATAAATTTTGATTGATGAATAAATATTTAATTAAAAATTCCAGGCTTTTATAACCTGAAAAAAGTTTTACAAAGTCAAAGAGCATATTAATGAAGACAGATATTATAGTTGATGAGACTAATTATCCTGATCTCTATTATAAAGACGAACCGAAGAAAAGAATGTTACAGTATCACATTAAAAATTTTAAAATATTTTTCTTTAAGTAGCGCTCACTCCGCACTTCCCAAAAAATAAAAAATCCTGTTTTAGGCCCAAAAGCTTTATTTTACTTTAAAAATCTGTTATTTTTGCAAAATTGGAGATTTAATAAAGCCTATGGAGATCGAAACATTTGGAATTGAAAATAAGAAAGTAGATAAGGAACTATATGACTATCAGCAGAAAGATATAGAGAAGATTTTTAAAGTAATTGAGGAACATCCTGAACATTACAACCTTCTGTATCAGTTGCCTACAGGCGGAGGAAAGACGGTTATATTTTCCCAGATTGTAAGAGAATATATCCAAAGAACGCAACAAAAAGTCCTTATACTTACTCACAGAATTGAATTGTGTAAGCAGACGTCTAAAATGCTTACCGATTTTGGGGTACGCAATAAAATCATAAATAGCAAAGTAAAGGAGCTGCCAGACCAGGATGAGTACATGTGCTTTGTGGCCATGGTGGAAACTTTAAACAACCGGCTTCATGATGAAAAGCTCGATTTAAGGAATATCGGGATGGTGATTATTGATGAAGCGCATTACAACTCCTTCAGAAAGTTGTTTAAATTTTTTGAAAGATGCTTTATCCTCGGAGTTACCGCAACCCCGCTTAGTTCCAATATTAAACTTCCCATGAAGGATAATTACAGGGAACTTATTGTAGGGGATTCTATTTCATCTTTAATAGAGAAAGGATTTTTGGCGCGTGCAAAGACTTATAGCTATAATGTTGGGCTTTCCGGATTAAAAATCGGGATGAATGGGGACTACACTGTTAAATCTTCCGAGGAACTGTATTCAAATTTTTCCATGCAGGAAAAACTTCTGAATGCTTATATGGAGCGTTCTAAAGGTAAAAAAACCCTTATTTTCAATAATGGTATAAACACTTCCATAGAAGTTTACGAGACTTTCAAAAATGCCGGACTTCCTATCAGGCACCTGGACAATACCACCAGTAAGCAGGATCGTAAGGATATTTTAAAATGGTTCAAGCATACGCCAGATGCCATTGTAACTTCGGTTAGTATTCTTACCACTGGTTTTGACGAACCTACAGTGGAGACCATTATTTTAAATCGTGCCACGAAATCCCTTACGCTTTACTTCCAGATGATAGGAAGGGGTTCCCGTGTACTCCCGGGAAAATCTGAATTTAATGTGATTGATCTTGGTAACAATATGGCGCGTTTTGGTGACTGGAGCGCGCCTGTAGACTGGAAACAAATCTTTAGGTCTCCGGATTTCTATTTTGAAAACCTGTTGAGCGACGATGAAATAGAAAGGGAATTTAAGTATGAAATGCCACCTGACGTAAGGAAGAAATTTGCCAATTCTGAAGATGTTGATTATGACGTGGAAAGCGCTTATGACGAGGTGATCAAAAAAGGGCTGAAATCTAAAACAGTTTTAGAATGGTCTATGGAACAACATGTAAGGATGTGCGTTGAAAACAGCGAAGATGTCTTTGATGCGAGGATACTTGCCCAGGAGCTCAAGGATGATATTTCTTCCAGGATTAAACAATATTCTTACTGCATTAGCAAAAGCACCAAAAATTACCGGGACTGGCTGGAAGAGGATTATTCCAGAAAGCTAAGGATGCAGATCAATAAAGAATTCTAAAGTTCAGGAAATAATCATATATAATTTTAAAAAAGGCTGTTGGAATTAATTTTCTGGCAGCCTCTTTTTAATCCTTATCTTTTTTACCGAAAAGCCTTTTAAAAAATCCTTTTTTCTCCTTTTTTTCTTCGGAATTTTTCTCTTCCTCATCATTGTCATTCCTGCTGGAGAATAATCGCTTGAAGAAACCGTCCCTCTTCTTTGCTTCGCAATCCAGCATTTCGGCTACTTCGGGAGCAACCGGGTTAAAACTTGCTTTTGTAATATTGCTGAAATAAGGGTCCTGCTGCATCTTCTGCATCAGCTTACCAAAAACAGGCAAAGCCGAATTTGCTCCCTGTCCAATCCTGGTATTTCTAAAGCCAATACGATGATCGTCTGAGCCAACCCAGGTAACTGCCACCAGGTGCGGGGTAATCCCCACAAACCAGCCATCTTTATTATCCTGCGTTGTTCCTGTCTTCCCGGCAATATCATTTTGAAGTCCGTAAACAGATCTTAACCTTGTAGCAGTTCCTTCATTAACGGTGGCCTGCATAAAATTCAGCATAATTTCCCTGGTGGTTTCACTAAACGCAGGGGCAGGGGAGACCTGCGGTTTAAATTGAGCCAGTAAGTTTCCTTCACCATCTTCAATCCTGGTGATGTAGTAGGGCTTACTTGGTTTGCCATTGTTCACATAGCTGGTATAGGCTCCCGCAAGTTCTTCAATACTTAAAGCCGCTGTTCCCAATGCAATAGAGGGTACTTCGGGTAACTTCGAGGTAATTCCCATTTTCCGCGCTTCGGTTAAAACATTTCCTATTCCGGTTTCCATGAGCACTTTTACGGCAATGGTATTCATGGAGCGGCTTAAGGCAGTTTTTAGGTTATAGTTCATGTACGGATCATCTTCCGCAGAAGAATTTGAAGGAGTCCATCCATTTTCATAGGTAACCTCTTCCGCAGAAAAATAAGTACAGGGTTCCATTCCGCTTTCCAGCGCCGCAGTATAAACCACAGGCTTAAAAGTTGACCCCACCTGCCTTTTGCTCATGGAAACATGGTCATATTTAAAATACCTGAAATCCACGCCGCCAACCCACGCCTGCACGGCACCAGTTTCCGGTGCCACGGCTAGAAACCCGGCATTCAGGAATTTAAGGTAATGGGCGACGCTATCTATGGTACTTATATTTTTTGTAACCGGGCCTTGGTAATCAAATAACTCGGTAGGTTTGGTTTTCTTGAGTTCCACCATAATCTGTTCATGGCTTAAACCCTCCTGTTGCAGGTTTTTATAAGCCCGCGTTCTTTTCACGGCATCTTCCAGTACATTTTTATTGGTAAGCCATGGAGCATTTTTCCCATAAGAAGCTTCATGTTGCTCCTGCAACTGCATTATATGCTCCCGTAAAGCTGCTTCGGCCAACTTCTGCATTTTAAAATCCAGGGTGGTATGTACTATGAGCCCGTCCCGGTATATATTATATTTTTGCCCATCCTTATTTTTAAGGGTGTCCAGGATTTTACTTACGTCTTTTCTTACCTGTTCTCTAAAATATGGAGCAAGGCCTTTATTGTTGCTGTAATTTTTATAGTCCAGTTCTAGATCTGTTCTCTTGGCTTCCTGTGCTTCTTCTTCAGAAAGATAGCCGTATTTAGCCATTTGCATGAGCACCACATCACGACGTAACCTGCTGCGTTCCGGGAAAATCCTTGGATTGTAGGAATGTGAGGCTTTCAACATTCCCACAAGCACTGCTGCTTCTACAAGCGACAAATCCCTGGTGTGCTTGTTAAAAAATTTCATGGAAGCGCTTTCAATTCCGTAGGTATTATCACTGAAAGGGACAGTATTAAAATAGAGGCTAAGAATTTCTTCTTTGCTATAAATTTCTTCCAGGCGCTTCGCAATAATAGCTTCCTGCACTTTATTGATTACAATACCAAAAGCTCCAAAATCTTTCCTTCCGTAGATATTCTTTGCCAGCTGAAGGGTAACAGTACTGCCGCCACCCGAGGACTCGTCCTGTAGTAGAATAGATTTAAAAAAGACGCGTAAAAGACTGCGGTTATCTATCCCGTCATGTTCAAAAAAGCGGACGTCTTCAGTTGCCACAAGGGCTTCAATAAGATGTTCAGGCAGATCTTCATAATTAATAGGCTGCCGGTCAAAAATGTAAAATTTACCAATAAGTTCGCCATTTGAGGCCAACACCTGTGTGGCTTTGCTCTGTTCCAGGCGGGCCAGTTCTTCAGAAGAAGGGATTTTTCCCCACATTCCAAAATAAATGCTGCCAAAGAAGATAAATGCCAAGGCAGCAAGGCCAAAAAGTGAATACAACGCCCACCTTAACTTGCGGGACTTCCTGAATTTTAATAGCATAATAATGAGGACTGCTACAAATAAACGAAGACTTCTAAAAAATTATTTCCTTTTTAGAGGAAATTTAAGGAATAGGGGTACTGCTGGTGCAAAAAAATTAATTAGCCGGAAACAGAAAGCTCCGTTCCGGCTAATTTTGTAGTAGGTACATAGGCAGAATTTATTTGATGTAAAGCTTTTTCCTCCGGAAATTCCTTTGGAAAAAATGATGATTGATGAATTTTCAGGCTTTATACATTCTGCGGGCGTACCAAAAGTCCCTGTTTGCAGTCTGCCTGATGTTCAAAAAAGGTCTTCTATGTGTTAAATCCTCTTCTCTAAATCCTGTGATGTTCTCTAAAGTTTTCATGATGATGATGTTTTGATTGATTAATATTTTTTAGTAACGTCTTCTGCTAAACCAGCTTCCCCTGGTAGAATTTTGCTGAAGGTTCATAAATGATCTTTTGTGGGTAAGATCTGAATCCCTAAGTCCTGTGATGTTTTCTAAAGTTTTCATGATGATGATATTTTTGATTGATGAATATTTTTCTAGTAACGCCTTCTGCTAAACCAGCTTCACCTGGGTGAATTTTGCTGAAGGTTCATAAACGATCTTTTGTGGGTAAGGTCTGAATCCCTAAGTCCTGTGATGTTTTCTAAAGTTTTCATGATGATGATATTTTTGATTGATGAATATTTTTCTAGTAACGCCTTCTGCTAAACCAGCTTCCCCTCGGGGAGTTTTGCTGAAGGTTCATAAACGATCTTTTGTGGGTAAGATCTGAATCCCTAAGTCCTGTGATGTTTTCTAAAGTTTTCATGATGAATGTTTTATGTTTATATACAATAGACGTCTCTAAATCATTTTTGTGACAGTACTATGCATAAAACAGTAGTATTTTAACTTATTATTAACTTTTCAGGCCATTTTATTGGGCTTAAGAATTTGGATTTCTGTTTTTCAGCGGAAATTTTAGTTTGAAATTACTGTTAATCATTTTGGGATGGCAAAGCAATTGGATATTTTAGAGGATGTTAGTCAATATTTGATATAAAATTCCAGGGATGAAAAAAATGGTGCTGTTAATTGTGCTTGCGATTTTTGCAATAGTAGCACTCCTGTATTTCTTGTTCAAAGACAACTCCTATTTATCCTTCAATGATTCAAAAAAGACTTATGAAGTATTGGAAAAATGGGAACTGCCGGAGGAGCTGGATGAAATCTCCGGGATGAGCTGGATAGGAAACGGAAAAATTGCATGTATCCAGGATGAAGACGGGATTATTTTTATATACGATTTAAATGTCCATGCAATTACTTCACGTATAGAATTTGGGGATAAAGGAGATTACGAGGCTGTAACTTTAAATGGAAGTGACGCTTATGTAATGCGTAGTGACGGGCATATTTTTGAAGTTGAGAATTATGCTAATAGGAACTTTACTGTGAATGAATATCAAACTCCCCTGGAGGATTATGACATTGAAGGCCTGGCATACGATAAAGAAAATAACAGGTTGCTTATCACCGTAAAGGATGTTCCCCATGAGGACCAGGATTATAAAGGCGTTTACGCCTTTGTCCTGGAAGGAAAAGAATTTATTCCAGAACCAGTTTTTAAAATTAACACCAATGATCCAATTTTTAAGGGAATTAATGGCCGTGGCTCTCAAAGGATTATTCGTCCTTCTGAAATTGAGAAAAATCCGCTTACCGGAAACTGGTATATTCTCGAAGGCCATCAGCCAAAACTAATGATTCTTGATGCTAAAGGGGAAGCAAAGCAGGTGCATTTACTTGATCCGGAGGTTTTTCAGCAGGCAGAAGGCCTCACTTTTAGTCCGGATGGGACCATGTATATTTCGAACGAAAGCAGGCGTGCCCCTGCAAATATTCTGGAGGTAAAACTGGATACTGAATAGGTTTTTCGCTTTTTCTTCAGCTCTAAAAGTTTAGGAAACAATTTTGAAATTTTCCACGATATTAAACTTCAAATATCTAATTGAATTTAGGACGTATTACATAAAAACCAAAGAACGAAGAAGAAAAACAACTATGATAAAAAGAGCGGTATTTTTGATAATTTTTGGACTGCTTATAATCTCAAAGACAGCAGGATCTGCAGCTTCTAATGGAGATAGGAATTTGAAGAGTGAAGTTGAGATTGTAAATAAATTTGCTGATTATTCCATAATAAAAAAATGGGAACTGCCGTACGAACTGGAAGAGGTTTCCGGAATTACCTGGTTGAGCAATGATAAAATTTGCTGTATTCAGGATGAAGACGGGATTATTTTTGTTTATAATCTCAAGACTTCCACTATAGAAAAAGAAATTGAATTTGCCGGGGATGGTGATTATGAAGGTATTACCGTAGACGGCAAAAATGCCTTTGTGGTAAGGAGCGACGGAACAATTTATGAAGTCAGAGATTTTCTTGAAGGTGAACCTGAAGTAGATAAAATCAAAACCGGATTGACCAAAAAGCAGAATATTGAAAGCATTTGTGTGGATAAATTAGGCCACCGGCTGCTTCTGGGGGTAAAAGACGAAGAAAAGAATTCCGATAGATACAAAGGAATTTATGCTTATGATCTTAAAAATGATCATTTTCAGGATAAGCCTTTATTCCGCATAGATATGAAGGATGAAGTTTTTGATGAAATAGACGAGGACGATCCTGAAAAAGTGATGAGCCCTTCAGGCATCGCCATTAATCCTGAAAGCGATGAATTTTATATTGTGGACGGGAGAAGACCAAAAATCCTTATCATGTCTCCAGATGGAAATGCAGAGAGGATTATATTCCTGGATGAAGATGAGTTTGCACAGCCCGAAGGAATTACTTTTAGTCCTTCAGGAAAATTGTATATTTCCAACGAGGCCAGTGGCGGTATTCCAAATATTTTAGAAATAGAGATCCGGGAAAAGGACAAGAAGCAACAATAAATTTATGGCAGATAATCAAATTGAAACGGCATCGGTAAAAAAGAGTAAGAAGCCTTTATACATCTCACTGGCACTTGTGGCAGCCCTTATTCTCAGCTATTTTTTTATACCAGGCGTTCAAAATTTCTTTAATGAAGCCTGGAATGTTTTAACCAGTGATGATCAGGATCGTATTCAGGACTGGGTAAATGATTTTGGCTGGTTTGGTCCGGTAATTCTTATTCTTACCATGATTGCACAAATGTTTCTTTTGGTGATCCCAACTATCCTGTTAATGGTGGTTTCTATTCTTGCATATGGTCCTGTTTGGGGAAGTGTGATAGTTTTCGCGGCTGTGTTCTCCGCTTCTTCAGTAGGATATTTTATAGGAAGATATTTTGGGCCGGTGATTGTGGAGCGGGTAATTGGCCATAAATCTGAGAAAAAAGTAGCCGATTTCCTTGATGACTACGGATTTTGGGCCGTATTTATCACACGCTTTAATCCTTTTCTTTCCAACGATGCCATAAGTTTTGTGGCGGGGGTATTAAAAATGGGCTACTGGAAATTTATAGGGGCGACAATGGTAGGAATCGCACCGCTCATTGGTTTTATTGCAGTTATTGGCCGCAGCACGCAGGGATTAAAAACCGGGTTGTTATGGGGATCTGTTGTAAGTTTAATTTTATTCGGACTTTATATCTGGTGGGATAAAAAGAAAAGAAAGAAAAAGGATTAATTGCAGTTTTTAGTTCCTAATTCTCATTTTGTTATATTGAATGTTGGATTGTTCAATGTACTTTCTCAACTTTCACCTATTTAAATTCCGAACTCCGAACTCCGAACACTGAACTACAAATGACAAAACTTCCAGCTTCTCATTCTTCACTTTTCACTCCTTTTGTAAATCAGCGGCGACAGCCTGTACTTCATCCAGCACCCTAAGCAGGTTTTCTCCCCAAAGTTTGGCAATTTCCTCTTCGGTATAGCCTCTTTTTACCAGTTCGATGGTCACATTTAAAGATTCTGAAGCGTCACTCCAACCCTCAATTCCGCCGCCGCCGTCAAAATCGGAGCTAATTCCTACATGGTCTATCCCAATCAAATCCACCATATAATCAATATGATCTACAAAATCCTTTACATCTACAGGAGGAACTTCTTGTTTTAATTTTTTCAACCCGGGTTTTGCAGCAACGGTTAGTTCATTATAATTTTCTCTGTACAGGTTTCTCTGCTCTTCATCCATTTTTCTGATACTGTCACGGCTAAGAATTTTAAAATTTAATTCTTCTGCTTTTCTGTTATACAATTTATCTTTGGCGGCATTAAAAATGCTGTCCTTTTCAGTATTGATATAAGAGCTGAAGGCCACCGTTTGTACCACGCCGCCATGCTCTTTAAACAACATTAAAAGCTCATCATCAAGATTCCTGCTATGGTGCCCAAGGACGCGGGCTGAAGAATGGGAAGCTATAAGTGGCGCTTTGGAAAGTTCAAACATCTGCTTGATCGCTTCTTTTGAAGGATGGGAAACATCAATCATCATCCCAAGGCGGTTCATTTCTGCAATCACTTTTTTTCCCAATTCGCTTAGCCCGTTATGTACCCATACATCGTCTTCTTCCCCCGTGTTAGAATCGCTTAATTGGCTATGGCCGTTATGGGCCAGGGACATATACCTGGCGCCCAGATCGTAGAACTGCTGCAGCTTATCCATGTCTTCTCCCATGGGATATCCGTTTTCCACTCCAATCATCACAACTTTTTTACCCTGATTGACCAGCGCCCTCACCCCTTCAGAAGTAGTGGCGAGGCCAACTTTTTCCGGGGCCAGTTCGTTTACCAGTTTATGAATAGCGATAAATTTAAGCATCGCATTGGCATAAGCTTCTTTGTAACCCACATTGGTCAAATCACCCTGCCCCGTGTACACCACCAGCCAGGAAACATCCATCCCGCCTTCTTCCATTTTTGGCAAATTTACCTGGGTATCCAGGTCCATCGTGTAATTTTTTTTATTGGTGAAATTGGCTATATTAATATCGTTGTGGGTATCTATGGTAATTACTTTTTCATGAATTTTTCTGGCTTTTTCAATAATTTCTTCTTCGGAATTTTGAGCCAAGATAACAGCCGGTGTCAGGAGAAAAATAATGAGTTTAAAGAATCGTTTCATGTTATGCTGAATTTTAGAGTCCTGAAAATAGGCATAATTTTTTAATTTTTGCCAACTGTATCTGCCCACACAATATCCCAGCAAGAATCTTGTGATCTATAGGCATACCGGTAATTTTAAATGTACTTTTGCAGCCAACGAAATATCCTGTTGAAGCACTTTTTGAGCATATTATTATTGGTTTGCTTTGCGCTGCGCCCTCTTTATCAACTAGCTAATATTACCTATTACCAGCTAAATATAAATTATATTATTCAGAAGTATTGCGTGAACAAAGATAAACCGGCCATGCATTGCAACGGGAAATGCCATCTTAACGATCAGCTGGGCAAATTAGATAATACTAAAAAATCCGGTAAACCTGCCATTAGCGAAAGTTTCCTACCGGTTTATTTTCAGGAGCCCTTTTCTTACCCAATACATCTGCAGATTGCTGCTATTTTGGATAAAAACTGGAAAAACCTGATGCTTTCCTGCAAAAATTATTCTGGAGATATAGAACACCCGCCTAATTATTTAGTGTAAATATTAATCGATTGTTATTCAATATCAGGTGAAATACCGGCTTCTTGCTTCGTTTATTTCACCCTAATCCAATTTTAGTAAAAAATGAAAAAATATATATTGGCATTAGCATATACGCTAATGTTTTCCGGGTTATCCTTTGCCCAAAACGAACCTGTTCAAAATGATAATATCTTATGGACTTCAGGCAGGCCAGACGGGCATGCGCCAATTTCTGTAATGGGAGATCATGTACATCATAAAGGGGAATGGATGTTTTCCTATAGATTTATGTACATGAACATGCAGCATATCAACAGCGGAACTCATGAAATATCCGCCGGCACCGTCCTTGAAAACTATATGGTTTCCCCGGAAGAAATGAGCATGAAGATGCATATGCTGGGAGCAATGTATGCTCCGTCCAGTAATCTCACCCTTATGGCCATGGCGAACGTGGTTTCGAATGAAATGGACTTGATACCCCGAATGGGAGAGGATTTTAGAACGGAATCTTCCGGCTTTGGAGATATAAAACTCTCTGGCTTGTATAGTTTGTTCAACAGGAACAGGCAGAGCATGCACGCTCAGTTGGGAATTTCGCTCCCAACGGGCAGTATTGATGAAAAAGATGTTACCCCTGCATCAGCTCCTAATGAAATGTTCTTGCCATATCCCATGCAAATTGGCAGTGGTACTTTTGATGGTGAAGCCGGCCTGACTTACCTGGCCCAGGGAAATTTCCTTTCTTTTGGTAGCCAGTTAAAAGGATTGATTAGGTTTGGTGAAAATGATAATGGCTATCGTTTTGGGAACCGCTATCAACTGAATAACTGGATTGCAGGGAAATTAACCAACAGCCTTAGCATTTCCGCCAGGGTGGAGGGCTTGATCATAGAGGAAATAGAAGGAACTCAGCCAGGGCTTAATCCTATGATGGTTCCTGCGGCAAACACTGCTAATTCCGGGGGAAAATATATAAATTCAGGCTTGGGCGTAAATATGGTTATCCCATCCGGCTCACTGAGCGGCCTTAGATTTGCCATGGAATATGAGTTCCCGTTGTACCAGGATTTGAATGGCCTTCAGCTGAAAAATAACAACAATATTATTTTTGGCGTTCAGTACGCTCTTCATTGATATCAGCTAAAAAATGAATGGAAAGGTTCGCCTCTGGCGGGCCTTTTTCGTTTTAGAACAATAACATACAGAGACAAAAAAACTTGATTAAGCTATTGCTTTTTCTACTACATTTGATTAAAATTTCAATTCCTGAATGAATAAATATATTGTGGTTAACCATCCCGAAAACTGGGAGGTTCTTGCTGAAAACGTGGAGATTATTTCCGCACAGTCTTACTTAACCCACCCTGAATATTATAAAATTAAAAAAGCCCGTATCTTTAATCTTTGCAAGGATTATTCTTATCAGAGCAAAGGTTACTATGTTTCCCTTTTAGCCGAAGCGCGTGGCCATATGGCTATTCCCACTGTAAAAAACATAGTGGACCTTAGAGAGCCAAAACTTGTGAAAATTGTTTCTGAAGAATTTGATGCTGTAATCCAGAAAGGCCTTAAAAACATCAAATCTGCAGAATTTACCCTTAGTATTTACTTTGGACAGAATGTGGCCCAAAAATATAAAGAACTCAGTTCCCTTTTTTACAGGCATTTTCAGATTCCATTTTTGCGGGTAAACTTCGTCAGGACCAATAAATGGAACATCAAAAGCATAAAAGCTATTTCTGAAGCTGAAATTCCTGCAGACCATAAGGAAAGTATGTATTATTTTGCCTCCCAGTATTTTTCCAAGAAACGCTACGACACTCCCAGGCAGAATATAGCTGAATATGATTTGGCTATTCTGGTGCAGCAAGGAGATCCTGCGCCCCCAAGTAATCCCAAAGCAATAAAACGCTTTGTGGAACTGGCTGAAAAGATGAATTTTTATGTGGAAGTGGTAACGCCCAAAGATTTATCGCGCCTTTCGGCATTTGACGCTTTGTTTATCCGCCAGAGCACAGAGGTAAATAACGATGCCTATGCTTTTGCCCGTAAAGCCCAGCAGGAAGGAATTGCTTTGGTAGATTATCCCGATGCCATTCTTAAATGTTGTAATAAGGTTTTTATGGCTGAAGCTTTGGAAAACGCCGGAATTGCCACTCCAAAAACCGTTATTGTTCATAAGCATAATAAGCACCAGGTTCTTGAAATTACCGGATTGCCAGTGGTTTTAAAATCTCCTGATTCCACTTTTTCTTTTGGGGTAAAAAAAGCTGAAACTAAGCAGGAGTATGAGGAGCTGGTACAGCAAATGCTAAAAAAATCAGACCTTGTAATCGCACAGGAATTTTCTCCTTCAGAATATGACTGGCGTATAGGAATCCTGGACAATAAGCCTTTTTATGCCTGCCGTTACTATATGGCCAAAGGGCACTGGCAAATTTATAACTGGGACGCAGAAATAAAAGATGATCAGGATGGGAATGCAGATTGCCTGCCAATAGAAAAAGTGCCTCCAAAAATCCTCGATCTCGCTTTGAAATCGGCTAAATTAATGGGCATGGGATTGTACGGGATCGACATTAAAGAAGTGAACAAAAGAGCGATGGTAATTGAAATTAATGATAACCCTAATATCGACTTTGGAGTGGAAGACGCTTATTATGGAGATCAGGTTTACATAGAAATTCTTTCAGCATTAAAAAACCGGCTTAAAAAAGGCGAATCATGAGTTATCATTTATTTGAAGTTTTTGGGATAGAGCTGGAATATATGCTCATTACTTCAGAAACCTTTAAAGTAAATCCGGCAGTAGATAGATTGTTTACCCAAAAAAATGGCAGTCTCACTTCAGATGTTGAAAATGGCAAAATCGAGTGGAGCAATGAACTGGTGGCCCATGTGGTGGAACTAAAAACCAATGGCCCCACCGGGGACCTGGAAAATCTGGATGAACTTTTTGCTGAAAATATAAAGGAAATAAACCTTTTGCTGAAGCAATCTGGATCTGTGCTTTTGCCTTCTGCAGCGCACCCGCTGATGCTTCCAGAATCTGAAACTGTTCTTTGGCCTCATAATTATAGTAAAATTTATGCTTTATATAACCGCATTTTTGACTGCCGCGGGCACGGCTGGAGTAATGTACAGAGCATGCACATAAATTTACCTTTTTTTGATGATGCCGAATTTGAAAAACTTCATGCGGCAGTAAGGCTTTTATTGCCAATTATTCCCGCCTTGAGCGCGAGTTCTCCCATATTTGAAGGAAAACCTACAGGATTTTTAGACAGCCGAATGGAAGTTTATAAGACCAACCAAAAAGAGATTCCACAGATGGCTGGGAAACTTATTCCGGAGCAGGTTTTTAGCAGAAAAGAATATTTTGAGCGAATTTTTGAGCCCATTAATGAAGCCATTAAACCACACGATTCCGAAAACATTCTTGATCATCATTTTTTAAATTCCCGTGGAGCAATCGCGAGGTTTGACAGGAATGCCATAGAAATAAGGGTTATTGATATCCAGGAATGTCCAAAAGCCGATCTTGCCATAGCAGTTTTAATTATTGAAAGCCTCAAGCTTTTGGTTAGTGAGGAATTAATCGCCCTGCAAGACCAAAAGCAATGGCATGAAGATGATTTATTTGCTATCTTTAATATGGTGGTGAAATATGGGGAAAATGCAAATATCAAAAACATCGTATTTCTTGATGTTTTTGATATACATAAAGAATGCAGGGTAATGGAAATCTGGAAAAAATTGTATGAAAGAACACGTTCCAGAATTTCAGAAAAACATCGGGAGAATATTGAATATATTCTTGAAAACGGGAGTCTTTCTACCCGAATATTAACTGCTCTGCAGGAGGATTTTTCCGAAGAAAATATCAGGAAAGTATATATGCGAATGGGAGATTGCCTGAATGAGAATAAATTTTTTACATGATGAAACTGGTACTCACCTGTGAGCATGCTTTCAATACCATTCCGGGGGAATATTTAAAATATTTTTCGGGTGCTGCCGCAGTATTAAATTCTCACAGGGGCTATGATCCAGGCGCATATGATCTTTTTAAAAAATTAAGTGATCTTTCTGATTTTGCCATTTATCAGAAAAGCGGCCGGCTTCTGGTGGAGGTAAACCGTTCTCTGGATCACCCGCAACTTTATTCAGAATATACTGCCGGGCTTAATAAAGTGGAAAAGGAATTGCTGCTTAGCAACTATTATTTTTTGTACCGGAATACCATTGAAGATAAAATTGATGAATTTATAGAGGAAAAGGAGAAGGTATTTCATTTGTCCATACACACTTTTACTCCGGAACTGGAGGGAGAAATACGAAATGCTGACATAGGAATCTTATTTGATCCGGAAAGAGCTGAAGAAAAACAGGTTACAGAAAATCTGAAAGAAAAATTGGAGGAGGAAAATTCACAATATGTCATCAGGTACAATTATCCCTACTTGGGAACATCTGATGGTTTCACCACCTGGTTACGGCAAAAATTTCCTGAGCATTACTGCGGAATTGAACTTGAGATCAATCAGAAATTCGTGGAGGAAAATAAAATGGATGAGAAAATAAAGCAGCTGGTTTTTACAAGCGTGGAAGAATGTTTAAAAAAATCCTGAATAAAATATACGGTTTCAAAAAGCAAATCTATTCCAGGGAAAACCTGGACATTAACTTTTTGAAACCGTCACTTTACAAATAATCACTAAAACTTTCCGGCTAGCGCAAGACCACTAATGTATTCATGAGCATACTGGGAAAAACCTTCAAACTCAAATTACTTTTTTCCGCCATTCTTAAATTCAAATCTAAATTTAAATAAGAGTGGAGGAGACGGTAATTTCGGTTTTTAAAAGCTTGGAAACCGGGCAGTTTTCTTTGGCTTTTTTTACCAGTTCTTCAAATTTGTCTTTTTCAATATCTGGTACAGTTGCTTCAAGGATAAGATGTGATTTCGAAATTTCCCCGTTTTCAAAAGTAATCTCACTTTTGGTTTCTAGCTTATCGGCTGTAAAACCTTCTTCAGCAAGAAAGGCAGACAACTGCATGGAAAAACATCCGGAATGCGCAGCACCAATTAATTCTTCAGGATTGGTTCCTTTTCCATCCTCGAACCGGGTTTTGAAGGAGTATTGGGTGGCGTCCAGCACACCGCTTTCTGTAGATAAAGTTCCTTTACCTTCTTTCAGATTTCCTTTCCAGACTGCTGTGGCTTTTCTTTTCATAATATATATTTTTGATTCACCTTAAGATACACAGAGCTTTGATGGATTTCAAATAATTATAAAAACCTTAACCACTGCCCATAAAAAACCCTGTACTAGAAAATACAGGGCTTACTTTTATCTACTTTTAGTGCAGATTATTTAATCTCTACAACTTCCAGGTCAAACACAAGGTCTTTTCCTGCAAGCGGATGATTTCCGTCTACTACTATAGTATCTTCTTTTACGTCTTTAACCACGAGGTTCATTTCTCTTCCATCAGGGCTTTTTGATACAAGTCCCATTCCAACTTCCGGCTTAATATCTTCAGGTAGCTGGCTTTTTTGAACTTCCTGTACAAGCTCTTCTCTCGGCTCTCCGTAAGCTTCCTCTTTTGGAATATTTATAGTCTTTTTCTCGTTCACTTGCATATCGATAAGGCCTTTTTCAAAACCTGGGATTAACTGTCCCTGACCAAGAGTGAATTCGATAGGCTCACCTCTTTGTACCGAGCTGTCAAAAACCTGTCCGTCAGTTAGTTTTCCAGTGTAATGTACCTTTACCGTGTCATTCTGTTTTACTTGACTCATAGTTTTATTTTACAATTATAAAATTGGCTTCTCGTTAATTTTCAGCCATTTAATTTTGCAAAGGTACATTTATCTCATGGACTTCCAAACCTCCGAAAGTTTTATGCGGAAAAGTTCTCTAACATTAACTTTTTTCTATAAAATCAGGGCATATTTTAACAATGTTGAAAAATTTTTCTGTAAATTAACTGATTAACAGGCTTAAGCAATTGTTCAGAAGCCACTTAGAAAGATTTCATAGGTAAACATCAATCCATAAATAATTAACGTTCAACTTATTATAGCTATATCGATTTAGTATGAAAGAAAAAAATACCTCCGGTACCAATTCCAGAAGAAAATTTATTAAGAGCACTGCCCTTGCCGCGGCTGGAATAAGCATTGTTCCCCGGCACGTCCTTGGAGGCCCGGGGTTCTTGGCTCCCAGTGATAAACTGGTGGTAGCCGGGATTGGCGTAGGAGGCAAAGGGGAAAGTGACCTTCACAATTTTGCGAAAACAGGAAAAGCGGACATTGGATTTCTCTGTGATGTGGATGATAGAAGAGCTGCCAATTCCATCGCCCGTTTTCCTAAAGCGAAATATTACAAGGACTTTAGAGAAATGCTGGATAAGGAGTCTAAGAATTTTGATGCCGTTTCTGTTTCCACACCAGACCATAACCATGCTGTGCAAGCCATGGCGGCTATGGATTTGGGTAAACACGTTTATGTTCAAAAACCTTTAACGCATGATATTTATGAAGCCAGAAAGCTTACAGAAGGAGCTGAAAGAAATAAGGTTGTTACCCAAATGGGAAACCAGGGAGCCTCAGGGGATGGCGTAAGAAAATTGCAGGAATGGTATAATGCAGGATTAATTGGTAAAGTACATACTGTCTATGTGTGGACAGACCGCCCTGTATGGCCACAGGGAATACCATGGCCGGAAAATGGAAATGCAGCTGTTCCTAAAGAACTGGACTGGGATTTATGGCTGGGAACTGCTCCCTATAAAGAATATATAAGCGGACTCGTACCTTTTAACTGGCGCGGCTGGTGGGATTACGGTACCGGTGCATTGGGAGATATGGGTTGCCATCTTATTGAACCGGCCTATAGTGTCCTGGACTTAAAATACCCAAAAGATGTACAATGTAGTGTGGGAAGTGTTTATGTGGATGAATTTCAAAGAGGATATTTTCCCGAGAGTTGCCCGCCTTCCAGCCATGTTACCATGACCTTCCCTGAAAGTGAAAAAACAGATGGAGATCTCACGCTTCACTGGATGGACGGGGGAATTCAACCTTCCCGTCCTGAAGAACTGGGGCCAAATGAAACCTTTGGAGATGGTGGGAACGGAGTGCTCTTTATAGGAACAGAAGGAAAAATGATGTGTAGTACCTATGGCAGGAATCCAAGATTGTTGCCAACTTCCAGGACAGAGGAAGTTAGTGTGCCACAAACAATAGAAAGGGTTCCCGGTGGGGAAGACGGCCATTACGGCCAGTGGGTGGAAGCAGCTATTGCCGGGTATGGAAAGAAAAAACTTAGCTCTCCTTTTGAAATCGCCGGCCCTTTAACTGAAACCTTATTAATTGCCAATCTCGCAATTAGGGGAGTGGATATCAGAACTGAGTACAAAAGGGATAACGGGGATATTGCCTATAATTATCCCGGGAGAAATATCCAGATGATCTGGGATGCTGAAAATATGAGGGTGACCAACCTGGAAGAAGCCAATAAATTTGTAAAGCGGGATTACCGTGAGGGCTGGACATTATAAAAGTTAAAAATGAAGAAGCTGAAAAACTGTTTAAAAACCTATTATCTGAGGTTACTTCCAATCTCAGTGGGGGTTTTTATGCTGAATGGTTTTTCAGCTTGTGATTCAAAGAAAAACCACGAGCCAGATGTGAACTGGGATACTCTGAGTGTTACCGTTTCTGCTTATAATTCTCTTCATTACCAGGCAGAAGGGGATCCAAACATCACCGCCTGGGGAGATACTTTAAAACCCGGGGATAAAGCAATTGCTGTTTCCAGGGATCTTATGAGAAAGGGCCTTGATTATAACACAAGGGTGAAAATTGAAGGTTTTGAAGGAGAATTTCTGGTGAAGGATAAGATGCATTACCGCTGGAAAAATAAGATTGACATCTATATGGGAGAAAATGTGAAGAAGGCGAAGAAATTTGGAAGAAAAAAACTGGAAATCGTATATGCTGTAGAAAATGATACGCTTCAGGAAGAGGGTTCTAAAAAGTAAATCTGCTGATAAAAATTTCGGTTAAGTGGGATTTTTGTTATTTTACCTGACTAATAACAGCAAAAATCACAATTTTTCCATGAAGTTTACTTTCTGTTTTCTTAGCCTGTTCTTTCTTTATAATTTCTCATTTGCAGCTGTTCAGGATTCAGTTCAGGCCCCGCAGAAGTTAACTATAGGGATTACAGAAGCCCCTCCATTTATTCATGAGGAAAATGGAGAGTTTTCCGGCCTCAGCATTTCTTCCTGGGAAATGGTTAATGAGAAACTGGATACGGAATATGAATTTAAAACTTACAGTTCGCTCACAACTTTACTGAAGGCGGTAGAAAACAATGAGGTAGATTTCAGCATTAACCCCATTACCGTTACCGATAACCGGATGAAAGTAATGGATTTTTCACAGCCTTACTTTATTTCCCACACCGGTATAGCAAAAAGAAAAGAATCGCATATCTGGAGCTATATCCGCAATATTGTGAGCTGGAATTTTATTTCTGCCATTCTTATCCTGGTTGGGGTTATTTTTATTTTTGGCTTTCTGGTCTGGATTTTTGAACGGAAACATAATGAAGAAGAATTTGGCAACAGTCCCAAAGGAATTATGGAAGGTTTCTGGTGGAGTGCCGTTACCATGACCACGGTGGGTTATGGAGACAAATCCCCGCGAACAACAGGCGGGAGGGTTGTTGGATTTATCTGGATGTTTATGGCCATTATCATGATTTCCAGCTTAACGGCAGGGATTGCTTCATCTCTAACCGTAAGTACTATAAATGATAAGATCTCATCTGTTCAGGATCTGGAAAAATTTGAAGTCACCACGGTGGCAAATTCAAGCTCACAGGAATTTCTGGAACTTTATAACATAAGCAAAGAGACAGTTTTATCAGAAGAGGAGGGGATTGATGATGTTTTAAATAAGAAGACCTCACTCTTTGTTTACGATGTACCCATGCTGAAACATGAAATCGAGCAACGGAACCTACAGGATGAAATAGAAGTGCTGGAGAAAACCCTAAAGAAGGATTATTACAGCTACACTTTTCCCAAAGATTCTCCTCTGCTCAAGAAAATTAACCCGGCTTTGGTGAGTATTCTTAAAACGATGGAATGGAACGTTCTGGTGGAAGATTATAAATAATTATGAGCCAAGTCCAAGGTAACCAAGTAGGATCCATAAAATAATAAAAACGACTATAATTCCTATACAACCGCAGCCGCCACCAAGCTTTTTTGCACCCCATCCCGCCAGGATCGCTCTAATGATGTTTCTCATTGAAGATTATTTTCAGGTAAAATTAATTAAGAATATGAGCGGAAGTAATTCTTTGGCAAAACTTTACCTATAATTTTTTGAAAAACTAAAACTCACATTATGTAACTTAATAAAAAAAATTCTGTTAAAGTAGAATATCACCTCCTTCCATGCCCAGGAGAGTTTTTGTAAATCCGGGCTCAGGGAGCGAGGGCCTGGAAGTTGAGAGCTCAGCGAAAATTGCTAAATTTAATTATCGAAAAAAGTTCGGTAATATTTTTTATATTGGAAGTCAAAATCAGCTGATATAGCCCACTATATTTTATATGTCTGGCTGTAGTATCAATTAAACTAACAAACCTATCCATCATTTTATGGAAAACACGAACAAGCATAATCACAGCACCGAAGACTATATTGTAGAAGACAATAAAAAAACCCGGTTTGGCGGTACGTTTATCGCTATTATTCTCATTATCTTAATAGCGGCTGTGGCCATAACCGGCGTCTTTCTGGACCTTTGGTAAACCTATTCTTTAATCTCATTCATTAGCAGGAAGGCCTTATTTACATATTCTTTTTCCAGGAAAATAGCAAAATAGTTGGAGGTGGAAATCATTTCAAAAACCGGTATCCCTTCATAAGCCAGTAATTTGAAAATATAAAAATACATTCCCACGCTTTGTGAACTATTCTGCGGAAGCGCAATAGTAATAGAAGATAATTCGTCTTTGACTGAAACCCTTATTTCGCTCCTAAAACATTCTTCTACAAGCCCAGTAAGGGAAGAAGAAACTAAAATGTTGCTCTCCTGGTAATTGCTTGAATAGTTAAGATACACGCCGGTTTTATCTTTTACCGCTTCCAGCAGCCTTGCTTTATTGGCAATTATAGTATTGGAATTTAAAAAAGTATATTCTGTAATACCGGACCGCACCACAATATCTCCTAAATTTCGCAAGGCTTTCATATTAACCTTACTTCGTTTAGGTGCGTAGCGGCGCAAAGCCATGATAATGGAACCCTGTTTTACCGGCTTCCTCATTTCCTTTTCCACCTGGGGTTGTATATCTGCCGCCAGTCCGCTATAGTTTATAATATCCCGGGCCATGGCATCGTCAAGAAAAGGCTGGTGCTTAATAATGTTGTGGACACAGGTGGTGATCGTCTTCATGTTAAATATTGTACATTTTGTGTAAATGTATGTAAAATGGAGCTTTTTATTTGGAGATAATAGGATAAAAACTAATTATGCAGCATTAATTTTTTGATGATGAGAGTATTAAAATTTGGAGGAACATCTGTAGGTTCTGTTGAAAGTATAAGGAACGTAAAGAATATAGTTCTTTCTCAGCCCGGCAAAAAATTGTTGGTATTATCAGCCATGTCTGGGGTTACCAATGAGCTGGTGAAGATATCAGATAATATAAAAGCAGGAAATTCAGAAGATAACAAGGCTATTATTTCTGAACTAAGGATAAGGCATGAATCTACCATAAAAGAATTAATTTCTGATGCTGAAGTTCAGCAGGAAACACTGCTTCAGCTAAATAAAATTTTAGCCCAGCTTGAAGCTACGGCTAAAAAGTCCCATTCTGAAACGCTCTATTCTGAAATTGTCACTTTTGGCGAAACGATGCTTACCACTATTTTTTCACAATTTCTAAGGAGTGAGAAAATCGAAAACCAATGGCTGGATGCAAAAACCTTTATGCATGTAAGCAACTTGGAAAATCCGAACACTAAAATAGTCGGGCAACTATTTGAGAAGGTGACCGGCAGTATGCCTGAAAATGAAATTTATATCACCCAGGGCTTTGTTTGCATAAATAAGAAGAATGAAATCAGCACTCTAAAAAGGGGAGGCAGTGATTATACGGCCACCATTCTTGGCGCATCTGTTAATGCTGAAGAAGTGCAGATTTGGACAGATATTGATGGTTTTCACAACAATGATCCACGACATGTTGAAAATACACACAGGATTTCTGAACTAAGTTTTGAAGAAGCGGCAGAGCTTGCTTATTTTGGAGCGAAAATTTTGCATCCGCAAACCATTTCCCCGGTTATGGATAAAAATATTCCTATTTATCTGAAAAATACTTTTACACCGGAATCTCATGGAACGCGAATTTCTCCTGAAGTAGGCCATAAGGGGCTAAAAGCGATTTCAGCAAAAGATGGCATTACAGCGATAAAAATCAAATCTAACCGCATGTTGATGGCGCACGGGTTTCTTAGAAAAATATTTGATGTTTTTGATAATTACGAAACTGCCATAGATATGATTACCACTTCAGAAATCGCCATTTCCCTTACTATTGATGATGACAGGAACCTGGACGCTATTCTGGCTGAGCTCGATTCTTACGGAGAAATTACGGTAGAGAAAGAGCACAGCATTATTTGCGTGGTGGGAGAATCTGTAATTGAAGATAAACACACCTACAGGTTATTTGAACTTTTAAACGATATTCCAGTAAGGATGATCTCCTATGGTGGCAGTAATAACAATATTTCTCTTTTAGTAGCTACCCAAAACAAAGTAGCCACACTTAAAAAATTAAACGAAAAGCTTTTTGAAGCTTCAGTTAATGCTGAAATGGTTTAAATTTTCTGTTAGCGTTCATTCATTCTTTTAAATGGATGTTCATTTTTGCGTAGTGTAAACCGCCGGCCTTTAGTTGGCGGTTTTCTTATTTTTCTCTTCAATATACCTGGACATAAAATAAGTGCTTTTATGAAGATGATGTTTAAGCATTGCCCCGGTGAAATTTCTTTTTCTATGCTCAGGCAAATTTTTGCCTGATTTCTCCAGGCATTCTTCAAATTCCTTTTCAAAATAATCTTTTGAAAAGCGCTGGTTAATAATCCTGAAGCCATTTTGCTGATGCTCCTCCCACAGTTTTTTATTCTGATATATTTTCACGGCTTTATTGGCAAATTCATCAGGTTTATCTTCAATGAAACCCGGCCATGGCATTTGGCCGGCAATTCCTTCAGCCCCAATAGTTGTGGTTACCGTTGGGGTGCCACATTGCATCGAATCAATAAATTTTCCTTTTAAACCCGCCCCAAACTGAAGAGGAGCAAGGCATATTTTTGCTTTTTTCATTACTTCTGAAGCATTTTCAGCACGGCCTTTTACTATAAATCCTGAAGCAGGATGATGAAGTTCCAGTACTTTTTGCGTTGGATAAGCTCCGTAAATATGAAGTTCAGCTTCTGGCAATTTTTGCCTTATGAGCGGCCAGATTTCTTTTTTTAGCAGAAAAACAGCGTTCCAGTTAGGTTCATGTTTAAAATTACCGATGCTTAAAAAATGATTCCTGGCATCAAAACCTGACATACTTTGGATTTCTTCTTCAGAAATATGCGGGAGCAGAAAAGGTAAATATACCAGCAGGTTTTCATCAATTTTAAAATCTGTAATCAGCAAGTTCATTTCAGCTTCAGAAATTATAAGGGAAAGGTCGCACCGGTAAATAGCGGCGATTTCCCGTTTGGCAAGATCAGATTCAAAATAGAGCTCTTCGGGTGAAATTTGCTTTTTCCAGGCCTTCATCCGTGATTCCCTTAGAAAATGAAGGTCTTCTGTATCTAACACCTTCAGCGCGTTCGGACAAAATTTGTCAACACGCCAGCCAAATTGTTCTTCCATCATAAAGCGGTCAAAAAGCACAATTTGAGGCTTTAGCTTCAGCACAAATTCATCAAAAGAGGGGTCATTCAGCTTAATTTTTTCCGTAGAAATATCCATTTCATCTAAACCTGCCATAAAAGGCGTGACTGCCGCAGTAGTAGCAAAAGTTATTTCGTAATTATGGGATTTAAAGAATTGTAGTAACTGCATCATCCTGCTTCCCGCCGCAGACGAACCTGGTTCTGGCCATACATATCCTATTACCAGTAACTTTTTATATGTGCGCATTAGTCTGAAAATATGAGATTTCAAAATTAGGCATTTAAAACCAGCTCTTAAATTTCTCTCCGGCTTTACATTTATTCTCAGGAAAATTTGATTAACTTGTTAAATTCATATTCAAACAAAGCATGAGCAGAGGATTTGTAAAAGAAGAAGACCAGGAAGAAGCGCCCATTATTCCGCCAAGAGCAGCCTTGCCCGCCGGCGCCACTAATTACGTGACGCCAGCAGGAATGCAGCAACTGCAGGAAGAGAAGAAGGAACTGGAACAGGAACGGGCTTCCCTTAACATGAAAGATGAAACGGAAAAAAGAAGGGCTCAGGCAGTGATTGATGGAAAATTGAAGCTTTTGAACGAGCGTATTAATTCTGCGCGTGTATTGCAACCAAAGGAACAGGCACAGGACGAGGTGAGGTTTGGAGCTGAAGTGGAATACCTGGACCTGGATAAAAATCAGGAGCAGAAATTCCAGATTGTAGGAGTGGATGAAGCAAATGTGAAGAACAGGAAAATTGCCTTTGTAGCACCAATCGCCAGGGCGCTTACCGGTAAGAAAGCAGGGGAGACGGCAGAATTTAAATTAGGCCCAGAGGTGAGGAAACTTAAAGTACAGAAGATTAACTATAATTAGTAAAATATTATGCAGGTTTATATTGTAATGGGAGTTTCGGGAGTGGGTAAAACCACTATTGGCCGGCTTTTGGCAGAAGAACTAAATTTACCTTTTTATGATGCCGATGATTTTCATCCCAGCATTAACCGTGAAAAAATGAAGAACGGCATCGCCCTGGAAGATAGTGACCGTAAAGAATGGCTGGAGAGCCTTGCTTCAAAAATTTCGGAATGGGAAAAGGGAGAAGGTGCCGTTTTGGCCTGTTCTGCTTTAAAAGAAAAATACCGCGTACAACTGCAGTCGGTACCCAAAGAACATATCACCTGGATCTTTCTTCATAGCGAATATGAAGTTATACACAAACGGCTTTCAGCCAGGAAAGACCATTATTTTAAACCGGAATTGCTTAAATCCCAGTTCGATACGCTGGAAATGCCAAAATATGGCTTTCATATAAATGTAGATGGTTCTGTTGAAGAAATTATGGCTTCTATTATGGCTAAAATTAAAGGCAGTAGCAAAGCCCCTGTAGGGCTTATTGGCCTTGGCGTAATGGGTAAAAGCCTTGCGATTAACCTTGCCACAAAGGGAGTGGATGTTTCGGTATTTAACAGGCATGTGGAGGAGCTGGAAGTAGATATTGCCAAAAATTTCGCAACCGAAAATAAATCAATCTACGATTTCCCATGGTTTGATAATATGGAGAAATTCGTAAAAAGCCTGGAGCGGCCACGGAATATGATTCTAATGGTAAATGCTGGCCCTGCCGTAGATATGGTAATTGAAAGTCTGCTGCCATTTTTGGAAGAAGACGACCTGATTATAGATGGGGGGAATTCCCATTATAAAGATACAATTAGAAGGGAGAAAGAATTAAAAGAAAAAGGAATCATCTTTATGGGAGCCGGAATTTCCGGAGGGGAAGAAGGTGCCAGGAAAGGCCCGTCAATTATGCCCGGAGGCTCAGACCAGGCTTACAGTAGGGTAGGAGGCACTTTGGAAACCATAGCTGCTAAAGATAAAAATGGCGACCCTTGTTGTACCCATGTTGGGCCAAACGGAGCAGGGCATTTTGTGAAAATGCTTCATAATGGCATTGAATACGGGGAAATGCAACTTATAGCCGAAGCTTATCATTTAATGAGGTTTGGAGCCAAGGCCAAACCTGAAGAAATAGCTGCAGTTTTTGAAAACTGGAACCGGGAAATGAAGAGTTTTCTTCTGGAAATTTCCGTGGATATTCTAAGGGAAATGGAAGGTGATGCTTTTCTTATTGATAAGATCCTGGATGCCGCCAAGCAAAAAGGTACAGGTGGCTGGTCTACCAATGCCGCACTGGAACTTGGAGTGCCATTAGATACCATAACGGCAGCAGTTTTGGCCAGGAATATTTCTGGAAGAAAGGCCGAAAGACAAAAAGCCATGGAAATCTATGGAAACAGCCAGAAGCAATTTACCACTGTGGAAGAAATTTCTAATGAACTGTTCAAAGCTTATAAAGCCGGGAGCATTATTAACCATGCGGTGGGTTTTGATTTGCTTTTGGAAGCTTCTTCTGCCTATAATTGGAATCTCAATTTATCAGGAATCGCCCGCATCTGGACCAATGGCTGTATTATCCGGTCACAACTGATGCAGGATTTAATTGATGTTTTAAGAGATACTCCTTCAGAAAACCTTTTAATGAATGAAAAAATTTCAAATAACATACAAGATTATCAGCCACATCTAAGTAAAATTGTAGGTAAAGCTTTGAATTCTGGATTTCCCATGCCGGTTATGTCTTCAGCAATTAATTACCTTCACAATTTCACTTCTGCACAATCTTCAGCAAATATGATTCAGGCACAACGGGATTTCTTTGGCGCACATACCTATGAGCGTACCGATAAGCCGCGGGGAGAATTTTTTCATACAGAATGGCTGGATAATTAATGGATATACAATTACTTTCTGCAGTTTTAATTGGTATTGCGCTGTTACTTTTCCTTATCCTAAAGGTGAAGATACAGGCTTTTCTGGCGTTATTAATTGTATGCATAGCGGTTGGCATTCTTGCCGGGATGCCGGCATCAGACATCCTGGAGACCATGAGGGAAGGCATGGGGAGCACCCTGGGATTTGTAGCCACAGTAGTAGGCTTGGGTGCCCTGTTTGGGGGAATCCTGGAACAATCTGGTGGGGCAAAAAGATTAGCTTCTTACCTGCTGAATAAAACTGGGGAGAAGAACGCACCCTGGGCCATGATGGTTACAGGTTTTGCGGTTGCCATCCCGGTGTTTTTTGATGTTGCCTTTATTATTCTCGTTCCCGTTACTTATGCCTTAAGTAAAAGAACGGGTAAATCTTTGTTGTTGTATGCCTTGCCATTACTTGCCGGCCTTGCCATTACTCATGCTTTTATCCCTCCAACACCAGGGCCTATTGCCGTGGCAGACATCCTTGGGGCAGATCTTGGATGGGTGATTGTTTTTGGGTTTATAGCAGGAATACCTGCCGCCATTATTAGCGGACCCTTATTTTCAAAATATATATCGAAAAGGATTTTTATTGCACCAGATGTATTTGAAGATAAAGATGATTATGACGAAAATGCGGCGCCATCACCAGGCCTTATTATCGCCATTATCTTTATCCCAATACTATTAATTGTTATCAATACACTCGTGGGAAGTCCGCTTTTGGAAAGCACAGCTATTCCGGAAAGTGTGTTGTACATTATTGCTCTTGTGGGCCATCCATTTTCAGCATTGATAATAGCCAATCTCATCGCCTGGTATTTTCTTGGGGTGAGGCGGGGAATGCAAAAGGAGTATTTATTGGAAGTGGCAACAAAATCATTTCAGGCTGCCGGAATAATTATCCTTCTTACCGGAGCTGGCGGCGCTTTTAAACAAATCCTTATTAACACAGGGGCGGGAGAAATGATTGCAGAAGGCTTAAACAACAGCTTTTTTAACCCTGTGATCTTTGGGTTTATAGTTGCCGCATTGGTAAGGATCCTCCAGGGTTCTTCTACGGTGGCTATGATAACCGCTGCAGGAATTACATCTCCTGTACTTGCGGGAGACATTTATTCCATAAGCCAGGTTTCCGTAATTGTAATAGCCATTGCAGCCGGTGCATCAGTATTATCTCATGTAAACGACAGTGGTTTCTGGCTGGTGGGCCAGTATCTCAACTTAACCGAAAAGCAAACCTTCAGGTCCTGGACGGTAATGACCACTATTATAGCTTTTGTAGGATTGGGAATGTCACTGCTCATGTGGTATGTGGTGTGATTTTAGTTTGCAGAATCCTGCTTTCATTTAAAATGGATAAAATTCTGTATCTTTTCAAAAAAGTCATATGCAAACTACTTACACTACCTCGCTTAATCTAAAACAAATTGATATTGGCCTGCTAATTTTCAGGATAGGAATATCGGCCTTAATGCTGGCACACGGAGTGCCAAAACTTATTACTTTTTTTGGGGAAGAAGAAATTGCCTTTATGGACCCGGTGGGCCTTGGGCAGGTAACAAGCTTTACTTTTGCGGTTTTTGCTGAATTTGTTTGCGCTATCCTCATTATTCTTGGGTTTGCTACGAGATTGGCTAGTATTCCTATAATAATTACCATGGCAGTAGCGGCTTTTGTTGTTCACGTACCAGATGGTTGGGGAAGGCAGGAATTGCCACTTTTATATCTTATTTGTTTCTTACTGCTTCTTGTTACCGGGGGCGGAAAATACTCGCTTGACCATTTTTTCCTTATAAAAAGGAAGAAGTAAACCCAGGCTTCTGTTTTAAATTTTGTTTAAGGGAATTTTTTCCATAAATATTCTATTTTATAAAAAAGATGTGAAAATGAAATTAGTACGGAGAGAATTTCTTAAAAAAGCCGGTGCTTTCTCGGCCTCGGGATTGTTACCTTCAGGCATTTTAAATTTTGAGTCCGGAGCAGAAAAACAGGAAACTTCCAGTTTTCTTATTAAAGATGCCCGGGTAATTTCTATGGATGCTGAAACCGGCTATCTTGAAAAAGCTTCTGTTTTAGTTGAAGATGGAATAATTAAAGAGATTTCTAAAAATGATGCCGATTTTCCTAAAAACCTGGAGGTAATTGAAGCTTCTGGTGCTATTTTAATGCCGGGCCTTATTGACAATCACTGGCATTTATGGACATCTTTATTAAGAAGTATGGCTGGGGATACAAAGGAAAATGGATATTTTAAAATGACAGAACGCTTTAGTAAGCTCTATACGCCGGAAGACATGAAACTTGCTGCGGAATATGCCGCCGCTGAAGCCATAAATTCTGGTATAACCTGTGTAAACGATTTTAATCATAATGCCCGTAGCCCTGAATTTGTAATGGCAAGTTTTGATGCCCTGGCCAAAATGGGGATAAGAGGGCATGTTGCTTATAGCGGCTACCGGGATTTGTCATCAAATACTCCCACTGATTGGGACGGCATCAGGCAGGTTTATGAGCAAATCTCCGGGAATAAAAAATATCATAATATTAGCCTGGGGCTCGGAGCACGATCTGTAAATTCTCCTTTTCTTGAAGAAGACTGGCAAAAGGCAAGAGAACTGGGATTGCCAATTACAATACACATAAACCAGGAAGGACATATCGAAAAATTATATGCCAAAGGTTTATTAGCCCAGGATGTTAATATTATACATGCTAATGTTGTTACCGATGAAGAGATTGCCAAAGTAGCACAATCGGGAGCTTTTATTACCATGACGCCTTATACTGAAATGCGGATAGGTTTCGGATTTCCGCAAATTAACAGGTTTAGAAAGGCAAATGTGAACCTGGGAATAGGAATAGACACCACTGCACTTTCAGGAAATGCTGATTTATTCGGGGTGATGAAAGTACTTCAAAATATTGCAAATGCTGAAGCCAGGAGTGAATTTGAACTTCTTCCGCAGGAATTGCTGAAGATGGCGACCATAGATGCCGCAAATATCCAGAGAATTCAGAATAAAACCGGTTCTATTACGCCTGGAAAGCAGGCCGATTTAATCTTGTTGCGAAAAGATGACCTCAATTTCTCTACCGGCAATATGCCTTATCATTTAGTAACAGAAGCAGCCCAACCAGAGAATGTGGAATTTGTCTCCGTAAGTGGAAAAATTTTAAAAAGAGACGGTGAACTTGTTGGAGCTAACAGAGTACAGCTGCTTGTAAAGGCAAAAGAAGCTTTTAACCGCTTCTCTAAAGAGCTTAAGCAATAAAAAAAGGAGGAAACTGCAATTCCTCCCTTTAATAATCAAGGTATTATTTAGGCACTAAGGCCTCTCTGTTTCTGAATCTGGATGATCTTTGGCTTTATCTCTCTCTGGCCGTGCCCCGCGTTCATTAAACTGAAAGTTTTGTTCATCGGGATTTGGATTTTTATCGCTGTCCGGAAGATTATCATTACTGGCCGGGATATCCAGGTCTTTCGCGGTAAAATCTACCGGCCGGTCACGGTCCAGCTCCTTATCCTGCCCTTTGTTCATGCTTCGGCCTTTTTCGTTTAGGGCCTGTTTATCTTCTTTTGTCACATCTGGATTATAAGGCAGGTCATCAGGTTTTTTCTTTGTGCTTTCTTCTTCCGGTCTGTTCACTTCCTTCTTCATAATTTTGGATTTTAAGTTCTCCCTTAAATTTAAGGAATACGAAAACTTCTTCCAGTTTAATGGGGTTAAAGTCTCGTTAAAGCTGATAAACAAAAAGGAAAGCCATTACAGCTTTCCTTGGTTATTAATATAAATTTAGAATTGAGGAACTATTGCTTTAAAGCAGTTTCATTTCCCAATTCATTATTTTGCTGCGTCTGCTGGGCTACGGATTGTTCAGAATCAAGCATTGCAAGAAATTTATCCAGGTTAGGAATAATTACAATTCTTGTCCTTCTGTTTTTAGCCATATTTTCTTTAGAATCATTTTCAACTAGAGGAGCATAACTACTGCGTCCCGCTGCGATTAGCTTTTCAGGAGAAACTCCATACTTATCCTGAAGAAGGCGAACAATTGCAGTTGCGCGGCGAACGCTAAGGTCCCAGTTGTCCTGCAAATAAGAATTTTCGACCATAGTCCTGTCATCCGTATGGCCTTCGATCATTACTTCCATTGTAGGCTCAGATTTAATAACATCTGCAAGTTTCTTTAAAAGGTCATTGGCTTTGTTGCTCACACGGTAACTCCCGCTATTAAAAAGAAGCTTATCTGAAACGTTGATCATTACCACGGTTTCATCTACGCTAATATCGATATCCTCATCATCGGCCCCTTCAGAAATAGAATTTTTGAGATTATAGGAAACAGCCAGGTTAATGGAATCCTCCAAAGTTTCAGCTCCCTGAACTTTTTCAGGATCCATTTTGGCTATGGTTGCCCTCATCTGCTGCTTATTCTTGTTAGACATAGCAGTGAGATCATTTATTTCCAGCTTCTCATTGTTGGATTCCCTCAGGGAATTGATTTTTGCATTATAGTCGGCTACACGTGCTTCAATAGCATTGTATTTTCCTTCTATTTCTTCTTTGGCCACTCGTGTTTTTTGAAGTTCACTTCTGGTATCATTTAAATTATCTTCCAGTGCCACATATTTTTTCTTGGAAACACAAGAAGTAAACATAGCGGCAGATAAAACGGTAAGTGCGATAGTTTTTTTCATAATAAAGATTTAAGTTAAACTCTTACTCTGTTTTTTAGATCGAGTTACACACCATCCTTTTCCAGAATAATGCCATGCAGTTAACAAAACAGCTTTCGTAATCTTCCGATTAGAATGTGAACCTGCAATAAGAGCTTGATAGCGGGACTTTTAGCTCGGTTTCCTTTTGATTTAAGAACAGAAAGCAGGATTACAACCAAATGTGGTAGATTCGATGGCTGTCTGTGGATTCGGACTAAAAAGTGTGAAAAAATGCCACAGTTTAGGTATCGAAGCTAAAGGTGAAAAATCTTAAGTTTTGAAGCTCCTGAAACAGCAACTATCAATGAGCTGCATACAGATTTAACATAATTTTATTTAACCTTGGCAAAATATAAACTTTTAAAACTTCGTATTCCCCTGCCATTAAGATAAATTTGAAGTCGCACTTTTGATTAATTTGAAAAAGACTAAAAGAATACTCATAAAATCCCTGAAAATCTTTGCTAAAATATTGGCAGGGATTCTTATTCTATTACTCCTTATTATACTTTTTATCCGCAGTCCCTGGGGGCAGGGAATTATAAAGGATAAATTTATTTCCAATTTATCAGAAAAAACAAACACGGTAATAAATGTAGACAAGCTGTTTATTACCTTTTCCGGGGGTATAAGCATAGAAGGGCTTTACCTGGAAGATAAACAGGGAGACACTCTTGTGTATTCCAATTCTCTTGAAGCCGATATACCCCTGTGGCCAATTATAAGCGGAAATGAAATTGGAATTGATGAAGTAGACTGGAACGGGCTTACAGCCAATATTACCCGAAAAGATTCCATTGAAGGTTATAATTTTCAATTTCTCATAGACGCTTTGGCACCGGCAGATACCACGTCTACTGCCCAGGACACCACTTCAGCTCCTATGAATCTTAGTTTAGGCGACTTTAATTTTTCCAATTTTAATATTACCTATAAAGATGATGTAACGGGAATTGACAGTAAAATTCTGCTGGAGGAACTGCAACTGGAGATGGAGGAGACCGATATGGAGAATATGGTTTTTAAAGTCGGGGATTTCAGTCTTTCCAATACCAATTTTAAATATATCCAAACCAAACCCTCTCCACCCAGCGAAAACGAGGAAGAGAGTCCTATGCCTTTTATTTCGGTAAACTCCATTAAAATCACAGATGTTTCCGGAAGGTATCAATCTATTCCTGATGGCATGCTGGCGGTATTAAACATTCAGAATTTAAACAGCGATGATGCCATAATGGACCTGGCCGATAATACTATTGACATTAACTCTTTCCTTTTTGAAAATTCTTTTGTGCGCCTTGAAATGGAAGAGACCGGAAAAGAAGAAACTCAAGGAGAAGTTGCTGCAGCAGAAGAACCTGCAGCACAGAATGAATCTTTCCAGTGGCCGGAATGGAAAGTTAATGTTGACGAGTTATTGCTTCAGAACAATGAGATTACTTATATGGTAAATGGCGCAATTCCTAAAGAAGGGGAGTTTAATCCTAATGCCATAGCTATAAATAATTTTACACTGGAAGGAAGCGATATTTACCTGGAAGGTAAATCTGCCGGGTTGAACCTTAATAAACTTCAGTTTACGGAAGCTTCAGGGATTGATTTTAATGCGCTCAATTTTGATCTTGAAGTCACCGATAAAATGCTGAGGCTTTCAAATCTTAAATTTGCGGCAAATAATAATATTCTTGAAGGAGGTTTTACTGCGGAATACGAAAGTATGGACAGCTTAATAAATAATCCGGAAAACGCTGAAATGGCAGCAGATCTAAGTCATTTCGAAATCGCTTTGGGCGAATTGTTCAAATTTCAACCTGCACTAAAAGAGAATCCTTACCTGGTAGATCTCAGCAAAAAAATGCTAACGGGAAGCCTTCAAATAGAAGGGCCGGTTGCTTACCTGCAAATTCCTTCCACCACAATTTACTGGGGAAATAACACAAGCCTTTCCGCCAGCGGAAGTATCAAAAATCCTACAAATCCGGAAAGTATGTATTTTGATTTTCCAGGGATCAGGATTAGCAGTACCAAAGCAGATCTTGGAAAAATTATAGAGGAAGACAGCCTTGGAGTAAGCCTTCCGCAGAATATCCTTCTCACTGCCAATTTAAGAGGGAATACAGATAATATAACGGCTTCCGCAAGATTAAACACTTCTGAAGGAAACATAAACCTGGATGGCAGTTTCCTTAACAGGGAGCAGATTGCCTTTGATGCCGATCTTAAAGTGGATAGTTTACAGTTGGGAAAAATCCTGAAAAACGAACAATTAGGCGCACTTAACCTAACTCTTACCGCTTCAGGGGAAGGAAAAGATTTGAACAGCCTGGACGCTAATTTGCAAACCACAATTTCCAGTTTTCATTATAATAATTATGCCATTGAAGACCTTACAATTAAAGGGGATATCAATGACGGGCAAGGAACTATTACTTCAGATTATAAAGATGATAATTTAAACGCTGAACTTTCAGCGAACGTATTGCTCGACTCAGTTTCTCCCGTTGTAGATTTGAATCTTAATGTGATTGGAGCAGATCTTACCAAACTGGGATTATCGCAAAGGGAAATAAGAACAGCTTTTCGCTTAAGGGGAATTTATGAGGGCACTGCTGATGGTTTCCAGGTAATTTCCAGTATTAAAGACGGAGTGGTGGTCTACGATAATGAGAGTTACCTCCTGGGTGATTTTGGTGCCGCGGCGTTTGTAACTCCCGACAGTACCGCTATGGCTGTAGACAATAAAATGCTGGACCTCAGGCTAAATTCCAATACCAATCCGGCAGGTTTTATGGATGCTATTATCAGGCATTACCGTCGCTATCTTACCGATGATGTTGAAGTGCCGGATACTTTAAAAAAACCTGTGGAACTGGAAATGAGGGGTAAAATTATTCCTGCACCCATTATGCGGGAAGTTTTTCTAACCAGCCTTGAAGAATTGGATACCATAGATCTTAACGTTAGTTTTGATGAAAGGGAAAGGCTACTTACCGCTTACGTCAAAGTCCCGTTCGTAAATTATGCCGGCATCGAGGTAGATAGCCTTCAGCTTGACCTGGATTCCGGACCGGGGAAATTTGATTTTAACCTTGGCTTTAATTCCCTTGCAGCTGGGCCTCTTGATATAAGGGAAACCATTCTTGATGGAAATATTGAGAATCAAAAGCTATACATGGATTTTAAATCATTTTATGATGGAGAACAGCTTGTTCATGTACAGACCGAAACTTCTAAAGAAAATGACACCGTAAGGATACATTTAAATCCTGAAGAGCTTATTTTCAACAGAAATCAATGGAATATCCCGGCAGATAACGAAGCTTTGTTTGCAGAAAAATCTGCCAGGTTTAATAATTTCCGCATAAACAGGAATGAGCAGGAATTTGCTATTACCAATGAGCTGCCGGATGTGGAGGAAGATCATCTCGCCCTTACATTTTCGAGCTTTAAACTGGCTACCTTACTAACATATCTTAACCCGACTGATACTCTTGCAACCGGCAGGATGAATGGAGAGTTTGTACTGCAGGAGCCTTTTGGCAGTACCGGAATTCTGGCAGATTTGGAGGTGAACGAATTTAACATGCTAAATGTTGATATGGGCACCCTAAGCCTTAACGGGGAATCCCTTGGCAACCAAAACTACGATTTTGGCCTGGCCACAAGTGGAGGAGAAGTAGATATGGAATTAGCCGGGAACTATAAAGCACAGGATACTACCGCCCGGTTAGATATGAAGCTGGACCTTCAAAGGGTGCAAATGTCTGCCCTGGCAGGATTTTCCATGGGCGCGGTAAGCAGTGGGGAAGGCAGTTTTTCAGGAGAAGTGAATATTAGCGGCACCACAGCAAGCCCAAATTACGATGGTGAGCTGAATTTTGATGAGGCCACCTTTACCGTAGCCATGCTGGATGCGCCGTTTACTCTACCCAGTGAAACGCTAAGCTTTAATAACGATGGCCTCTATTTTAATAATTTCAGAATAGAGGATGTAGATAATAATGCGCTGGTTCTGGATGGGGATGTTAATACGGAAGATTTACTAAATCCCGCTTTTGATTTAAGTATAAAAGCAAATAACTTCCAGGCTCTTAATTCTAATGAAGAGGATAATGACCTTTTCTATGGGACTGCTGTTTTTGATGTTGACGCCACCTTAACAGGAGACCTAAATCTGCCAAAGCTGGACATGGAACTGGATATTGGCTCTGAAACCAATGTAACTTATGTTATTCCGGAATCTGAGCTTCAAATGCAGCAAAGGGATGGAATTGTGGTTTTTGTAAACAAAGAAAACCCTGATGCTATTCTCACACAAACTGAAGAGGAAACAGCGGTGGTTTCGGGAGTTAATATAGACGCCCTGGTAAATGTGAATGAAGAGGCTGTTTTCAGCATTATCATTAATCCTGAAACAGGTGATGAATTCCAGGTTCAGGGAGAGGGAGAGCTCAACATGAATATTTCTCCAAACGGAAGGACCACCCTTACCGGAAGATATGAGATGAGTGATGGCTTTTATGAGATGAGCCTTTATAATCTTGTAACAAGAAGGTTTGAAATTGTAGAAGGAAGTACCGTCACCTGGTATGGCGATGCTTACAACGCCGGCCTGGATATTAGGGCAAGGTATAATGTGGAAACTTCTGCCAGTGCCCTAATGGCTTCGCAGATTTCCGGAATAGATGTAAATGAAAGAAATAAATATCAGCAGGAACTACCTTTTCTTGTCTACTTGAATATAGAAGGAGAACTTACCCATCCACGGCTTTCTTTTGGATTGGATATGCCTGAAGAAGAACAGGGGGCAATTGGGGGACAGGTGTATGGCAGGGTCCAGCAACTTAACAAACAGGAACAGGAGCTTAATAAACAGGTGTTTTCGCTACTTGTTCTCAACCGTTTTTATCCTGATGCCGGTTCTGCCGGAACTTCTGGTGGTATTGCCACTATGGCCAGGGACAATTTAAACCAGGCACTTTCCGATCAGTTGAACATGTTTTCAGATAAATTACTGGGAGATACAGGGCTGGAACTTGATTTTGGGTTAGATAGTTACACAGATTACCAGGGAAATGCCCCGCAACAAAGAACAGAGCTGGATATAGCCGCTCAAAAAAGGTTCCTTGATGACCGCCTTATCGTTCGTGTAGGAAGTGAAGTAGACATTGAAGGCGCAAACAGCGACCCCCGGGATACCAATCCATTAATTGGCAATGTGAGCCTTCAGTATCTTTTAACTGAAGATGGACAGTTCAGGTTAAAAGGTTTCCGCCAAAACAGGTATGAAAATGTGATTGACGGGCAGGTAATTGTGAGTGGCCTTGCCCTGGTGTTTACTCAGGAATTCAACAAGTTTTCCGAATTATGGGATGCGCTTTTAAGGCAGCAGGAAGAGAAAGCAAAAGCCAAAGAAGAGGAAGAAACTCAGGTGAAAGAGAATCAAACCGAAGACAGTAATTTAAACGAAAATCAGGATCAGGAAGAATAAATATTGGCCAGGTGAAAAAAAATAGACATTACATATTACCCGTTTTACTTGCAGTTTTCATGATTTACTCCTGTAGCGTGGAAAAATTTATTCCGGAAGGCAAAATGCTCTATACCGGTGCAGAGCTGGAGTTGGACACCACCAGTAAAATTGAGGACCTGTCAGAAATCAGGAGTGAACTGCAGGGGGTTTTGCTTCCTTCCCCCAATACCAAGTTCTTGGGAATGCGTCCTGGTTTATATTTTTATTATAAAGCACAGCGTGAAAATCCAGGTTTTATAAATAAATTCCTGAACAAAAAAATAGGTGAGGAACCGGTTTATCTTTCAGATGTTGAAACTGTGAATACTCAGGACCTTATTTTAAACCGTCTGGAAAACCGCGGATTTTTTTATAGCTCAGTAGGAAGCCAGGTTAATGAAGATGAAGAGAATAAAGAAGCCAATGTTCTCTACAGGGCTCAACTTTCCCAGCCTTACCTTCTTGAAAATTATAAACTGGACAGCGATTCCCTTTTAGTTTATCAGGAAATGGAGAATTATTTGCCGGAATCTGCTATTGAAGAAGGAATGAGGTTTGATTTGCCTAAAATGAAGCTTGAAAGGGAAAGGATAGATAATTACCTGAAAGGAAAAGGATATTATAACTTCAATCCCGGTTTTTTAATCTTCGAAGCCGACACCAATCAGTATGACAATAAGCAATTTGACCTTTTCCTGAAGCTAAAAAAAGATGTGCCGCCAAAAGCTGTTATTCCTTACCGTATAGCAGAAGTTAATGTTTATCCGCATTATACCGTTGGAAGCGATTCCCTTCAACTCGATACAGTTCATTTTGAAAATAAAAATTACATAAGGGATGAAGAATTTTTTAAGCCTAAACGGCTCGACCCTTATATTCTAATTGACGAAGGAGATTTCTACAGCCCGGAAACTTCTGGGAATACCAGCCGCAGGTTAGGATCTATTGGCGCTTACAAATTCGTTAATATTCAATATAATGAAATAGATTCTACAGCCACAGACAGCCTGGGGCTGCTGGAAGCCAATATTTTTCTTTCTCCCCTCAATAAAAGGTCTATTCGTGCAGAATTACAGGGGGTAACAAAATCAAATAATTTTGCAGGGCCAACCCTGGCAGTAACCTACAGTAACAGGAATTTATTTAAAGGTGGCGAAATTCTTAATATTACGGGAAAAGTAGGTTATGAAGCTCAAATTGCAGGAGGTAGTAACACCGGGCTTAGCACCCTTCAGTTAGGTTTAAGCTCAGACCTTATTTTTCCCCGCCTGTTGTTTCCTGTTTCAATAGATGAAAACTGGTTCGATTATTCCATTCCCAAAACAAAAGTAGGTCTTAGCTTTGATTACATGAACAGGAGTAATTTGTTTACCCTTGGCTCTGTATTAGCCAGCTTTGGCTATTTGTGGGACGCCAACCGGTACATTACCCATGAGCTCACCCCAATTTCAGTCGCTTACACAAAACTTAGCAATACCAGTGATGAGTTTGAGCAGATCCTTGATGATAATCCATTCTTGCAAAGCAGTTTTGAGCAGCAGTTTATTGCCGGCCTTACCTATTCCTTTACCTATAACGGGATGGTGGATGAAGGTAAGACCCACCAGTTTTTCATCAATAACACCTGGGATATTGCTGGCAACACCATAAGCCTTTTAGCCGGCACTGGCGACGAAGAACCAAAGGAGTTTCTTGGGCAGGAATATGCGCAGTATGCCAAGACTGATATTGATTTGCGTTATCATTTGAACTTCGGCAAAGATCAAAAAATAGCCACACGGCTTTTTGCGGGCTATGGTTATGCTTATGGTAATTCTGAAGTTCTGCCTTTTATCAAGCAGTACTTTGCTGGTGGGCCTTACAGCGTGAGGGCATTCAGAACCCGTTCCCTTGGCCCGGGAAGTTATTCTGCGGATGATGATGGGATTAGTTATTTTGACCGTACAGGAAATTTAAGGCTGGAAGGAAATATTGAATATCGCTTTCCAATCTTCCAGTTTTTTAAAGGTGCCGTTTTTGCCGATGCCGGAAATGTATGGATCACACAGGAAACCGACCGTGAGGATGGTACACAGGGCGATCTTAGTGATGATTATCTTACCAACGGTAAATTTGGATCAGATTTTATGACAGAACTGGGAATTGGAGTAGGGGTAGGGTTGAGAATAGATATACAGAGCTTTGTTATTAGGTTTGATCTTGCCGCTCCAATGCACGACCCTTCTCTTCCGGAAGGAGAGCGCTGGACTTACGACTTTGGCAGTCCCGTCTTTAACTTTGCTATTGGTTATCCTTTTTAGTGTTGAAGCTTAGGTCCAAAACAAAGATCGCCGGCATCTCCAAGCCCAGGAACGATGTAACCTTTGTCGTTTAGCTTTTCATCAATGGTGGCAATCCATAAATGGGAATTATCAGGAAACTCCCTGTCTACATATTCTATTCCCTCACTGGCACCAATAACAGAAACAAGGTGAATTTCTTTAGGCTTGCCCATTGGTTCCAGAGCCCCCAGGACATTAACAAATGAACTTCCGGTTGCAAGCATGGGATCTGCCAGGAGAAGGATTTTTCCCTCTAGGGAAGGGGAGGCAAGATATTCTACCAGGATCTGGAATTCTTCATCATTGTTTGGATGGTGACGGTAAGCTGAAATAAAAGAATTTTCAGCATCGTCAAAATAATTTAGCAATCCGTTATGGAGCGGCAATCCTGCTCTCAGGATGGAACACACTACAATTTCATCCCGTGGCAAATCTAATTTTGCCTCTCCCAAAGGAGTTTTTACATTTTTTGGATTATACACCAGGCTTTTACTCAATTCGTAACCTAATATTTCTCCGATTCTTTCAATATTTTTTCTGAACCTTAACCGGTCCTTCTGAATATTACTGTCCCTTAACTGGGCTACAAACTTATTGGCGATGGAATTTTCCTCAAGCAGATGGTGTACGGTCATTTTATAAACTCTTTTTTTCAGGAATACTGCAAGTTCTTCAATACTGCCCGTTTTTTCAAAGAAATTTGGATAATTATTTATTTCTAAAGTCAAATCAACAGTTAGTGCTGTATTAATTTTTCTGAAGCAGGAAATATTTTCAGTTAAAAGACTATTCAATAGCAACTATAAATATTAGTATATTAGGTGCGCAGAATGCTAATATTTTATTTATGGAGAAGTACGCCAAAATTGAAAATGAGGGAACAGTAAAGTTTGAGCGAGAATTTCCCAACGAAGTAGGAGAGGTGTGGGAATATCTTATAAATAGCGACAAGCGCGGACTTTGGCTTGCATCTGGAGAAATGGACACGCATCCGGGAGGAAATGTAAAATTGATCTTTCAGCATAGAAACCTTTCACAGGAAGATGATCCAATTCCGGAGAAATATAAAGACAAGGCAGATGGTGAAGTGGTAGAAGGTAAAATAAGGGAAATAAAGATTCCCGATATATTAAGTTTTACCTGGAGTGGGAACTCTGTTGTCACTTTTGAACTTAGAAGATTCTCAGATCTTACTCATCTTTTTCTCACCCATTCCAACCTGGCAAAGGATAGGAACACATTCATAAGTATTTGTGCAGGATGGCACACGCATCTTAATATTTTGTCTGACAGGCTGGAAGACCTGGAACCAAAAGGCTTTTGGTCTGTTTATAACAAACTGGAAGCTGAATATTCAGAAAGATTGTCTTCCATTGATCAGCTTTGAATAATTTCTGCATAAATATTTTGGCTGTATTTTTGTAGCATACAGGTTATGGTACATTTTATCATAAAGTAAAGCAATGAAAAATTTTATTCCTTTTTTAATATTATTGATTTCAGCAGGTGCTTTTGCCCAGATTGAAATTCCAAGAACCACAAACTCCGGAACGGCTATCCCCGCTGCTTCTGAAAGTAAAACCGGTAATTTTCCTGCCTTCAAATTAAAGAAAGAGGAGGATGCACCAAGTGATTTTCTAAAAAAAGAACCTAAAAAACTTGACTTTAGGGAAACCAAAAACGATTTGCTTACCGCTGGAAGCGTTTACGAAAAAAAATGGAAAAAGGATAAAGAAGCCAAAGCAGAGTATAAAAATGACCAATATCTGGGAGACTTCAAAACCGGTGGCAAATTTGTGGAATTGTATTGTCGTGACCATGAGTATGTAGATGGCGATAAAGTAAGGATTTCAGTAAATGGGACTGTTGTAGAACCCAGCATTTCTTTAGGGGCAGGTTATCATCCTATTCTTATTACTTTGGTCAGCGGAATGAATAATATAGAATTTGAAGCCCTTAACCAGGGATCTTCTGGTCCCAATACGGCAGAACTGCGGGTATTTGATGAAAATGGTGAACCGCTTGCCCGCAAGGAATGGAATTTACTTACCGGTGCTAAAGCCAGTTTAATAGTGGTGAAAAACCAGTAGGCCTGGAAAAAAGATGCTATACTTTGGAGGCAAAATCTTTGTCTGCATCCCATTTTCTCTCCTGCAGGTCTTCTAAAGATTTAATCTCATCCAGAGTTTTCTGTATTTCACGCATTTGGTAACGTAAAATCTCACCAACGGCGGGAGGAAAATTTACATATTTAAACCCGTCTTCATATTCTTCCAAAATTGTTTTTTCACCCCTTATACATTCTTCAAGTACTTCCTCGTCATTTTTTCCGGCAAACGCTGTTTTAAAACCAATCCATGCCCGATGGACCGTTCCGGCTATAGTGCCTTCTTTTTTAGATTCCTCCTTTAGGTTTTTAATCCGCTGCTCAAGTTCTGCTATAAATTCTCCTCTTTGTACAGCCTTTGCAAAAAAGAAACGCTTTAAATGGTGGTTATGGGTATCTTCCATAGCCTGTTTAAATCCCTCCTGCGCATCAAAATTTCTTTCCAGTAGATCCTGAAGCTTTTCACCAATAAAGTGGCTTTTATTATTTTCTGTCATTTATCTTATACTTAGAAATAGCCTGAAATATACATCTAATCCTCAACATTATTTTCCACAAATGCTAATTGTGACAAATTTTTGTTTTTTTCTATTCTAGGCTTCGTAAAGCTGCAGATAATAGCTAAGATGCTGTTAAATAACGCGATATGCGATGTTAAATGAACACTGAAAGACTAAAATTATTCCTGCAGTTGGTAAATTAAAGGAAAACCAACTAAAATTAATTTTATGGCAACAACTTACACAAACACAGAAACCTTTCAGGAAAAGGTTAAAAGAAGTTCCTGGGGGGCTATTTTTGCGGGAGCACTTACCGCCCTCGCAGTGGCATTTCTACTAAATCTTTTAGGATTGGGAATAGGATTAACTTCCATAGATCCCATGACGGAGTCTGATCCCCTGGCAGGATTGGGAACAGGAACTATTATCTGGTGGGGGTTATCTAATCTTGCAGCACTCTTTGTTGGAGGTATGGTTGCAGGAAGAATGTCTGGTTTCCCTTCTGCGGCAGATGGCGGGATTCACGGTTTTCTTGCGTGGGCGCTCTATGCCTTGGTCACCTTTTATTTCCTTACGTCTACAGTAGGTTCTATTATGAATGGTATGGGCAATATGGTATCCGGCCTTTTTGGAGGAGACAGTTCCAAACAGGTAACGGTACAGGTAGATAAAGCCCAACAGCAGTCACAGGACCAGGCCAACCTTACTATGGATAAGATCAAGCGCGAGGTGTTGCAGGTAGTAAATACCGCAGAGCAATATGATGTGTTGCCTGATGATGCATCGGGAGAAACCAGGGAAGCTATTGAGCAGACAGGCGCACAGGCAAAAGGATTGATAAAGTCTATGGATATTGAAGAGTTTTTTAACGACCTCCAGTTTGATATTGATGAAAATGGAGATTTGCAGATTAACCTTCAGGGTGATCAGCAGTATATTCAAAAAGAGGAATTAAAGAATTATCTCACTCAAAATACAAACCTGAGTGAAGCTGATATCGACCGGATGATAGAAAACTGGGATGAGCGTATACAGGCAGCCATTGACGATGCCGAACAATTTTATGCTAACGCAAAAGAAAAAGCCGTGGAGTTAAGTGATAAAATCTCTGATGCTGTTGGAACTTTCAGCATTATTGCCTTTGGGGTGTTGCTCCTGGGAGCATTGGCAGGCTTCTTTGGAGGTAGCCTGGGATCGCCGGAGCATACGGTGACTGAAGAACATCATATAAAGGAAGATGAACACGCACGGGAAAGAAATTACCGGGATCGCAGGTAATTCGCTAATTCAATATTTTAGAAAGAGTCGCAAATTTGCGGCTTTTTTTATGAATTGCTTCTTCTTTCTTTTTCAATTTCAGTCGTTCCAGAGAATTATATCAATGAAAAAACAGAAGGAATTATAATTGATCATAATATAATAATTCATTTTTTTCAGTAGATGCCTAAACTATTGTTAAAGAATTTATTTTTACTTCAAACAGTGATGGAATTTTATTAATTTAATATTAAAATTTTCCATTTTAATGAATAGTATAAAAATCAACTCACTACCTCTGGATGAGGTGATTAAGGATATAGCAGGTGAATTACACATTCCATACGAGCAAAATTGCGAACTATATTATATAAACATTCCTGAAAGCCTTGGAGAAGGGAGAATTACCGGTATAAATTTTGAAAACGGTCTTGGGATCATTAGTTATGATTGCACGTTTAAAGAGGATTTTGAAATACGGTTTGTGAAAAGCGATGTACATCCGGTAAAGTTTATATATTCTCTTGAAGGCTCTGTAGACCATTTCTTTAGTAACGAAATTTCAGTTCATGAGATAAACAAGTTTGAAAATGTGATAGTGGCCAGTGAACGGCAAAACGGGCATATTCTAAAATTTAAAGGAGGAATAAAAAACCATTTGAAAAGCGTGGAAATCCAGCGTGAACAATTTCTTTCCAGGACCCGTTGTGAAATAAAAAATATGGAACAGGAAATCCAGGAACTGTTTACCGATGTAAGGGCTGAAAATGTGTTCTATTATGAAGGTAGGTACAGCCTGAAGATTTACGATATTTTTAAAGAGATAGATAACCTACGGAGTGAAGATTTTCTCACGAAAATGTTTATTGAAGGTAAAGTTTACGAGATAATTTTCCTCCAGATTATGCAGTACCAGGACGATTTAAAAGATGAAGGCAGCCGCTCACTTTTAAGGCAGTATGAAGTGGCGCAGGTAGAGAAAGCCGCAGAAATCATACAACTTGACATCACAAATTTTCACAATGTTGATGAAATTTCCAAGGAAGTTGGTTTGAATGCCAATAAACTTCAGCAAGGGTTTAGGGAATTATATGCCCAAACCGTTAACGGGTTTGTAAAAAAGACTCGGCTTGATATGGCTCAGGGCTTATTATTAAACACAGATTATAGCCTGGCCGAAATCGTGGATAGGATAGGGCTAATCAACAAAAGTTATTTCTCCAAAATTTTTAAAGAAAAGTATAGTATTTCCCCCTCTAAATTTCGCCAGGAGAATAGGGGCAATTATCGGGATAAGGTAAATAGCTGAAATTGCTCTTTTATTTCTCCGAATTTTTATAACTTCAGGAAATAAATTTCAGAAATGAAAAAGGTTCTTATCGCTTTAGATTATCATCCGGTAGCAGAAGAAGTGGCCCGAAAAGGTCATGAACTCGCCAAAACTCTTGGTGCCAGCGTGTGTTTATTACACGCCGTAACAGATGTGGGATATTACGGCATGGAATATCCCAGCTTTATGGGATACAACGGCTACAATATCGCCACCGAAATGAACCTGGCTTCCGAAATGAGGACCTTCGCTGAAGATTTTATGAAATCTGCCGTAAAGCATCTTAATGATGATGTCGTTACCTACCACATTACTGAAGGAGATACCGCAACAGGAATTCTTTCCTATGCCGAAGAATGGAATGCAGGTTTAATCGTAATGGGAACCCACAGCCATTCGGCATTAGAAAAACTACTCGTGGGCACCGTGGCTTCCAAGGTACTGGAGCGTACCAAAATTCCTGTTTATATGGTACCGGTTAAGAAGGATTAGAAAAAGAAAATTTTCAGGTACAATTTTTATATCTTTATTCTTCATAAAGATTATTTCTTCTCATTTGTCTATATGTATCCTGAAATCCTAAAGCACCTGTCAGAACACATCACTTTATCTAAAAACGAGGAAGAAGAATTCCTTAGCGTTTTATCTGAAAAAACAATAAACAAGAAACAATTTCTAACAAGGCCTGGACAGAAGGTAGATACAGAATACTACGTGGTAAAAGGATGCTTACAATCCTACTACCAGGATGAAGCCGGCAATAAACACATTATCCAGTTAGCGGTAGAAGACTGGTGGATAAGTGATTTTGAAGCTTTCTTTAGCGACAAAAAAGCAGAATTATACGTTGAAGCAATTGAAGATTGCCTGTTGCTTGGCATTCAAAAGGAAACCCTGGAATTACTTTATGAACGCATTCCAAAGTTTGAACGTTTCTTCCGCATAAAAACAACCAAAGCTTTCGTAGCCTTAAGAAACCGTGTGCTGTCTGCTCTTCAGAAAACCGGGAAACAACGCTACCTGGATTTCTGCGATAATTATCCTCAAATAGAGAAACGGGTTCCAAATTACATCATCGCTAATTACCTGGGCATCAAAGCGGAAAGTCTTAGCAGAATTAGAAAGGAAATCTCCTGACTTAACAATTTTTAACAGCACAGCATAACATACATCAAGCAAAGAGGCAGCTTTACTACTTAAATTTGTGCTGACAAATTAAACTATCAGGATTAAATATTTTCAATTTTAATACTGTACAAAACCGGCTTCTCTGGGGAAAAAATTGCTATGAAAATTACTTTTGAAGTCGGTTTCGGTTTAATTAATTTTTGAATTAAAAAAGAAAAACTATGAAGACTGTGACCAAACAGCCCCTTTTGCAGAAATATCTTATGAATAACCTGGAGCTTGCCAACAGGGTTGTAATGGCTCCTATGACGAGAAGCCGTGCAGATAATCCTGAAAACAAACCCACTGAAGGTTTACAGGACGAATACTATGCGCAAAGAGCCAGTGCAGGTTTAATTATTACCGAAGGATCGCAGGTGTCTAAAGAAGCCGTGGGTTATGTAAACACCCCTGGGATTTACAGCGATGCCCAGATGGAAGGCTGGAAAAAAGTAACTGAAAAAGTACATGCCGCCAATGGTAAAATTTTTATTCAGCTTTGGCATGTTGGCAGGATGTCCCATCCAGATTTTCATAACGGGAATTTGCCTTTAGCCCCTTCAGCTATTAATCCTGAAGCAAAATCTTTTACTCCTGATGGTTTTAAAGACACCGTTACCCCAAAAGAAATGACCGTTGAGGATATTAAAAGAACCGTACAGGATTTTAAAAATGCGGCTAAAAATGCCATGACAGCAGGATTTGACGGAGTAGAAATACACTCTTCCAACGGTTACCTTTTCCACCAGTTTTTTAATGCCACTTCCAATCATCGAACAGATGAGTATGGAGGATCTATAGAAAACCGGGCACGATTCCTATTTGAGGTTTTAGACGCCGTGAAAGAAGTTATGCCCGAAAACAGGATAGGGTTGCGGTTAAATCCTTCTCTTAATGGCATCTTTGGAATGACAATGGACGAAGAAACTATCCCGACTTTCGATTATATAATTGAGAAGCTAAACAAATACGATTTGGCTTACCTGCATTTATCAGAACCCTTTAATGACGTTTCTGATATTCCTTTTGCTGAAACCGAAATTGCAAAAAGGTACCGCCCAATTTACGAAGGGACTATTATTATAAATGGCAATTTTGACCAGGAAAAAGGGAATAATGTTATAGAGGAAGGAAATGCCGATCTTGTGGCTTTTGGAAAACCCTACATTTCCAATCCAGATCTTGTGGAGCGCTTTCAAAAAAATGTTCCTTTAACCCAGTGGGATGAAGATACCTTCTACACACCTGGTAAAAAGGGATATCTTGATTATGAGGCCAAAGCCTTAAATAAAGAAGAAGTAAATTCATAAGAATTTTCTGTACATTGCAATAGAAGAGGTGCATTCCTGAGATTAATTTTACTCTTGGCCCATCCCATGTAAAACCGGGTCTGTAGTATAAAATAATTTCAGGAAGCACCTTTTTCTTTCTAAAACTTTATCACATTCTTTCCTATTGATTTCCCGGACTCCTGGAGCTTGTGTACTTTCTTAAAAGTTTCTGCACTTAACCCCTGAAAAGTATCATTTATAGTAGATTCCAGAACGCCTTCTTCCAACAGGCTGGACAGCCTTTCCAAAATTTCATGTTGTTCATGCATGTCATCTGTCTTTAGCGTGGGACGCGTAAACATTAGTTCCCAGTGAAACGCCACACTTTTGTTCTTCAGCTTATTTAAATCTACAGGCTCACTTGTTTCCACTATAGAACAAATATGTCCCTGTGGTTTAATGAGTTCAGCCATTGCCTCCCAGTGTAGTTCGGTATTAGAGAAATTAAGGATATAATCAACCTCATCAAAACCCGCCTTTTTCATTTCTTTCAGCAAATTTTTATGGTTCACCACCACATCGGCTCCTTTTTCACGAGACCATTTTTCAGTTTCTTCACGGGAAGCAGTGGCAATAACCTTCATTTGGGTAAGCTTTTTCAGCAACTGAATTCCTATGGAGCCTACACCACCGGCACCACCTATTACCAGTATGGTTTTACCCATCCCACTATTTTCAGCAATTTTTAGTCTTTCAAAAATACATTCCCATGCGGTAAGAGAGGTGAGGGGCATGGCAGCCGCCTCTTCCCAGGATAAATTTTGAGGTTTATGGCCCACACTTCGCTCATCCACAACCTGGTATTCCGCATTGCAACCAGGGCGGTTAATAACTCCGGCGTAAAAAACCTCATCTCCTTTTCTAAAGTTTTTTACTTTTTCTCCAACGGCTTCAACCACACCGGCAGCATCCCATCCAATAATTTTCGGGCTTTCAAGTTCCTTTTCTTTGGCGGCACTTTGTCTTACTTTATAATCCACCGGATTTACCGATACTGCTTCGATCTTTACCAGGAGATCATTTTCGCCTGGAGTTGGCTTATCAGTTTCAAATTCTATAAAACTATTTTCTTCTTCAATAGGTAAACTTTTCTTAAATCCTACAGCTTTCATTTTTTTGGTTTTTTATTCTTCGGAATTTACAAAAGAGCATTCACTTAAGAATGAAGATGAGGAAAGTTAACTTCTGTTTTAACTATTTTTGCCGTAAAGGATAAACCAATAGTGGCACCAGCTACAAATGGATATTTGTATTTTCCTGCAGATGTTTTAATAGAATTAAATCTTATATTTGCATTATTCCTGATGGTAATAATTTCCTTTTCAAATTTAAAGATCGCACGCCGGACTTTATTTTTAAAAATTAATTTATTACATTAATGGACCTAAATAAAAAAATAATTTAAACAGACTAATGGCAAAATCTCAACAGACATTTAATAAAATTGAAAAAGAAAAACAAAAAGCCAAGAAGAGGGAAGAAAAGCGAAAGAAGAAAGAAGAACGCAAATCAAGCTCCAAAGGAAGTTCTTTTGAGATAGCCTATGTTGATAAAAATGGTAATCTTACCGATACCCCGCCAGATCCGGCAGATAAGGTAGAGATAGATGCTTCTGAAATTGAAATAGGGGTGCCTAAAAAAGAGGAGCGTGATGAAGAAGATAAACATGCGCCAAAAGAGGGTAAGGTTTCTTTCTTTGATCATTCTAAAGGTTTTGGATTTATTATAGATAATTCCACCCAGGAAAAACATTTTGTGCACGTAAGCGGCCTTATTGACGAAATTGATGAAAATGACAAGGTAACTTACGAGCTGGAAAAAGGCCTTAAAGGGATGAATGCCGTTCGGGTGAAGAAAATTTAATCAGCTTTATTTTTATAATATTTAAAAGCTTCCGTTTCCCGGGAGCTTTTTTTATGCCTTCAAATTTACATAATTGATTCCAGCCATTTAAATTGATGTACTTTTGGAGCATGCAAAAATCGGTTAGAACTCAGGAGCAAATCCTGCAAAAGTTAGGAATAGAAAAGCTTAATCCCATGCAGGAGGAAGCTTTAAATTCAATAAAAGAAAAAGAAAATATCCTGCTTCTTTCCCCCACTGGAACAGGAAAAACCCTTGCTTTCCTTTTACCACTTGTAGAAGCGCTGGAGCCAGTTTTAGAAGAAGTACAGGCAATTATCCTGGTGCCTTCCAGGGAACTTGCCATTCAGATAGAACAGGTGCTTAGGGAAATGGGTTCTGGTTTAAAAGCAAATGCCGTGTATGGCGGCAGGGCATTTTCAAAAGATAAACATGAATTACAACATGCTCCTGCGGTGCTGATTGGAACCCCCGGCAGGCTTGCCGATCATTTACGAAGAGGTAGCTTTACCACAGAAAATATCCATACACTCATTTTAGATGAATTTGATAAATCCCTGGAAGTTGGATTTGAAGAAGAAATGAAAGAAATTATCACGGCACTTCCAAACCTGAAAAAGAGGATCCTTACTTCAGCTACACAAAACATGGAAATTCCTGCTTTTGCCGGCCTGGGAAAGCCTGATATTATTAATTATTTATCAGAGGCAAATCCTGGCCTGAAGACAGAAATTGTTGTTTCTCCTTCCCGGGACAAACTTCTAAGCCTGGTAAAACTCCTGAAAACTACCGGAAGCAAATCCGGGATCATATTTTGCAATTTTAAAGACAGTATTGCCGAAGTGAGCGATTTTCTTCAGAAGAACGCCATTAATCATGGTTGTTTTAGCGGGGGAATGGAGCAAAAGGAGCGGGAGCGATCACTTATAAAATTCAGAAATGGCACCTACAGGATTTTGCTGGCTACAGATCTGGCTGCAAGGGGAATTGATGTGCCTGAAATTGGTTTTATTGTACATTACCAGCTTCCCCACAGGAAAGAAGAATTTATACACAGAAACGGCCGCACGGCACGTATGCATAAGGAAGGTGTGGCATACGTTCTTCAGCATGAAAAGGAAATACTGCCGGAATATATTGTACCCGATGGTGTTGTGAAAACTATTGAGGATAATCAAATTGATCAGCATCAGAAAAAAGATTACCGCGCAACCTTATTTATTTCCGGAGGAAGAAAAGATAAAATCTCCAAAGGGGATATTGCCGGGCTTTTCCTAAAGCAGGGTAAGCTCGCAAAAGATGAGCTGGGCCTTATTGAACTTAAGCAGGATTGTGCTTTTGTTTCAGTCCCTTCTTCAAAAGCGGCAAATCTTGTGTCCACACTAAACAATACCCGGCTTAAAAAGAAAAAGGTGAGAATAAAAATGCTATAATTTTGCAATTTGTTCCTTATCTAAGCTTTAATTCTCTTTATCAGATTTTCTTAGCCTGTAAGACAATCTTTCAAACGGCAGGCTGGTCACTCCATGAATAATGGTAGATGCAAAAACCATTAGCGTGGGAATAATCCAGACTTCTTCAACACTTGTGTTCTCTTTGGCATGTAAGGCGTAGTATAGCGCCGCAACTCCTATGGGCCCAAACCATCCCATTACCAGGACTTCGTTTAATTTTTTTCTGAATTTTGGGATGATCGGCATAAGTAACAGTAAAGCGGGAATTCTTCTGAATAAGAGGATTCCAACACAAATAAGCACCGCCGTCCAGCCTAAATTCAGCCATTCCTGCCATGGCAGTGCAATTCCTAAAAAGAAGAATACCGGAATGGTAAAAATTCGTTCCATAGATTCCTGTACGCGTTCTTCCTGTAAATCTTCCTGTTTATTCAGGTAACGTGCGTAACCCAGTCCTCCTACAAAAACCCCGATTATCCCGTTCATACTTAAAGCATCAAGTCCTGAGAGCAGCATAAAGGCAAGGGCAAGGCTGAAAGGAAGTACAGACTTTCGATTCATAATATTATGCTCATGGGCCTTATGCATTAAAAATCCGGCTACTCGTCCGGTTATATACGCGATAACCGAGCACAAGATTGTTTCATATAGAATGGTATCCTGTAAAAATTTAGCGGTGGGAAAATTATTCCATCCATTGTTCACCAGGAATATTGAGAACAGTACAATGGGATAAGCCAGCCCATCATTGGCACCCGCCTCAAAAGATAGTGTTCTTCTAACCATGGAAGGCAAATATTTTTTAGCTTTTTCCCCGGTAATAAGTGTTGCTGCAATTACAGGATCTGTTGGGGTGATTATTGCGCCAAAGAGCAGGCATTGCGTAAAGCTAAAACCATCCAGCAACACATAAAATATTGTGGTGCTCAACAGGCACATAAATACCATTCCCAGGCAAATAATTACGGACTGGCTCCAGAGATGTTTTCTGAAAAAATTATCAGGTATTCTTAAGGCAGTGGCCATTAAAGCCATAGCGATGGTGAATTCACAGGCAATCTTCATTGTTCCTTCCGCGTGGAGTTCATCTTTAAACTGAATAATATCCAATACCATTGGCCCCAATAAAATTCCAAGGAGCATAGCGAGAAGCGGACCGGTGAGAAAAACATCTTCCATCCATTTAAACAATCCTCCTGACGCCAGGATTAACAGGCTAACAAAAAATACTGATAACATTAAATCCATAAATGCGCTCTTTTTACTGAAAATAAAAACATTTCCAATCGCCAGGCACAAAGCCAGCAATTGAAAATGTTATTACTTGTAATCTTTTTATTTTATTTTAATCATTTTTCCCCATAATTGAAGAAAACAATGTCGCTCCTATAAATGTTCCTGCAATAAGCCCCAGGGTTTTTCTATGTTCATACAATTTATCATAGATACTGTAATCCTGGGCTTGGTCACTAAAGCCTCCATAAGTTCCCTGATCACCGGGTACTGGCTCCCATAGGTTATCCTGCCTGTCTGGATCTTCATCATGTGGGGTTAATTGCCCGCTAATCCCATTTTCAGCCATATAATGATCGAGATAAGCAGGAAGTACTTTATTTCCCAAAACTGTTTTTAAGGTGGAATAGCCAACCATACGAAGCCTTTCCCCAGATTCGGCAACTTCAACAATCGCCCTTGCCGCCACTTCAGGCTGAAAAATTTTGCCCATAGGCTTGGGCTTTTTATTAAAGCGGGTTTTAACCCAGCCAAACTGGGTAGTGTTCATTGCAGGAAGGTGAACTATGGAAAGGCTAACGTTAATCCCGTCATGAAGCAATTCTGACCTAAGAGATTCAAAAAACCCCTGAATGGCATGCTTCGAACCGCAGTAGGCGGACTGAAGTGGGATTCCCCTGTAAGACAAGGCGGAACCGACCATGATAATCCTGCCGCAGTTCCTGTCTTTCATTCTTTTTAAGGCTGCCAGGGTTCCGTACACCTGTCCAAGATAAGTTACCTCTGTCACCCTTTTATATTCTTCAGGAGTCATGTCAATAACTTTACTAAAAACGCTCACCATCGCGTTGTTTATCCAAACATCAATAGGGCCTATGTTTTCTTCGGCATAATCTGCAGCCTGTTCCAGTTGTTCGGCATTGGCAACATCGGCAATGTAGGTCCAGGCCTGGCCGCCCTCTTCTTCCACCTCTCGTTTTGCTCCTTCGAGGCCGTCCCTGCCCCGTGCTACGAGGAGTATTTTAGCACCTTCTTTTGCGAATTCCCTGGCTGTGGCCCTTCCAACTCCTGCAGAAGCACCTGTTATAACGACTGTTTTTGATTTCATCATTGTTTTTCTGGTTTTTGAATTGTTTATCTTTCTTCTATGGCCCTGGCTAAAATTAGCGCCGGGTGTTCCGGCATTTTACCGGTACCATGATTTATTTGTTCCCGGCAGCTAAAGCCATCGGTAATTAATAAATCTTCATCCATTTTTCGAACTGCCGGAAAAATCACTCTTTCCCCGGCTTTCATTGAAATTTTATATTTTTCTCCTTTTTCAAATCCAAAACTACCTGCAAGCCCGCAACATCCCGAGTCGGGGACATTTACCTCCACGCCTGCTTTTTTAAGCACTTCCAGATCGGCATCATAACCCATTACAGCATTATGATGGCAGTGCTTCTGCATAAGCGCGGTTTCCCCAAGCTTCTTAAAATGAAAATTATCTTCATGCTCCAGGATAAATTCAGGCAGGGTTTTAAAATTCTTTTTAAGCCGAAGCGCATTATTGTCATTCGGAAAAAGATTTCCTAATTCATTCCTGAAAACCGCTATACAACTGGCTTCCAAACCAACAAACGGAACTCCATCCTGAATGAGATGGTTAAGATTATCCAGAATATTCCTCAAATAAGAACGGGCCTCATCTAACATCCCGAAATCGTAAAGCGGGCGGCCGCAGCAAAATTTCCTTTTGGGAACTATTACCCTGAACCCTGCACTTTTCAAGATCTTTTCTCCAGCCTGCAAAACTTCCGGAAAAAAATAGTTGTTAAACGTATCCGGCCATAATACAACAGCTTTTTCAAGGTCGTGTTTATCTTCAGAATACCGGTGGATTTTTGTAAAAGGTTTATCGGCAAATTTTGGAATTTCCCGCTGGGGTGCAATATCTCCCATGGATTTCATGATCTTGGAAAATGTATCCTGATGGCTTACAAAATTGGCTACACCACTCATTTTTGAAGCTTTTTCAGCCCATTTATCTATGTAGCCAAAGGCATAAGCAGATCTTGGCCGTACTTTATCTTTATAATAATGGGCAAGGAATTCAGCTTTGTAAGTAGCCATGTCCACACTCACCGGGCATTCGTCCAGGCAGCCCTTGCAGGCAAGGCAAAGATCCAGGGATTCTTTTACCTTTTCATTTTTAAATCCTCCTTCCAGTTCCTTTCCGCGCATCATTTCAAAAAGCAGGTGGGCACGGCCACGGGTTACATGCTTTTCATCCCGGGTAACCATATAACTGGGGCACATGGTGCCAGATTCTGTTTTCCTGCATTTTCCCACACCCACGCAACGCATAGTGGCGCGGTGAAAACTGCCTTTATCTTCAGGATACTTAAAATAAGTTTTTTCTGGATCTTTCGGATTAAAATCTGTGCCTAAACGCAGGTTTTGATCTCTCTTCATGGGATCTATTACTTTGCCTGGGTTCATCTTCCAGTCAGGATCCCAGGTTTCCTTGAATTTGTGAAAAGCCTCCATCAACTTTTCCCCGTACATCTTATGCAGCAACGGTCCACGAGCCTGCCCGTCTCCATGTTCACCGGAAAGGGAACCGCCCATACTTACTACAAGGTCCGCAGCTTCATCGGTAAAACTTTTATATTTTTCTATTCCCTCTTTTGTTTTCAGGTCAAAATCAACACGGCAGTGGATACATCCCTGCCCAAAATGGCCGTACATTGATGGATTATAGCCATATTTTTGAAATAGTTTCCTAAGGGCGCGAAGATAATCCCCGACTTTTGCCGGTGGTACAGCAGAATCTTCCCAACCGGGCCACATATCTGGTAAGCCCTCGACAAATGCGGTAGCCCCTAAACCTGCTTCCCTTATTTCCCAAACTCTCTGCTCTTCCTTTTTGTCATCATAAAGCTTCATATCGGGAGCATTGGAAGTGCCCTTCAGCTGGTCCATAAGCTTTCTTGCTTTCCCGTCTGTTTCTTCCTTGTTATCACCGCCAAATTCCACAAGCAACCATCCATCTCCTTTGGGCAACAAATTCAGCACCTCTTCATGAAGATGCTTTTTGTGCATATAAGTGATCAATTTCTTATCCATGCCTTCCAGGCCGATTGGCTTATGCTTCATAATTTCAATTACATGATCCCCGGCTTCATAGGCTGAATCATAACCTAAAATTAATAGTGATCTGGCTTTTGGAAGGGTGATTACCCGTACCGTAGCTTCAAGGAAAACGGCACAGGTAGATTCGGTTCCCACCAAAGACCTGGCAACGTTAAAATTTCTTTCCGGAAGGAGTTCATCAAGATTATAACCGGAAACCCTCCTGGGAATTTCAGGAATGCCATCCCTTATTTCCTGCTGATAGTCATCTCTTATTTTTTTAAGGCCTTTGTAAATTTTTCCTTTAGGATCATCTTCTGAAATAATTTTTCCCAGTTCTTCTTCTGAAGTTTCCCCGGCTTCAAAAACACTTCCGTCATAGGTGAGCACTTCCATAGACTGTACAAAATCTGAGGTTCTTACCCCGCCATCTTCCACCTGGGCCATAACAGAATGTATTCCGCAGGAATTATTTCCCATCATTCCGCCAAGGGTACAATGGTCATGAGTAGCGGGATCGGGTCCAAAAATAAGGTCATATTTAGCCAATTGCCGGTTAAGATCGTCAAGCACGAGACCCGTTTGCACCCTTGCAGTTTTCTTTTCGTGATCAATCTCCAGTATCTTATTATAGTGTCTGCTAAAATCCATTACCAGTCCCGAGTTACAACATTCTCCGGCCAGGCTTGTCCCACCGCCGCGGGTAAGCAGGTGCAAATCGTACTCCCGGCATAGATTTACCGTATTAATAATATCTTCTTTATCTTTTGGATAAACCACTCCTACAGGAACCTGCCGGTAATTGGAAGCATCTGTGGCGTATAACGCCCGGTAATCTTCTTCAAAATTTACTTCCCCTTTTATGGCTTCCTTTAATTTTTCCCCTAGTTCCCCGTATTGCTCTATATTTTGCATTCTATTTCTTTTTACGTGATTTTGTACTTCTGTGCATCTTTAAACTTAAAGTCAAGTCCTAATCCATTTCTGGACAGATCTGGCTTTAGTTTGCCTTCCCTGGCTTCAGCATATCCATCAAAGAACATTTTTTCTATCCGTACATGATCCCTGAAATATTCCACATGTTGCATTGGTTGTATAGAAAGGGAAGGATGCAGGTGAAGAGAAGGGGCGCAGTGGGCTGAAATTGGAAGATGAAATGCTCCGCATATTTCTCCGGCTTTTAAAAGCCCGGTGATTCCTCCACATCGAGTGGCATCGGCCTGTAAAACATCTACTGCAGAATGTTCCAGCATATTTTTAAAATAGCCCGGCGTATAGCCATATTCTCCTGAAGCCACCCTGATTGCTGCCGGGATATTTTCTTTCACAAAGCGCATTCCCTCAGGATCGTCTGAAGTAACTGGTTCTTCAAACCATTTCACTTCAAAATCATTAAGGATATTTGCCATTTCTATGGCCTCCTTTGGAAAGTATGCGCCATTGGCATCTACAAAAAGTTGTCCTTCTCCAATGGTTTTTCTTGCTGCTCTAAGTCGTTGAATATCTTCCTTTTTGCTGCGGCCAATCTTCATTTTAAACATTTTATGGCCTTCCTCTTTCCACTGTTGGAATTTAGCTGAAAGTTCTGCCGGCCCGTAGGTGGTAAATCCGCCGCTGGCATAGGATTGCATGGTTTCATGTTGTTGCCCAAACAGTTTGCATAGCGGAAGGCCTAAAGTTTTGGACTTTAGATCCCATAAAGCATTATCTACTGCTGAAATTGCCATGGAAGCAATCCCGGGCAGGCCAAGATTACGCACTTTACGCTGCATCTTTCCCCATAACCTGTTTATGTCAAAAAGATTTTCATCTTTTATTAAAGGGAAAAGATGCTGCGCAATAAATTGTGCGGTAACTGCATCCGCATAAGTATAGCCGATGCCTTCCTGACTTTCAGATTTAAGATGTACCAAAACCATGATAGTATTGTCCCATTGCAATGTGCCGTCAGCTTCAGGTTCTTCTGTAGGAACACAGTAAGCATGAGCAGCAGCAGCAGTTATTTTCCAGGCATTATTTGATTTGTCAAAATTCAATGGTCCTGACTAATGAGTATATTCCGCAATTACATCTTTCCAGGATTGCTTGATCATATCTATAGATTCCGGATCTCCCTTCAGCAAAGCTGAAACAAACGCTTTTGCCTGCCCGGGCTTCACATGAGGTGGCATTGGCGGCACTTCGGGATCTGTATATGCTTCATAAATAACAGGCCTGTTTGAACTTAAAGCTTCATCTAAAGTGTGTTCAATATCTTCAGGCTTGTCTACTTTTATACCTTTTAATCCCAGCATACTGGCATATTCAGCATAAGGAAAATCGGGTACTTTTTGAGAACCTTCATATTTGGGGTTTCCGGTCATTACCCGTTGCTCCCAGGTAACCTGGTTAAGATCCCGGTTATTAAGAACAAGGATCATTAGTTTACCGTTGTTCCAGCGATCCCAGTATTTCGAAATAGTAATAAGACCATTATTGCCAAGCATCTGCATGGCCCCATCACCTACAAGCGCAATAACATGCTTTTCGGGATGTGCAAATTTTGCAGCAATGGCGTAAGGTACCCCGGGACACATGGTAGCTAATTTCCCTGAAAGTGAGCCTCGCATTCCTTTCCTTATTTTGATATCCCTGGCATACCAGTTGGCAGAAGACCCGGAGTCTGAAGTCAGGATACAATCATCAGGTAATTTCTTACTCAGCTCCCAGAAAACACGTTGCGGATTGATAGGATCGGCATCTTTCATCGCTCTTTCTTCAAGGATCTCCCACCAGTCTTTAATGGATTTTTCGATTTTTTCCCTCCAGTCACGGTCTTCTTTTCTTTTAAGCATCGGGATTAATTCGGCCAAAGTATCTTTACTGTCGCCTACAAGATTTACATCGGTAGGGTAGCGGGTACCCAGCCTTTTTCCTTCAATATCTATTTGCACAGCTTTTGCCTGGCCTTCTTTTGGAAGAAATTCAGAATAAGGAAAATCTGTTCCTATCATTAATAAGGTGTCACATTCATCCATTAATGTATAACTTGGATTTGTACCTAGTAAACCTATGGAACCGGTAACAAAAGGAAGATCATCTGGTAAAACATCTTTTCCCAGTAAAGCTTTTGCTACTCCGGCACCTAAAAGGTTGGCAACTTCAGTAACCTCATCTGCGGCATTTCTGGCACCCGATCCTATGAGCATTGCAACCTTTTTTCCTTCATTTAAAACTTCTGCTGCACGTTCCAGATCTTTCCTGTGAGGTACTACACTCGGGATGGTAATTCCAATGCCGGAATGTACCGAACCATGTTTACGGGGTGGGGCAGAGGGGGCATCCAATTCCTGGAGGTCATTGGGCAGGATCACGCAGGTGACCGTCTTTTCAGAAATAGCTATTCTTAAAGCCCTGTCTATCAAATGTCTTACCTGTTCGGGTACAGTGGCCATGTGTACATATTCTCCTGCCACATCTTTAAAAAGGGACATCAGGTCAATTTCCTGCTGATAATCACCACCTAGTGCCATTCGTGCCTGTTGCCCTACAAAGGCTACCACCGGCTGATGATCCATCTTTGCATCATACAAACCGTTTAATAAATGCACGGCCCCGGGACCTGAAGTAGCCATACAAATTCCTACTTCTCCTGTGAACTTTGCATGGCCCCCGGCCATGAATGCCGCCATCTCTTCATGCCTTGTCTGGATAAATTCTACTTTCCCATCATCTTCTGCCCTGCGGACTGCAGCGGTTAAGGCGTTTATTCCATCTCCGGGATAACCATAGATGCGCTTAACCCCCCAGTCATTTAAACGTTGAAGAATAAAATCACTTACTGTTGCGCTCATACTTATTTGATTTACGATTAGATAATTATTTCAAAATTCATTCAGTTTTGAGCTGCCGTCTTACTAAATCCTGTAATGAGGAGCAGCAGCAGCAGTAGGGGAAATTGCACTTAAAAGTATGCAGGAGCACCGATCGGCTAGAATAGTACTTTTAAAATGCTACTTAAAGTTAGGTATTCTGCAGAGGCTGTCACAGGCGTTTAAGAAACTTTCACATCTAAAAATATATTTTTTGCAGAACCTTAATATTTAAAGTAAATTCTAATCTCTAATTTAGGTTTGCATTAACAAGGGAATAAAAAACAGAGCTGCATGGAACATTTGGGGAAAAGAAAATGGGTGATTGCTGAAGGTTATATCCCAAAGTACGGGAATGGAAAAGAACCGGAATTCACGAGTCATGAAACCGCATGTATTTTAAATACCGGAGAGGAAAAAGCTGAAATAAAAATTACCATATTTTTTTCGGACCGCGAACCGGCAGGCCCGTATAAGGTGGAAGTGGGAGCAAAAAGAACTTTGCATTTGCGCTTTAATCAGCTTAAAGATCCTGAAGAAATACCAAAAGGCACAGATTATTCTTCTGTTATAGAATCTTCTGTTCCTGTTGTGGTACAACATAGCCGGCTGGATTCCCGGCAGGCAGAAAATGCTTTATTGTCTACTATGGCATATTCAGAATAAGCAAAAAATAATAGTTGAATTTGTGGATTTTTGTAATTCGTCTGTACCCCCATGTTTTCTGCTGCTGCTGCAGAATATGATTAAAAATGATAACAGGTTGTTCCAAATTTATAGGAATAGGAGTAGAAACAGGAAATAATTTCTTGTAATTTTATTGTTAACACTGAAGATTAAAGAGGGTAAAAATCTATTTATAAATAGATTTTTCCTTCAGAATTTTAAGCTGTTTTAATTTTGGAAGACATTCAATTCAACCAACTTGGTACTATAAAAGAATTATTTATTTATTTTCTTATAGCAGCCAGTATTATATTGGGGCTTGTAGCTTTCTTCACAGCATATTATTCCTGGAAATACCGTAAAAGAAAAGACGATGAGCAGGAGCCGGAACAAATACACGATAATAAAAAACTGGAATTTTCTTTGATAGCCGTGGCTCTTTCCCTGGTAACACTCTTTTTTGTGCTTACTATAAACGGGATGAATAAAATTCAGGACATTCCAGAAGACCCGCATCCCGATATTCTTATCACTGGCCACCAGTGGTGGTGGGAAGCCGAATATTCAGAAGATGGATTAATTACCGCCAATGAAATTCATGTTCCCACCGGGAAAGAATTAATTATTCAGTTCAATTCTGATGATGTTATTCACAGCTGGTGGGTTCCGGCAATTGGCAGAAAAATGGACCTGGTCCCGGGAGTTGATAATTACCTCAGCGTAAAAGTAGAAAAAGAAGGAATTTACTGGGGCTCCTGCAGTGAATTTTGCGGGGCACAACATGGATGGATGAGAATAAGGCTCATTGCACATTCGCCGGAGGATTTTGAAAGGTGGAAAAGAAGACAACTCGAGCCAAAGCAAAGACTGGATGAGGAATTGTTTAAAAAAGGCGAACAGCTTTTTTCTTCAAAAGCCTGCACCAGTTGTCATGCGATTTCTCCAACAGCATCTATTCCTGCCGTAGGCCCGAATTTGGCCAATTTTGGCAGTCGTAAATACTTTTTAAGCAATATAAAATTGAATACCGAAATAAATCTGAAAGCATGGTTAAGAGATCCCGGTAAAGTAAAGTCCAGCGCAAAAATGCCGGACATGCTTTTAGATGAAGACCAAATAGCTGCCCTCACGCATTATCTAGAAAACCTGAAATGAGTTTATATATAGACATACCTGAATCTAAAGCAAAACTGCCATCGCCAAAATCTGACCGCGGAAGGCTTTCCTGGATTTCTTCGGTAGATCACAAGCAAATAGGGATAATGTACATTTTAATGGCGCTGTTATTCTTTATTATTGGAGGGGTGGAAGCCATGTTTATAAGAGCACAGCTGGCGCTACCGGAAAATTATATTATTTCCCCTGAAGTTTACAGCCAGATCTTTACCATGCACGGCACTACTATGATTTTTCTCGCACTTATGCCTGTTCTGCTGGGCTTAGGTGTTTATTTTATCCCGCTGATGATTGGCGCTAATGATATGGCTTTTCCAAGAATGAATGCCTTTAGCTTTTGGATCACCTTCTTTGGCGGACTTCTACTATACTTCAGCTTTTTTGCGGGCGGTGCTCCAAATGCCGGATGGTTTAATTACGCGCCTTTAAGTGAAACTCCGTATTCGCCCGATGTGGGGATAGATTATTATACCGTGGGATTAATGCTTACCGGAATTGGAAGTATCTCCACTGCTGCAAACTTTGCCGTTACCGTACTCACCATGAGAGTGAAAGGAATGAAAATGACCATGCTGCCCCTGTTTGTCTGGATGAGCTTTATAAACGCTTTTCTTATTCTTGGGGCACTGCCATTATTGAATGCGGGACTGGCAATGCTTTTGATTGACAGGCAGCTGGACGCGCTGTTTTTTCTTCCTTCTGCAGGAGGATCGGCTACTTTATGGCAGCACTTTTTCTGGTCTTTCGGCCATCCTGAAGTTTACATTCTTATTTTACCGGCTTTCGGAATTATTTCTGAAGTTATTCCGGTTTATTCAAGAAAACCTATTTTCGGCTATGCTTTTGTGGCGGTTTCTTCCATTGCCATCGCCCTCTTATCATTTGGGGTTTGGATGCACCACATGTTCGCGGTGGGATATACAAATATTGTAAACGGCTTCTTTGGGGCGGCAAGTTTTTTAATTGCAGTGCCTACTGGAGTTAAAGTTATTAATTGGGTGGGGACCATGTATAAAGGTTCCATCAGGTTTACCACGTCAATGTTATTTGCGCTAATGTTCCTTATCAATTTTACCATTGGGGGGCTTAGCGGGGTTTCTTTCGCCATTGTCCCGGTAGACTGGCAACTAACAGATACTTACTATGTAGTGGCCCACCTTCATTATGTATTTCTTGGGGGGACGGTATTTGCCGCTTTCGCCGGGATTTATTACTGGTTCCCAAAAATGAGCGGGCGGCAACTTTCAGAAAAGATTGGGAAATGGCATTTATGGACCTTTGTTACCGGGTTTAATATGACCTTTTTGGTTCAGCATCTTTTAGGAATTTTAGGAATGCCCCGCCGGGTTTATACCTATTTTGACTTACCCTACTGGACTATCTTAAATATAATTTCCAGCGCCGGCGCAATGCTCATGTTTGGAGGAGTGGCGGTTTTTTTATGGAATATCTACAGAACTTTAAAAAAACAACCTGCAGCCAAAGGAGATCCCTGGGATGCCTGGACCCTGGAATGGGCAACACAATCTCCTCCCGGCCAAAAGAATTTTGACAAATTACCGCCAGTACACAGCCGTAGGCCGCTTTGGGATTTAAAGAACCCGCACAATAAAGATAAAAGACTGAATTGATGAAAGACAGAGGAAGACTTTTAATGTTTTTTCTAATTGGCTCTGAGGCGTTTTTCTTTATAGCCCTTATCATTGCCTATGTTTACTATCGTAATTTTACGGGAGCTACAGATATGGTCGCACATTTTTTAAATGTAAAAAGGGCTACTATCTTAACGGCAGGCCTGGTGCTGAGCAGTTTTACCCTAATTATGAGCAAAAGAAATTTGCTGAAAGGCCGTTGGAAAATGGCCAAATTATATATGGGTGGCACTATAATTCTTGCTGCGGTTTTTCTGGGAGGGCAAATGATGGAGTACATAGAACTTTACCATAAGCAGGTTACCATAAGTAAAAATGTTTTTGGAAGCAGCTTTTTCACTCTTACCGGTTTTCACGGGCTACACGTAATTATGGGCCTTATTGCCATAAGCTTGTTATTCGGGTTTTCATTTGGTAAATTTAAAGTACTCACTGTAGCCGGTATTGCCAGTGTTGAAGCCTACTGGCATTTTGTAGATATCATTTGGCTTTGCGTTTACACCTATGTTTATATAACACCACTGTTATGAGTTGGAAAGATTACTTTTTGCTATCTCAAAACTGGTCATTTTCCTGGTCGGTGGCATTGCTTATTTTCTTCGGAAGTTACCTTATCTGGTTTAAACCGAAAGGAAATAAGTTAACCTCTTTTACGGCTGCCTTTTTACTGCTGTTCATTATGACGGCATCTCCCGTGGCTAACCTGTTGCAATTTGGATTACACAGTGTTGCTATGCTACAACATGTAATTATTCTTATGGTTATTCCAATCTTAATCTGGGCAGCATTACCTTCAGCTTTACTGAAGAAGCAGTGGTTAAAACCTGAAAATAAAAACAGGTTTGTGCTTTTAACCTGGCTAACCGGCAGCCTTGGGATGTGGGCGGCGCATTTTTTAAGTGCCGCTAAAATTTCTGCGGAATCAGGGCTTAGTATCTGCGGAATTAAAGCCGCGCCTGGCAGCTGGGTGCAAGAAATTCCGGATGCTGTGCTTCCGGTATTTCTGCTTCTGGCGGGCATCATATTTCTGATTCCGGTTTATTCAAAAGACAAAAACTTAAGGCTTAAACCTTTGGGAGCAGTATTCTACTTATTTGCCGCATGTGTAAGTTGTTCTATTTTAGGATTATGGGTGGCATTTTCAGCTTCCTCTGCAGGCCATGCATACGCGGCTCCAATGCTCACCACCTTACGTAGCCCCTTATCACTGAATTTACAATCAGACCAGGAGCTGGCAGGCATGATTATGTGGGTGCCAGGTTGCGTACTATACGTGGCAACTTCAGTGCATATCGCGCTCAACTGGCTGCAGGGAGAAGGGCAGGGCGCAGAGGAATTAGTTGCTGCGGAAGCAAATTCAGATCTAAAAAATGAGTGAAATTGAACAAAAAGCTTAGCCAAAAATTATTATAAAATGGAAGAGAGATACAAAGCCAAACCCGAAAATTTGCCTGAACCTACATATTGGCCATTCCTGCTGGCCTTTGGCACCATGCTCATATTCTGGGGCTTTCTTAGCAATATTGTGGTCTCGGCTATAGGTGCTGTAATTTTTATAGTTTCATTGGGAGGCTGGATAACAGATCTTTATAAAGAAAAAAAACCGGAAAAAGATGAGTTGTAATTGCGGGGAGAATTCCAAAGAAAACAAAATGGGCCGCAAAAGTTTTCTGTCAAAGCTCATTGGCGGAATTGTGGCTGTTATTGGCGGCTTTTTATCGCTGCCTTTGCTTAACAACCTGTTGGAACCGGTAATAGGAAACCGCAGGACGGTATGGCGAAAAATTGGGGATATTAGCGATTTTAGCATTGGCGAAACCAAGAAAGTGACTTTCAGGAATGCTTCCAGGTACGACTGGAGTGGCAAAATTGATGAATCGGCGGCGTATATAAGAAGAGATGAAGAAGACCAGTTAATTGCGTTTAGCGTGAATTGCTCCCACCTTGGCTGCCCGGTAAGATGGGAAGAATCCCCGCAAATGTTCTTTTGCCCCTGCCATGGCGGTGCTTTCTACCGTGATGGAACCAGAGCAGCCGGGCCACCAAACCGTGGATTATACGCCTATCCTTTAAGAGTGAGAAATGGAAATGTAGAATTGGAAACCGAAGCAATACCGGTTACAAATATTGATGTGTGAAGAAGAAACTACGCAAAATTGGCAAATGGTTGAATGACAGAGGGGGCTTCTCTGAAATGCTGAAACCCCTGAAAGAACATCTTGTTCCGCCGGGCACCGGTTGGAATTACGTGTGGGGCAGTGCCACTTTATTTTGTCTGATTGTGCAGGTTTTAACGGGCATCGCACTTGCTTTTTTGTATCAGCCTTCTGTTAACGCTGCTTACCAGTCTATGCAGTATATAGAAAACCAGGCTTTTATGGGTAGTTTTATTCGGGGGCTGCATAACTGGGGAGCATCAGGAATGGTTGTCCTGCTGGGCGCACATATGATTAGAGTGTACCTTACCGCTGCTTATAAATACCCCAGGGAAATGAGCTGGATAAGCGGAATATTCCTGCTCGGGATTACCCTTACTATGGCCATGACCGGCCAGTTGTTGCGATGGGATAGTAATGCGATATGGACAGGTATTTTGGTAGCTGAGCAAACCGGCAGGATTCCCTTTGTTGGAGATGCCATTGCTCACTTTTTTATCGGGGGCGCCACACTTGGAGGCGATACTTTAAACAGGTACTTTGCCATGCATGTTTTTCTTTTTCCGGCACTTCTTTTTACCATAGTGGGATATCATTTATTCCTGGTGCTGCGAAATGGAATTTCTGAACCTCCAAAAGCCGGAAGACTGATAAATCCAAAAAAGTACAGAAGTTGGTACCAGAAAATGCTGAAAAAGAAAGGGGTTCCGTTTTTTCCTGATGTTATCTGGAGGGATGTGGTATTTTCTTTGGGAGTTTTGATCGTCCTGATACTACTTGGGTGGTTGGTGGGCGCACCCGAACTTACCAAACCGGCAGATCCAACAATCCTGGAAACAGAACCAACTCCAGACTGGTATTTTAAATGGATCTATGCCATTTTTGCGACTATGAACCGTTTCCTGGAACCGTATTTCCTGTTTTTTGGTCCGTTATTGGGAATTATTCTGCTTTTTTCTGTTCCTTTTCTTAGCCGTGGAGGAGAAAGAAGTCCATTAAGAAGGCCCTGGGCAATTGTTGGCGTTGCAATAACTATAGTAACTGTAGGTTCCCTTACATACGCAGGATTGTGGGCTAATTGGGTTCCCGATTTTAAAGCAGCTCCGCTGGGGGAATATGTAAGTGTTCCTCAGGAAGAACCCATGGCGGAAAGAGGCAAACATCTATTCTATGAAATGAAGTGTATTTATTGCCATAAAATAGGGAAGAAGGGAGGCAGTAACGGGCCGGCACTTACTAAAGTAGAAAACCGTCTGGATGAACAGCAGTTGATTTTACAAATTTCTAATGGAAGTGCAGATATGCCTGCTTATGGTGGTTCTCTTTCCAGCAGCGAAATAAAAGCATTAGTGGCTTTTTTGCTTAGCGAAAAGAAAGTCAATGAAGAAAAAAGAGAAACTAGGAACAAAGAATAATAGGAAATTCTTCTTCCAATGAATTAATAACAGGTTAAGAAATGCCAATTTCAGGCATAGAGGATTACTGTCTCTTCTTTTCTGAATTTTGGTGTTCTTTTTCCATTTTTATCATGTCCGTTACCAATCCGCCCCAGGTAAAATCATGTGCTCCGTAGCCTTCTCCGGTAAACGGATTGTAATATTCCCGGAAGCCGCTTTTATCTATAAGTTCTTTTATGCTCTCCACCATTTTTTTTGATTCATCAGTATAGCCCTTATCCATAAAGAATTTATGTAAAAACCAGTTGTTGACAATCCAGGTGGGGCCTCTCCAGATGTACATGGATTGAGTAGGATTAAAAGCAGCCTCTTTTTTTGCCAGGGAAGGGATAGGATATTTTGTACGGAATTCTTCACTATTAAAAAAGTGCCGGTCCATTACCGCTTTACGAACATCTTCAGAAATGCCATTTAAGATAACCGGGTAAAAAATGGTAGGTGTAAGGATCTTTATTTGTTTATTGTCTTTACCATAGCAATCGTAAAACGCATCATCTTCTTCATTGTACATGAGTTTCATGATACTTTGTACCACTTTGTTTGAGAGTTGATTATAAGCTTCTGCATCTGGATCGTTAACTGCTTCGCAGAGACTGGCCATCGCTCTTAAATTTTGGACGTAAATAGTATTAAAACCAACTTCTTTTACAAGAAAATAGGCCTTTTCATAGATCTTTTTATAGTTATAATTGTTTATATAGTTTCTAAAATCCACACCTGTAACCCGGGAAAACAACTTCCAGTTTGCCTTGCCGGGCTTAAATCCTGCAGGGACATCAAAAGTTGGTTTCCAGTCCATACCAGATTCAAATGTAGAAATTATAGTAAGCAGGTGATCTCCCTGGAAATCACGGTTATTAGCCAACCAGCTATAATATTTTTTCAACTTCGGAAGCATTTCTTTCAGAAATTCCTTATCCCCGGAAGTCTTATAAATACGTTCTATGGCTTGTGCAATAAGTGGAGGCTGAATAATAGCACTCATGTGGCTCTTGTACAAATTCTTTATTCTGGGAAGGGATTGGAAAATATCTGTCCACCTTCCTGGCTTCAGCCTGTCCCAGTATATCATGTGTCCCACAAAGCCATCTTCAGTTTGTAAAGCAAAGAGGCTCCTCACATGGTTTTTAGCCATTTCATTTTCTCCCAGGGCACAAAAAATAAAAACATGAAAACAGGTGTCCCAGAAGAATTGATAAGGGTATGTTCCCGGGGAAGGCCTTGTAAAATGGAAAGAAGGCTTGCTTTTGCCTCCACCTTCTTCCATATTGTCATTCAATAATTTTTTTACCTTTTCAAATAATTCCTGATCCGTCATCTAACACTAAAATCTTGGATTGTCTTTTAAAGTTAGTCTTATTTTACGTATTTATCCCAAAGCCCATAGTGTTCTTTGATGATTCCGGTAGGAATAGAAAGCCCGGCAACCAGCAGCCCGGCAACCAATCCCGTAATACAAAGGCCGGTAGGGGAGTTGTCTACAAACCATGGGCCAATAGCCAGGGCAAGGCCAAGCAGAATATTGAGGTATCTTCCCCTTCGCACAATTTCTCCCATACAAATTACCGAAACCACAATAATAAGGGATCCGCTTAAGTGAAAAATATCTGAGGAAGTCTTTTGTATCCCTACATCAAATATAGCAGGTGCACACATTGCCGCTATCCCAATTAAGGTACAAACAGCCAGCGTCCATGGAACACTCATTCCCCAAACCGAAGCTTTAAAGACTTCAGCAGGTTTTTCAGGAAATTCCATTAAATCTGTTGTTCTTTCATCTTTGTTCATCTCGAAAGCTTTTCCGCCTTTCCAGAAAACGTCCCACATATTGTCGCCTCTTCGTTTGGCCTGTACCATGTGTTGTCCCATGGCAATAACCTCGTCAAGTTCCAGGGGGATCATAGGCAACATAATTGCGGCCGCCATTAAACAGAATGTACACCATTCTCCCACAACCACAGGTTGGGAAATTACGAGGAAGATATGTACGAGACCAAGCGGAATAACCAAAATTCCAAAAAAAGTTACCATCCAGGGCATGGTTCTCCAGCGGGTAGGGCTTCCCATCCAGCCCATTAAAAATTCAAAGGTATAAGCCAGGGCTCCCATAGCACCGTCAGAAACCGGAAACGAATGGGACATATTGGAATTAAGCGCTTTTAATGTGCCATCTCCAAAAAAAGGATCCCAGGCAGTATCAATATATCCCAGCTGGAATGCCCCCAGATACCGGGAAACCACCCATCCAAAAAATGCCAGTACGATCATGATCCATCGCTGTGGCCAGCTGGAAGGATTATAGGTCCAGCCCGGCGGCACCTGTGAGCCCATTTTCATATAGGTAATCATATTGGGCATTCCCGGTATAAGGATAGTTAAGGCTATTACCAATGCGCCAACCATGGTTGAATTTAGATATCCCACTGCTGTTGGAGACCAGAAAACCAAGGGGGCAAAGGTGATCCATATTCCTACGAAACAGCATATCCAGAGGCCTATGGGCCGGTTTGGGGTTAAGGACCGCCATCCAAAAATCATGAGCAGGATACCACTAATAATATCGCTCCACCTCATTACCATTATCCTTTCGCTTAGGCTAAGCCATAATTCTCGGCCTCCGCTGGGTTCCACTGTGCCCACTGTATAATTAAAAGTTAGCGGGAAAAGAACCATCCAGGCGCCCAAAAGTACTATTAACCAATAAACCCAAAGGGTTTGCTTATGGTGCATATGCAGCATGTGCATTCGCTTTTCCATAGACATTTCCATGCCTCCGCCGGAATCTTTGTCTTTATTCTTTTTTTCCTTGTCTTTATTATCATCCTTTTTTTTGTCACCGCCTTTCATCTGCATTTCGGCCATGGGGCGGGTTACGCCACGGGTGCCCATGCCCCCACCTTTATGCATTTTATTGTCTTTATTTTTTTCCTCATTTTGATGGTTTTTCTCAGCCATATCAGTTAATTTTTTGGCAGGTTTTGTTTAATTTTTCTCTTCTGAAGCTTATCCTGATAATTTTTTAGAAATAAACCTTCTAAAAGTGGCTTGATAAAAAGCCTCAATTTCAAAAGAAAAGCTTCAAGAAGTTGGGATATACTTAAATGTAAAAAGGAATCACTACAATCTATTTTAAAATTATGGTAAAAGATTTCGATATACGGGAATTTGCAGCTCCTGTTGCTTCGTATTTAGAGAACAAAAGTTTTAGTTTTCCAATTTTTGCAAATTCATAACATTCTTTCCATGTAAAAAATGCGAACTTATCCCAATGGAAAATTTAAAAAACAAAGTAGCCCTAATCACCGGGGGCAGCAGGGGAATTGGTAAAGGAATAGCGTTGGCACTTGCGGCAGAAGGTGTGCACGTGGCGGTAAATTATCAGCATTCTAAGGATGAAGCTGAAGAAGTGTGTGAACAAATAAGGGCTGAAGGAAGTAAAGCAGTTGCCGTACAGGCTGATGTTTCTGAAGAAACAGAAGTTAAAAGGCTTATTGAAGAAGTACAAAATAAATTCGGGGACATTGATATTCTTGTTAATAATGCCGGGATTGCAAAAAAGCAGAATGTAGAGGAAGTAAGCCTGGACGATTTTGATAAAATTATCAAGGTAAACCTCAGATCCGGATTTTTGGTTACCCAGCAGGTATTGCCTGCTATGCGCAGGAAAAAATGGGGAAGGATATTGATGATTTCTTCCGTGGCTGCCCAAACCGGCGGCGTGGTAGGGGTAGATTACGCGACTTCTAAAGCAGGACAGTTGGGGATGATGCGTTATTACGCAAAAAATCTTGCTGCGGAAGGAATTACAGCCAACGCCATAGCTCCTGCACTTATAGATACCGATATGGTAGCCGGTTTGGGAGGAGTAAAGCCAGACATAATCCCGGTAAAACGTTTTGGCAGATCTGAAGAAGTAGCAGCTCTAAGTTTAAGCATCCTTAAAAATGGCTATATTACGGGCCAGACTTTTAATATTAATGGCGGAATGCAGCCAAGTTAGATAAACTAAAATGTTCCTTTTAAGCTTTCTTACATTCCTCTCCGTAATACTTTGGCTTTGGGCAATAATGGATCTTTTGAAGTCCGGGGTTAAAAACCCAAATTTCAGAATGCCATGGCTCATCCTGATTTTGATGTTTCCGATAATTGGGTCCATCATATATTTTCAGCTAAAGAAAAACCGGGAACTGCCTGATCAAAGAAAATTTGCACCTGATTTTACAAGAATCAGGGGATAAGTCTTTTTCAGGTTTTTGATAGAGATCCTGCTGAGATTATGGATTATTGTTTCAAATAATCTGTAAATTAGGTACTTGTTCCATTCCGAAGAAATACAGAAAGATTTTTCAGTATAGTCACATTTGTTGTTTATACAGCTGCTTATTTGGAAATTAAAACAGATAATAAATGAAGAAGGTTTTTAATTGTAATTGCGGAAATCATAATCCTTTGCATTGTATCGTACCACCATACATGTTGGAAGCCATGGCTACTTCTCCCAACGAAAAGGTGAGGCAGATGGCCTTAAGGAATATTGAGACCGCTGCTGAAGTTCGCGCAGAGCGCCGGCTGCTATGGCCGGATACCGTGGCGGCACTGCTTACCAACAAAGAAGGTAAAAACCGGGAAGTTTACGATATGCTCAACAGGCCAAATCGCCGGGACCTTTTACCAGGAAATCTGGTAAGGAAGGAAGGGCAGGAGCCTGTGGAAGATCCGGCAGTAAATGAAGCTTATGAATATTCCGGGTTTACTTATGACTTCTATTGGGAGCTTTTTAACCGGGATTCCCTGGATGATAGCGGCCTTACCCTTATTTCTTCAGTCCACCTTGGAGAAAATTACAACAACGCCTTTTGGAATGGTAGCCAGATGGCCTATGGAGATGGAGACGATATCATTTTCCGGAGATTTACCAGAGGGCTGGATGTGGTGGGCCATGAACTTACCCATGGGGTGATCTCTTTCACCTCCAGGCTAGCGTATCTTGACGAAGCAGGTGCTATAAATGAGCATTTGGCAGATGTCTTTGGTACTCTCATAAAGCAATGGGTGCAAAAACAGGATGTGGAGGAAGCCAACTGGCTTATTGGAGACGAAATAATTATTCCCGCTCCCACCCGCAGGGCAATTAGGGATATGAAAAATCCCGGCACCGCTTACATAAATGATCCGGACCTGAACGGAACCGATCCACAGCCCGATCATTATTCCAATAAATATACCGGCACCCAGGACAATGGGGGAGTTCATATAAATTCAGGCATTCCCAACAAGGCATTTTGCGAGGCAGCTCTACAAATAGGTGGTTTTGCCTGGGAGAAAGCTGGCCGTATTTGGTATGAAGCTATGCTACAGCTCACCTCCAACAGTAACTTTGATAAATTAGCCAACACCACCGTAAACATTGCTGCAGAGATGTTTGGCAAGAACAGTCCGGAACATAATGCCGTAATTAACGGCTGGCAAACAGTAGGATTATATGAAAATACACTGTGCTAAAAGTGGCGGTTTTATGGGAAGGCTGCAGTCCTGTACTCTTGAACTGGATGAGTTGAATCCTTCAGAAAATGAAGCCTTTAAGGAAGTGGTAAAAAAGAAAGATCTGCGTGATGAGAACGCCCGGGATTCCTTTGTTTATTGTTTCAGTTTTGAAGAAAACAACATTCCTAAGGAAATAAACATTGAAGAAAGTTTAATACAGGAAAACATGCAGGCATTTATTGACAAAGTAAACAGCAAACTAACCTGAAGGTTTTTTAAAATCGGCGATTATGAGCAGGCTGTACTATGAAACAAATGAAGTTACTGGCTTCAGGGCGTCCGGAAAACAGGAGAAAGGAAGGGTAAAAAGTTACCTGGAAAAAGTTTCTTCCCTTGTTCCTGCAGAAATAATCGCAGGTTACCTGGCAATGCTTGGCTTTCTGGACAAGGAGGAGGGAAGCGTTCTTGTGGAAAAGCAGGGATTGCTCATTGGTATTTTTTGTTTTTGCCTTCTTCTTACCCCGCTTTATTTAAATTACCAGGCTAAGGAAGGGAAGCCCAGGTTTATTCATTTACTTATTTCTTCTGTGGCATTTATCATCTGGGCCTACGTCACCAGCGGCGAAAAGTTTCGTGATGTCTATTATGATGCCGATGTTGCCTCTGTGCTTCTTATCGCCTTTAGTTTGCTCAGTGGGATTATTCCGTTAAAAAAGTGATATATTTTCCATCGAAAGCAGCTGCAGCAGAATCATATTATTAAATTTGTTCATAGTTTTAATATGATCCCAGAACTTTCCTATGCCGAAAAATGATCCCTACGCAGCCCTGCGCTATGGGGAATTCCGTACCTTTTTACTCGTGCGCTTTGCTTTTGTCTTTGCACGTACCATGCAATTTATTGTTATAGAATGGGAAGTTTATAATCTTACCAAAGATCCTTTTTCCCTCGGGATGATAGGTTTGATGGAAGTAATCCCTGCGGTAGGCCTGGCATTATTTGCAGGACATATTGTAGATCAAAAAGAAAAGAAGGGTTTATTGCTTAAATGCTTATTTGGATTTTCAATTATCAGCATCGGGCTGTTTCTGCTTACCTGGCCCAGGATCACTGCAGGATTATCCCAGCAATTTACCTTGTATGCTATATATTTTCTGATATTTATTGGCGGTATTGTGCGGGCTTTCCTTGGGCCAACTAATTTCTCCCTGTTTGCGCTTATTGTTCCCAAAAAAGTTTATCCCAATGCGGCCACATGGAACAGTTCCGTATGGCAAATGGGCGCGGTTTTAGGTCCGGCACTGGCCGGTTTCAGCATTCACTGGATTGGGGTGCACTGGTCTATGTGCCTCATTTTTGGGTTTTCGCTAATCGCGTTAATCGCCCTTTTACAAATTCCGAAGAAACCTATTTTAAATCCCAGGATTGGGGAGCCGGTAATGAAAAGTTTAATGGAAGGGGTGAAATTTGTTTATAATGCGAAAATAATTTTCGGGGCGATCGCATTGGATATGATCGCGGTTCTTTTTGGTGGAGCAGTGGCTTTATTGCCAGTTTTCGCGCAGGATATTTTAAAAGTCGGCCCCGAAGGTTTTGGTGTTCTAAGAGCAGCGCCGGCCGTGGGAGCCGTGCTTATAATGTTTACTTCAGCCTATTATCCGTTAAATAAAAACGCAGGAATAAAATTACTCGCAGCCATTTTTGGATTTGGAGTTTGCATTATTGTCTTTGGGCTCTCAAAATTTTTCTGGGTGTCGGTAATCGCCTTGTTTCTAAGTGGTGCCACAGATGGCATTTCCATGATCATCAGGCAAACCATTCTTCAACTAAAGACGCCCGATCATATGAGGGGCAGGGTTTCTTCTGTAAACTCCATGTTTGTGGGTTCTTCTAACGAACTGGGGGCTTTTGAAAGTGGCCTGACCGCAAAGCTTATGGGCACGGTTAGCGCGGTGGTTTTCGGCGGAAGTATGACTTTGCTCACGGTGCTGGGAATGGGAATCGCTTTTCCAGGGTTTAGAAAACTCGACCTTCGGAAGGATTTGGAAGAACACGAAAAGGAATAGGAAATTTCTTGTTTAAACCTTATTTTAAGAAGATGAATAAGGCTATTGTGAATGCTATAGAAAACGGAAACCTGCTGGAATTCACTTATCATGAGCATTACCGGCTGGTCGAGCCGCACAGGTACGGTATGTTTAAAAGCGGAAATCAAATCCTGCTTGCCTACCAGATAAAAGGAACAGGGGAAAAATCCGAAATTCCTGGCTGGAAAATGTTTCGTGTTGCTGAAATAAAAAACCTGAAGATTTCAAATTCCGGATTTACTGGTACCAGGCCGGGATACGAAACTGGCAAAACCGATATGGAATTGATTTATGCGGAGTTATCTTAAGCTTTTAAAGCTATATATTTAGAAATAGTCTCCTGAATATTGTTGCTTATATATTTTCAATTATGAACACCTGATTTTGGTTAAAAATTTACCTTTTTACAAACCAAAAAAAACACTTAAATAGTAATGGTTGAAAATCTGGAAAAAATAGTCTTTGGAGGCGGTTGCCACTGGTGTACTGAAGCGGTCTTTCAGGCGCTAAAAGGAGTAGGCAGGGTAGAGCAGGGCTATGTTGCTTCTTCCGGAAAAAATTCAGGATTTTCAGAAGCTGTCATTGTTCATTATAATCCAGAAATTATTTCTATACAGCGCTTAATAGAAATCCACCTGCGTACCCATAACAGTACTTCAAACCACAGCATGAGGTCCAAATATCGCTCTGCCATTTACTATTTCAACCTGCTTCAAAAGCAAAAAGCAGAAAAAGCGCTTCAGGAATTGCAGCAGGACTTTGAAAAAGAAATTGTTACTAAAGTTTACCCCTTTTGGGAATTTAAAGCCTCGCGGGAAGAAATTCAGAATTATTACCAAAAAGATCCGCAGAAACCTTTCTGTAAAAATTATATCGATCCTAAGCTGAAAATGTTATTACAGGAATATTCTGAAGATCTAAAATCAATGTAGCCTGAAATTTTGAATATTCTTATATTAGAATAAATTCAACCATATGAAAATTGCCACCTATAATGTGAATGGAATAAATGCCAGGCTTCCGGTGTTGCTTCGCTGGCTAAAGGCTACACAGCCAGATGTGGTATGCCTGCAGGAATTAAAAGCTCCTAATGAGAAATTTCCGGAAAAAGCTATACAGGAGGCCGGTTATAATGCTTTATGGCACGGACAAAAACAATGGAATGGGGTGGCAATTCTTGCCAGGGACATAGAGATTAATGAAACGGGGAGAGGCCTTGCCGGGGATCCCGAAGATGCGCAAAGCCGTTATCTTGAAGCCCTTGTGGGTGACATCATGATTGGCTGTATTTATTTGCCCAATGGAAATCCCGCTCCCGGCCCCAAGCTGGATTATAAATTGAGATGGTTTGAGCGCCTGCATTCCCATGCTTTAGAATTGTTGCAGCTGGATACACCAGTAATTCTTGCGGGCGATTTTAATGTTATGCCTACTAACCTTGATGTTTATAAACCTGAACGATGGCTGGAAGACGCATTATTTCTTCCGGAAGTGCGGCAGGCTTTTAAGAACCTGGTAGAGCAGGGGTGGACAGATGCTTTAAGAGCTTTATATCCGGATGAAAAGATCTATACTTTCTGGGATTATTTCAGAAATGCCTATAAACGTAACGCCGGATTGCGGATTGATCATTTTCTACTGAGTCCGAATTTAAAGGATAACCTTCTGGATGCAGGGGTAGACCGTGAGGTGCGGGGATGGGAGAAAACCAGCGACCATGCACCGGTGTGGATTCAGTTAGGATCCTGAAAATTTAATTCGCCAATCTTCTTTATGATCGCATTTTTAATTCAGCATCAATAAGGCCCAGGATAATATCAATTTCCTCCAAAAGAGGATTGTAATGGGAATTTTCAGTAGCTTTTCCTGTAGTAAGGAACATTAGCAGGTTGTTTTCAAATTCTCTGGAGACCAGAATATTCATATTGCTGAAATTATCTTCTTTCTTTTTAAATCCCATTTCTGCGGAAACCCCTGTATGGTCAAAAATAGTCCTGATACTTCCGGAATCTGCCCGGAACATATCCAGAATTTTCTCACGTTGTATGCGCAGCGAATTTTCCTGGCGGTGTATACTCTGGATAACCGATTCCCAGTTAGTGAGATACATCCTGAGTTCGGGATTGGAAATATCCTCCAGTCCGCCGGAATTTATAAGTTCATTCAGAAGGGAATTATTAGGATTATAAGCAATCTCGTAAGACAATGAATTATAAAGCAAGCCTGAAAGTTCCTGCTCCTCAATTTCTTGTGGTGCATTATCCAGTTGCTCTGCCAGTTTTATGGATTCTTCATAGTTAAGCCTGTTAACATCTATCAGCTTTTCCAGTTTATATTTACTCCTTTTAAATTCACCTTTTAAGCCTTCCAGGTAGAAATGTTCTTTCTCTTTAATAATTCGGTTTTGATTCCAGTTGTTTAATGCCAGCGCAATAAGGATCCCCATTACAATTAAAAATACTTCCCCCGTGGCGTACAACAGATAATTGCTAAATTTATTATTCTTTAGAAATTGCCGTCTTATTTTGCGGAAGAATTTCATTTTTGAATGTTTTACCCTTGCATCACAAGATTTAGTAATAAGCAGGTAATAAAAATATTAAAATTTCTGAAATAGGAGAATGGTGTTTGTGAAAACAACAATTTTAAAAACCTGTTATTCAAAAAACTACAAATAAAGGGAGATTGCTAAAAATGTGGTAACTGTGGTAGAATCTAATCCTGAACATCGAAATTACCAGGCGCTGCAGGATAATCTGATTGAAAAAAGCAAAACTGGAAAACGGGAAAGATTTAAAAATTATAGAACTGCAATGCCGGAAAATATTTGGTTCGACGGAATGTTTAGCGGCCAGCTATGCGAATTTTATTATCCTGAACAAATGTGTTCTGGTACCAACTTTTAATGATGCTAAAGACAGGAAAGCATTGAGCATTTTTGAAGAATGCTTTCCAGGAAGAAAAGTAATTGGTATTAGCTGTATAGATTTTATCTGGGGCTTTGGAACATTATATTGTTTAAGTCAGCAAATTCCGCAATAAGGTTCTGGAATGTCATACTTCTACTTTAGAGTATTTGCACTATAATTTATATTATGTAAAATAGAAAATTGAAGTACCCATAAATTACATCCAATCTCATACCTTCAAAAAAAGCACTACCACAGCCAGCTATTACTAATCAAAAGAACGATTGCAAGAAAAATTAATCTTCTTTGTTAACTGGTTTTATATTTCCACGATACGTAATGGAATTTCTCTGGGTGCTGTTTACTGAGGTGGTACTATTGCCATTAGAAAAAATCTTTAGCATAAACTGAAAATTTTCATTGCCATTATTTCCAACAAAGCTAATCTGTACGTCATCCTTGTTTAATTCCTCAACAGTAAGTTCTTTTGGAATCCCTTTAAATTTGATTCCACCAGAATCTCCATATCCGCCACCGGAATGCCTAACCCCAAAATATGGCAGAAAAACTTCAACGCTATCGCTATCCTTTTTAAACCTGATGTAATTAGGATTTCCTATTAGGTTAATCATTCCTCCGCCTAAAGGAATTGCCCATTGGTTTTCTACTTCAAAACTCCTGCTGCCCACCAGTTTCATGATATCCTCCCCGGAATTTACTTCAGAAGATCCTCCGCAGGAAATCATCAAAAAGAGCATACCGAAAACTGAAGAAATTTTAAGCCAATTACTTCTGAACATATTTTAAGAATTATTTCAAACTAAATTTTTAGGTGAAAAGAATTGAAGAAAAAGAAACTCCCATTCAAAATTTCAGCTAATTGATGCAATCCTGCCCCTCTCCTATTGATTTTAGGGCTACTTTTCTTCTTCATTTTCCTCACCAAAGGAATCGGTAGCATCCTTAATATCTTCCTTTTCTTCTTCGGTAAGTCCATCCTTCTCTTCGCCGGTTTTCAGGGTGCCATCTCCTTTTACTTTTAGATTATCATCTTTTTCTTCCCTGCCAAAATTAGAAGACCTTCTGTACTTATCCTGAAAATCTGCATGATCTTTCTCCTTTTTTTTATCTGTCATCTCTTTTTTATTTTAATTTACAATAGTAGTTGCAAAGTGCAAACTATTTAAAGAAACTTTAGCAGGAAGCATGGCTTAATCTTTTTTCTAACAAATTCTCCTGCTGTAGATGCCAAAGAAATTCTAAAATCTGCTTAGTCTTGTCTTCCTCAGTAAGAAAATTGTATTTTGCATTGACTAACCAAATTAACAATTATGGCCGCAGGCGGATCAAATATTGCTATTTACGGTGCTATTGGCGCCAATTTACTTATTGCTATAAGCAAATTTACAGCTGCTTTTTTTACCGGAAGCTCCGCAATGCTGGCGGAAGGAATACACTCCCTTGTAGATACCGGAAATGGACTTCTTCTCCTGTTGGGAATTAAAAGATCCAAACAAAAGCCCGATAAAATGCACCCGTTTGGTTACGGAAAGGAAGTCTATTTCTGGAGTTTCGTTGTGAGCATTCTTATTTTTGCCCTTGGTGGCGGATTTGCCATTTACGAAGGTATTCATGCCCTTCAGGAGCCCACTGTTATTGAAGATCCCACGTGGAATTATCTTGTTCTTGGTGCTGCCATTCTTTTTGAAGGTACCGCTCTTTTTCTTGCCCTGCGAACTTTTAATAAATCCCGTGCAAAATCAGGAAATCTCATTAGCAGTATTGTGAGAAGCAAGGATGCGGCTACTTTCGCGGTAATTATTGAAGACACTGCGGCAGTGGCAGGTTTAAGTATCGCGCTTGTAGGTGTCTTCTTATCCCAGCAACTGGAAAATCCATATATAGATGGGGCAGCCTCTATTGTGATAGGTGCGCTTTTACTTATAGTGGCTACTTTCCTGGCCAAAGAAAGCAAAGGCCTGTTATTAGGGGAAAGCGCACATCCTGAAGTTATTAAAGAAGTGGAAAGGATCATGGAGCATAATATTAATGTAAAGGAATGGTCGCTGCCACAGACCATGCATTTTGGGCCTGAAAGTATTCTGCTGGTCATAGAAATCGATCTTATAGAAGATCTGGAATTAAGCCAGGCAGAACAAACCATGGAAAGCCTGCGTCTTGAAATAAAGCAAAAACAGCCAAATATTACCCAGGTGTATATACAAACCACAGATAAATTAAAAAATAATATCCTCGGGGAAAATCCTGCGTAATAAGTTTAAGTAGAATTTAAAATTTCTTTTATGGCGGGCAATTCTAATATCGCCATTTATGGTGCTATAATAGCCAATGTTCTAATTGCGATAAGCAAATTTGTTGCTGCTTTCTTTACCGGAAGTTCTGCAATGCTGGCAGAAGGTATCCATTCTGTAGTAGACACGGGTGACGGGCTCCTCCTGTTGCTGGGCGTTAGTCGTTCCCAAAGAAAAGCAGATAAACATCATCCATTTGGGTACGGGAAAGAAGTTTATTTCTGGAGCTTTGTGGTGAGTATCCTTATTTTTGCCCTTGGTGGCGGTTTTGCTATTTATGAAGGCATACATTCCCTGCAACATCCTGAACTTATTGATGACCCCACCTGGAACTACATTGTTCTGGGGGCGGCATTTTTATTTGAAGGTACCTCCCTCCTCATCTCACTTCACAAATTCAATAAGTCACATGAAGATCCTGGTAATATCATCAGCAATATTATAGAAAGTAAGGATTCCTCCACCTTCGCCGTAATTATTGAAGACAGCGCAGCGGTAACGGGAATTATTATTGCTATCCTGGGCGTGTTCCTTTCAGTCTACTATCAAAATCCCATTTTTGATGGTATAGCTTCTATTTGTATTGGTGCCCTTCTCCTAACCGTAGCCACTTTTTTGGCGCACGAGAGTAAAGGATTGCTGCTTGGGGAAAGCGCACGCTCTACTGTTTTAAACGGAATTGAACATGTGCTGAAATCAAAGCATTATATAAAAAACTGGAAATTTCCCAAAACCATGCACTTTTCCTCAGAAAGTATTCTTTTAATCCTTGAAGTTGAATTAACCAATGGGTTTCAACTGGAAGAAGCGGAAGAGAGAATGCAGGAACTGCGAAAAGATATCCAGGAAAAGCAACCAAAGATCACCCAGGTGTATATCCAGTTAATCAACAACGTAGAAACTACATCTTCCGGGTCTAAAAGAAAATCTCTGAACTCAGAATATTATTGACTTCGTTTTATCCGACTTAACGGGAAACTTCTGCTCGAATAAACACCAGTAATTTCAGCCGGTAACAGAATCCAAAGGCTATCTTAAATGTTTCTCAACAAAGGTATAATTTGCTTGGTAAGCTCTCGTAAATTGGGTTAATTGTACCGAATAAAAACAGATTTTATGGAAGCTATTTATGAATTTGTTCACCTGCAAAAAAGTGAACGCCTTGAGGATTACACTCAAAAAAAATTGGATAAACTGGAAAACAAATATGATTTTGTGGTGCGCGCTGAAGTGCATTTTAAAAAACAGGAAGGACAGGATCCTAATGGTTTTATCTGTAATATCAAATTAAGCGTTCCCGGCCCGCAGCTTTTTGCCGAAGCTAATAAAGACAGCTTTGAAGCCGCTGCCACTTCTGCTGTCAGAGATCTTGAAAAGCAGCTGGAAAAACAAAAAGCAAAAATGAACACCCGCTAAAAGCCAAAAATCCCAACAATATAAAGCCCCTTTAAACCTAGAATTTAAAGGGGCTTCTTTTTTAGATTGAAGTTATTTTTTTCCTATTTTACCTGTTCGCGGGAATTGCCGGTAACAGTGTTTTTATTGTCAGAATGTACTTCTTCATTGCTTAACCTGGCTTTAAATTCATTTATAATACCACCCTTCAGTAAGATCCGGATTTGGCGGTCACTCATAGAATGTTTTACTTCAAATTCCACAGGTTCGCTTCCTTTTTTGGCTTTCTGAACACGTACCCGTATATTGCTTCGGTTCTCCACATCCTCACGAAGGTTTTTAAAGCTTACCACGTCACCCTGTTCTATTTTACTATAATCCTCTAAATCGATAAATTCCAGGGGAAGAATACCAAAGTTCACCAGGTTTTGCCAGGCAATACGTGCATAAGAATTGGCAATTACCGCAACCTGCCCCAGGTATTTTGGCGCGAGCGCTGCGTGTTCCCGGCTGGAACCCTGTGCGTAATTATCGCGGGCCACTACAATATGCCCTCCAAAATCTTCCTTGGCTTTCTGCGCCCTTTCATAAAAGCTCTTATCAATAACAGAATATGAAAATTTACTAATTTCAGGGAGATTACTTCTAAAAGGCAAAACTTCAGCTCCTGCCCTTAAAATTTCATCGGTAGAAATATTATCTTCCATCTTGAGTAAAACAGGCACATCGGCACTATCTACCAGAGGTTGTATCTCCGGAAGGGATTTAATATTCGGCCCTTTTTTCAATTCCACTTCTTCTCCTTTTTCCGCAGGGGCCACAAGCATTTCGGTATTGATAATTTCCATTTCCGGCTGCTCATATTTTGGATAAGTCATATCATAAAGCTTTTCCAAATCCCTGGGATCGGTAATTTTACCGGTTAAAGCTGAAGCGGCCGCTGTTTCGGGGCTACATAAATGTACCTGGTCGTCTTCTGTTCCAGACCTGCTTGGGAAATTTCTTGGCATGGTACGCAGGCTAATCGTTCCTGAAGCAGGCGCCTGTCCCATCCCTATGCACCCCATACATCCTGACTGGTGAAAACGTGCACCGGCGGTAATAAGGTTTGCAAAAGCTTTGTTTTCTATCATATTCTGAATAATCTGCCGGGAAGTCGGGTTAACATCGAAAGAAACATCATTATTCACCGATTTTCCCTTTACAATGGCTCCTGCCATCCAGAAATCCCTAAGTCCGGGATTAGCCGATGATCCAATTACCACCTGGCTTATGGTTTTTCCCGCCACTTCACTTACGGGAACTACATTTCCGGGGCTGGTTGGCAAAGCGATTAAGGGAACAAGCTCGTCCAGTACAATTTCATCATGAAGGTCATATTCACAACCTTCATCCGGTAATAATTCCCTCCAGTCTTCTTCCCGGTGTTGTGATTTTAGAAATCTTTTTGTTTCCTGGTCACTAGGGAAAACAGTAGTGGTGGCCCCAAGTTCAGCCCCCATATTGGCAATTACATGGCGGTCCATTGCACTCAAATACTTCAGGCCTTCCCCGTAATATTCAATTACTTTTCCAACTCCTCCTTTTACATCATATCTCCGCAGCATTTCCAGGATAACATCTTTCGCGCTTACCCAATCCGGTAACTTTCCGGTAAGTTTCACTCCCATTACCTGTGGCATTTTCACAAAATATGGTTGCCCGGCAATGGCTGCCGCAACATCCAGCCCTCCTGTACCAATAGCAAGCATACCCAAAGAACCGGCTGCCGGGGTGTGACTGTCCGATCCCACCATGGTTTTTCCCGGTTTTCCAAATCGCTCCATATGCACCGGGTGGCTCACTCCGTTTCCCGGGCGGCTAAACCACAGCCCGAACTTTTGCGCTGCACTTAACAAAAAAAGGTGGTCATCGGCATTTTTGAAATCGGTTTGAAGCAGGTTATGATCCACATATTGTACCGCTACTTCTGTCTTGGCCTTTTTTAATCCCATGGCTTCAAGTTCAAGCTGTACCAATGTTCCCGTAGCATCCTGCAGCAAGGCCTGGTCTATTTTTATACCTATTTCCTTGCCGGGAGTCATCTCCCCTTCAAGAAGGTGTTCTTTAATAAGTTTTTGAGTTACATTTAATTGTGACATAATTGGAGAATTTTACCTTCAAATTATCAAAATAGATTCACACAATTAGTCCATTTAACAATATCTTATATCATTTATTCTACTTAAACAGTTATTTTGAAATTCTTTTCCAGTAAATCAAAAAGATATTAAATAATGGATATAATTTTAAAGCGCGCCATAGTCGGCGGGGTGGTTTCTACTATTGTAATGGGAACCGGAACTTTTATTCTGGGGGAATTGTCTGGCTATAAGGCCATGGAACTTCTATCTTCTTCGCTCTCGGGGATTAATATGTTGTGTAATACAGTGATTCTTGGCTCTTCGACCATCCTGGCATTAATGCTCACCTTACTGAGTATAAGCCGTGCAGCAGATTCCAGCCTTACCCAAAAACATTATCAGGATGTATTGAGACTGGCAAAGTATGACACCGTCCTTATCATCACCGCAATCATTACTTTTTTAATGCTGAACCTTCCAATTGTTGAAAGTCATGAAGTTCCCGAAAACTGGTATGTAACTATTTATTACGTGAGCCTGGGAATGGCTGCAATCCTTGGAGGGGGATTAATAGCTATTGTTACAATGCTTTACGGTACCATCTCCAATATTATACTTATTGTTGGCCTGGGGGTGAAAGATCATCCACTTGTAAACTCTGAAGACGATAACGAGGCCAAAGAAGAAGTTGAGCAAAGGAAAGAAGAAAAGGAGCGCGATAAAAGCAGGAGTAAACAGCCGGAACAAGAAAAACAAAATGCATAAAAAAGACCATTTGAAAATATCCCTGAAAAACTCTCTTCCCGAACCTACTCTTTAGCAGATTGTTGAATGAGCCAGCTGATACTTTAAAATGGCCTTTCCTTTGTTTTAATCTGGATGTTTAGCTTCTGCTAAGATTATTTAAAATATCAATTTGATGCCCTTCTTCCAGGTTAAACCCAGGTTTTCCTTTTCTTGGGAAAAAGTAGGTAAAAGGATCCTCAAAAGCACTCCAGCTTTCAGCTAAACCATAATCGTTATTTTTATTTTTGTTTTCAGGACGTTTAAAGGTGTTAAGGTCAGAATCATAATCTGAGCCTACCGCATCCTCGCCTGGAAACAGCATTCCATCATTAATATCCGAATAAACCAGAACGGATTCTCCTCCATTTCCCGGAAGATCGATCACTTTTAAACCAAAATCTTTAAGTACGGTTTCTTTGGCCGTAATATCTTTGGTTTTAAAACTGTCTTTAAAGTTGTTCCTTGGGTGCGCAAAAATTGGCGCCCCACCGGCATCTTCAGAAATAGTAGCAAGATCGGCATAAGCAGAATCAAGTATATGGTCACAGGTAATCAGGATGCCTTTAATTCTATATCCATCCTCCACGAGCTTCTTTACCGCTTTTTTTGTAGATTCTTCCACCACATCAATCAGGATCATATCCTGGCGGTTAATGTGCCTTATCGCGTATCCCTGGTTAAAAACCCCGTCTTTTTCTTCTCCTTTTATTATAAAAGTGTCAGGAATAAGTTTTAGGAATTTTCCCGTTTCTCCCTGCTTAATAAATTCAGCCGACTGGCTGTGCAATACCTCCATCTTATCTACAGTCTTCATATATATCTTGGATTTTAAATTAGTTCTCTCAAGATACAAATTCAACAACTTCTTCTCAAAGGTTTTTTAGAAGGGTTTAACTGCGTTTTAGCAGTTAATTAACGGCTAGCACATACGCCGAAAATCGGCCGTGGTGAGAGAGTGAAAATGAATGCTTTAAATACTCACCATCACAGTACAGCTGCGGGATACGATAATTGTTTTTTAATAGCTGGACAGCTCCTGAAGTAAAATTATATCGCTCTGAAAATGCCGAAATGAGTTCTTTTTTAAGCTTTTCCTTAATGCTGAAAATTTCATAAATTCTTTCTGCGGAAGCTGAAGCTGATGCTATGCAGTGAATATATTCTGCTGAAATTTTGCTGCTGCTGAAGTATTCAAAACCTTGAATATGAACAGTTCCTGAAAGCTCTGATTTTTCTGAAATTTCACACCTGCACTTGAAATCTTTAGGATTAAACCTTCGCGGAAGGTTGAACCTTCGCTGATGAGCTTTATACGCCGCCTCCTTCATTGCCCAGAAAAGCCATAATTGCGTTTCCGGATTTTCGGAGGTCCTGATAATAACTCTTTCTTCTTCAGAAAAAATCTTTTCCTGAAGCCGCGGACGGTAAATATTGCTTTCTGTTGCCGAAAGTTTTAAATCAACAATATCGTTTCCAATCACTTCTCCTTCAGTTTCGTCTCGATAATCTCCTTTGCGTCGCCCACCGTTAGCATACCATCCATAGAATCGTTGTCAATTTCAATATCAAATTCATCTTCCACATCCAGCACAACATCCACCAGGTTGGCGGAGTTTATCTGCAGGTCGTTTAGGAAGTCGGTTTCTTTATTAAAATTTTCCAAACCTTCTTTACGCTGTACATACGGATTAACAATTTTCTTTAGTCGCTCTATTATTTCTTTTTCTGTCATTCTATAAAAATCAGTATTACAAGTAGGTGCTATTTCAAGCTTTAATTTTTAATATTTTTTAAAAATAATTACCGCATTCACATCACCAAAACCAAAGCTGGCTTTTGCCAAAATTTGTACTGGCTGCTCCAGGGTTTGCTGCGGAATTCTTTCTGCATTAATTAATTCCAGGATTTCCGGATGGGGATCTTCACAGTTTACATTGCCAAAGATAAAATTGTGCTTTATCTCCAGTACACTGGCCACACATTCTATACTGCCCGAAGCACTAAGGCAATGCCCCGTCATGCTTTTAAGTGAATTTATGTATGGAAAATTTTCTTTGCCACTTTGCAGCGCGTCTTTCCAGTTGCTGATTTCTGCAACATCGCCTCCGGTGGCAGTTAAATGCCCATTAACAGTATCTATTTCTGAAGCCTGGATATTGGCATTTTTAATCGCTGCTTTTATGCAGCGCTGTACCGCTTTGTTGTTAGCAGCGGTCATACTTCCGCCGCCACGCTGGCCGCCACTGTTTACCTCCCCGCCTAAAACTTCAGCATAAATTTCCGCGCCCCTTTCCAAGGCCGAATCCAGTTCTTCCAGCACCAAAGCCCCCGCTCCACTTCCGGGAACAAAACCAGCCGCTGTGGCACTCATAGGCCTGGAAGCTTTTTCGGGATCATCATTATATTTCCCAGGGAGAATGCGCATGGCGTCAAAGCCGCCCCACACGTAAGGACCGTCATCCCCACAACTGCCCACCAGCATCCTTTTTGCTTTTCCAGTTTGAATGCGCTCAAAACCCTGGAGCAAGGCCTCTGTCCCAGTTGTACATGCAGAGGAATTGGTAGTTACCTGATTTCCGCAGCCAAGAATTCCTCCTAAATAGGCGCTTATCCCGCTTGCCATGGTTTGGATAACGCTGGTACTTCCCAACCTGCGTGTTTTTCCTTCATCAATTAAATGGATGGATTCCCTGAATTTCTCCACTCCCAGAATTCCGGTTCCAAAAATAATTCCCGAATCCCAGTCTGGTTCTTCCTCTCCTGAAAATTCCAGGCCGGCATCCTTCCAGGCATCGCTGCCCGCAATCACGCCATAAATTAACCCACTGCTGTTTAGACCTCGCAATTGTAGCGGAGTAAAATATTCTTTTATTTTCTCTTCGGAAATTTGCGGCTTCCCTCCTATCTGGCAGCTGAATTTTAATTCCTTAAGCTTCTCATGAAAAGTAATTCCGCTACTGCCCTCTTTAATAGCCGACTCAAAACCGGGAATTCCAACCCCATTTGGAGCAGCCACGCCAAGTCCGGTAATTACCACACGTTTATTCATATCTAAATGTGTCTTTGTTTGTCGTCTGTTGCCTGCTGCATTTTTGATTTTAGGCTGTAGGCTTTAAGCTTTAACTTCTATCTTCCAACTTCGTACTTCGTATTCTTTTCACTCTCCAGGCTTTACTTCCTCATCATTCCCGCCAGTATTCCTTTACAAACCAGGTTATCTTCAGCGTCATACATTTCTACTTTACACTTAAGCTTATTAAACCTGAAATAAATTTTTTCTGATTTTACCTTTACCCGTTCCCCGGGAAAAACAGGCTTAAAAAAATCCATTTCCGAAGAAGTCATAGCCACTCCGGTTTTTGCTTCAGCTGGTTTCTCCTTGTTCAGTAAAAAAATCCCCAGGCAAACAAGTCCGATCTGCGCCATACATTCGGTTAGAATAACGCCTGGCGTGACTGGATTATCCTTAAAATGGCCTTTATAAAAAAATGAATCAGGGGGAAAAGTATAGGTGCCGGAAACCGCATTTTCATCAATAGCAATAATTTTATCTATAAACAAAAATGGTTGAGAATAAGGTAACCGGGAAAGGATTGTTTTTTGGTCCACAGGAGATTTACATTAAATGTTCGCCGCCATTCACAGGAATAATGGTACCGGTAATCCAGCTTGCTTCGTCTTTGCTTAACAGGTAAACTGCGTTGGCCACATCTTTAGGGACCGTGAGCCTTTTAAAAGGATTGTGTTTAAGGGCATGTGTGTGCAGCGTTTCATTATCTGGGATCATCTGGAACGAACGGGTAACGGTAATTCCAGCCTGTATGCAATTTGCCCTTATTCCATAAGGCGCAAATTCCAAGGCGATATTACGGGTTAGGGCTTCCAAAGTCACTTTTGCAGCTGAAACGGCAGCATAATTCTTCCAGGCTTTTTTATTTCCTTCACTCGTAAAGGAAATAATCCTGGCATCTTTGGCAAAAAGCCCGGCTTTAAAAATATCCTGTGTCCAGTCATACAAGCTTAAGGCCATCGCATCTATGGTAAGCTGAAAATCGATATTTTCAAGCTGCTCTTCTTTTCCGGTCATCGATTTTAAATTTCCCTTTGCTATACTATGCAACAAGGTGCGTATCTTTCCTTCTTTACCTAAAATCTCAGTGATCTGGCTTACCAGGCTGGCCCTTTTTTCCTTCTGAATGGCATCTACATTAAAGCTTTCAAACTGCACTCCTGTTTCCCTTATTTCATCAAAAGATTCTTCGATATTAGGAATTTCAGACCTGCGATCCCTATGCACAATTATAATATTCATGCCGTGCTGTGCCAGTTTGCAGGCACTGGCATAACCAAGCCCACTACTTCCGCCAAGGATAAGCGCCCAGTAATTTTTGTCTTTAAATTCTTCTACCATTGCAATAAAATTCTTTGCGCTGAAAATCCGGGGCCAAAACTCAGCATTATTCCCTGTTCCCCTTCAGGAATATCCTTCTCCAGAAACCGCTGCAAAACATACAATACTGTTGCACTGCTCATATTGCCATATAAGCGCAGCACTTCCCTGGTGTCATCAATATTCTTCCCTAAGTTACCAAAAAGATCAGAAACCGTTTGCACAATTTTCTTCCCACCGGGATGGAAAATCAGGTGGTTCACCTTTTCTATGCTGCTGTTGTTTTTCTCCAGGAACGGGAAAATTATATCTTCAAAACGGCTGGAAATTGTCTCTGGAACTGCAGGATCAAGGATCATTTGCAGGCCGGCATTGGTAAGTCCAAAACCCATTAAATGGGTCGCGTCATAAAAATGATACATCTCTTCAGCTAATATTTCTGGCCCCTGGGCCTCTTCTTCTGAAGAAAGCAAAACACAGGCTGCTCCATCTCCAAATATAGCTGCGCTCACCATGTTTGCCATACTAAAATCTTCCAGCTGAAAAGTGGCCGTGGGGCTTTCCACAGCAATTACAGCAGCCCTTTTGCCAGGGTTGGCTTTTAGAAAATTATGGGCATAAATCATCCCTGAAATTCCCGCGGCACAACCCATTTCGGTAACCGGCAACCTGGTAATATCCTGCTTCAGCTGAAGTTCATTAATAAGGTAAGCGTCCAATGAGGGGATCATTATCCCTGTACAACTTACTGTAATTATATAATCCAGGGATTCGGGTTGCCATTGAGTAGCGGTTAAGGCATTCTGCAGTACGTTTTTCCCCATTTTTTTGACTTCCCGTACATATATGTTATTCTTTTCTTCGAAAGAAGTAGAAGTAAAAACCTCTTCAGGAGACATAATGGAATAGCGTTTATCTACTCCCGCGCCCTCGAAAATTTTAATGATCTTTCTGCGGAACCTTTCCTCCTGCCCTTCCAGCCAGTTTTCCACTAAGGGAATTACATCGGCTGTTTCACGTGAATATTCCGGAAGTTCCTTTACTGCTTTTATAACTTTAACGCTCATAAATTTTTGCTATTCTTTTCTATAATCCACTGGTAGCGGAAAGCCCATTTCCAGGATACCTGTTGTTTAAGAGAAGGTATTTTGGAAGCCAATATGGCAATTTCCTTCTTTTTAAATCCGCGTAAAATGGAGATCAACCCATCTTTACGGGCAATTTCATTGTTAATAAATACCTTACAGAAAGCCTGAAATAACCTGTAAGCTGTTTTACTGCGGTGAAGATCGTTTATTACGATTCCAAGTTTTACCTGCTTATAAAACTCATTCAGCAGATTTACGATCTGCTCATCTTTAAAATGATGCAGGGTAAGAGTGCAAAGGATAATATCATACTCCTTTTGCCTGAAGGTATCACTAAAAATGTTTAAGGCTGAAAATTGCAGTTCCGGATAGGAAGTACTCAATTCTCTGGCAATTTTAATTGCATGTGTATTCGCATCAATACCAATTAACTCAAAATTTCTATCCTTTTTTCTGCCCCACTTGGCTATTTCCCGAAGAATAGCACCATTACCGCAGCCAACATCGGCAATTTTAATTTTTTGTTCCTTAGGAATATCTTTAAGCAATGTTTTAACGCCATTCAGCGTAATTCCGTTGCCACCGAGCCACTTGTTAATATTGTCAAGGTCATGCAGGGTCTTCTTTAATTTATTTCCGCTTAAATCAAAATCATCCATGACCTCTGCCATGTCTGTTCTTCTGGAGGTGTCAATTTTCCTCATGCTGCTACTGGCTTTCCATGGGTTCTTTTAATAATGCGGGGAAGCAAAGATGGCATTGTACCTAGCAAATTCTGGGAAATTTCAGCCAGACCGGGATTCAGTAGTATTTTTTGGAGCATTATTCCGGTTAACATCCTGTTTTTAAAGTTTTTAACCCACTCTTCTTTATATCTTAATTCAAGTGCTTTCCGGCCCTTTTCCTGCCCCTTATAATACCCTAATACCGCCTCCGAAGCAATTTTAGCACTATGTATCGCCATAGCCATTCCATTCCCGCAAAGCGGATGAATTAAACCGGCCGCATCTCCCATCATGAGCACGTGATTTTCTACCATGGATTTCTTCTCAAAAGAAACTTGCGCTATGGTGAGATCTTTTTCAAACACGGGCTCTGCATGTTCAAAGAATTTATTTAATACAGGATTTGCAGAAAGTACATGCTCTTTATAATCCTGCGGATTTTTGTAATTCCTGAAACTCTCGTAAGTCGCCAGATAGCAAACATTCACGTTTCCGTTCTCTACTTTGGACAAACCACAGTAGCCACCTCTAAAATTGTTAAGTGCAACCAGGTTATCATCAAACCCATCATGCCGGTAATGGGCTTTTACGGCCAACCAACCAGATTTCTTCTGAATAAATTCACGCTGCAGCTTTTTATCCATTAATGAGCGTTTCCCATGTGCACCCAGCACAAAGCTGGCTTTAATTTGATTTTCTCCCGCACAATCTATAGTAAAATTATCATCCTTATATTCTACATTAGTTACAGTATCCTGAAGAATCCTGGCACCTCTTTCTAAAGCCTTTTCGTACAGGTAGTTATCCAGGATAAATCTGCTCACGCCCAGCCCGCCCATCTTTAAGCCGGAAGAAATTGTACTGCCATTAGGAGTGCTAAATTCCAGGCGGGTAATTTTTTTGGGCTTAAGGGATAAAATATCTACCTCTAAAGCTTTTATGTACGGAAGGATTTCCGTGGAAAGATATTCGCCGCAGACCTTGTGATGTGGAAAGTTTTCTTTTTCTATGAGGATCACGTTCAAGTTACTGGAAGCCAGGTGAATTGCCGCTGTTAAGCCGGCCAAACCTCCTCCAATTATTACTATGTCTGCGTCTCTCATAAATTGAAGATACTTAAAAGAATAAAAAAATCCCGGTGCTGAACCGAGATTTAGTAAATGTTTATGTATTTGAATTTTTAGTTCTGGGAGGTAGCGTCTTTAGCCTCTTCTTTTAAATCTTCACTGGCAACAATGGCTAATTCCACCCTTCGGTTTTTGGCACGGCCCTCAGCTGTAGTATTATCATATTTAGGTTGTGCCTCACCATACCATTTTGTGGTAAAACGCCCCTGGGAAAGGTTACCGTTATTAACCAGGTAATTGGTTACAGACTGTGCCCTGTTTTTTGAAAGGGTAAGGTTATAACTTTCAGAACCGGTATTATCAGTATGTCCTTCTACAAGTACGTTAGTATCGGGATATTCTTTTAAAATGGAAGAGAGCTTATTCAACGTTTGCTGGGATTCAGCATTAATATTTGACTGATCTGTGGCAAAATAAACCCCGCTGTTTTCATCAAAAGTAACATTGATTCCTTCTCCAACCCTTTCCACTTCTGCTCCGGGGATTTCCTCTTCAATCTGCTTGGCCTGTTTATCCATCCGGTTCCCGATGTAACCTCCGGCAGCGCCACCTACAACACCACCTATAATAGCTCCCAGGGCAGTATTCCCATCGCCGGTGTTATTTCCAATTACCCCGCCAATTACGGCACCACTGGTGGCACCAATTACAGCACCTTTTTGTTTATTATTGGCATTTTTTGTTGCCTCGCAACCCACTAACATGCTCATGGCAAACAGGATTGCAAAAAATTTATTTATCGATTTTTTCATAACATTCAATTTTAATTTCTACTAAAGTTCATTCGTATAACAAAAGGTTCTCCTTCCAAAGTCACAGTCTGTTCCCAAACCATGCTGTCCTGGCTTAGGCTCCTAAGGTTCATACGGAAACCCTGCCCTCCCATGGTAGAATTGGCATCCTCATCTGTAGGCTTCAGAAGAAAATCATACATTCCCTGCGGGGTATTTTCCTCATCTATAGACCAGTTGAAATAACGGGTTTCGGTTCCACAATTTGTACCCTGCAAGTTATAAGTTCCCTGATTGTTATTGGACACAAAATCCCAGGTACTGTTCTCAAAGCAGTTTGCCGAAGCATCATTTAAAAGGGTTACATTAAAGGTGCCTGTATTTTGAGGATAAGTTACGCTTGTTAAGGTCCAGCCACCGTCAAAGGTTTTGCGTGCTTCTTTTGCGACCTTACTGGGCCCGCAGGAAACGATAAGTACCGAGAAAAATACTAGGGTCAGAATCTTTTTCATTATATAGTGTTTGGGTTAAAATAAAAACCCAATGCAAATGCCGGCATTTGCCGATAATATACATTGGATTAATCTTTTTAAATATTCTTATCTTCTAAATAATCGGCTTAAAAGAGAGATTACCAGTAGCACAACAAAAATCCAGAAGATAATTTGGGCAATATCGGCAGCTCCTTCAGCTATTCCACCAAATCCAAAGATCGCAGCGATAATAGCGATAATTAAGAAAATAATAATTAGTCGTATCATAATTTATGATTTATTGATTAGCTATAACTAAAGTACACCAGCCCTTTCCGGCAGGCAAAAGATTATTAATACTTTAACAGTGGATATGTTAAGGAATCTTAATTAAATACTGTGAAAGTTGTTAAAATATTAGTATTCTGTTAATTGAATAAGTTTCTCTATTAATCGCTTTTTTGGAAGATACCCCTGTTCCAAAGAAGTGGCAAAAGGAATGGGGGTTTCCATGCTTCCCACCCGAAACACCGGCGCGTCAAGATGTTCAAAACACTTTTCTGAAACCTGAGCTGCTATTTCTGAAGCCATACTTCCAAAAAGAGAGTCTTCAGTAAGCACGAGTACTTTCCCCGTTTTTCGCGCCGATTTAAATATAGCCTCGTTGTCCAGGGGCTGCAGGCTTCTGAGATCAACCACTTCTACCTCTTTCAGTTCTAATTCTTCAATAGCCTCAAGTGCCCAGTGTACGCCTGCCCCGTAAGAGATAATGCTCATATTCTTACCTTCTTTTACGGTGGAAGCTTTTCCTATTTCCACGGTATAATATCCTTCAGGTACCTCCTGGCGCACGCTACGGTACAAAGCTTTATGTTCAAAGAAAAGTACGGGATTGGGATCATTTACAGCAGCATTCAGCAAACCTTTGGCATCGTATGGAAAAGCCGGATATACAACCTTTAGCCCAGGAGTTTTGGTAAACCAGGCTTCATTGGTCTGACTGTGAAAAGGGCCTGCACCCACTCCCGCGCCACAAGGCATACGAATAACCACATCGGCATTCTGCTTCCACCGGTAATTGGATTTTGCCAAATAATTCACAACAGGATTAAAACCGGAGCTTACAAAATCGGCAAATTGCATTTCAACAACAGCCTTCATTCCATTTATAGACAAACCCATTGCCGCACCTATTACAGCCGACTCACAAATTGGGGTATTCCTGATCCTTTCCCTGCCGAATTCCTCCAAAAAACCTTCGGTTATCTTAAAAACACCACCGTATTCTGCCACATCCTGTCCCATTAAAATTAAATTTTCATGCTTCTGAAAAGATTGGCGGAGCGCCTGTGAAACAGCATCTACAAAGCGTATGTTTTTTTTAGGATATGGATTTTCAAATTGCTGATTTACAAATTCTTTGTATACATCATTGAATTCTTTTTCTTCACTGAAGGAAACCTGTTCTTCCATATTGGCTTTAACCAGGTTTTCCTCAATTTCAGCTTTTATCTCCTGCTCGTACTGCTCCTGGATTTGCTCAGTAAGTATTTCTTCTTCTAAAAGAAACTTCCTGTAATTTTCAATAGGATCTTTCAAAGACCAGGAGGCCATCAGTTCTTCCGGAACGTATTTGGTCCCACTGGCTTCCTCATGCCCCCGCATTCGAAAGGTTTTAAATTCTAAAAGTACCGGCCGTGGATGCTTGCGCACACTTTCGGCAATTTCGGAGGTTTTTTGATAAACCTCCAGGATATTGTTTCCTTCAATTATATGAGACTCCATTCCGTAGCCTGCTCCGCGATCAGCTAGATTTTTGCAACGGTACTGTTCATTAACAGGAGTGGAAAGCCCATAGCCATTGTTTTCAATGCAAAATAATACCGGCAAATCCCATACAGAAGCAAGATTCAGGGCTTCATGAAAATCTCCTTCACTGGTGCCGCCTTCTCCCGTAAAAACTGCGGTAAGCCTGTTCTCCTTTCTAATTTTATGAGCAAGCGCAATTCCATCTGCCACCCCCAATTGCGGACCAAGATGGGAAATCATTCCTATAATCTTATATTCCTGGGTTCCAAAATGGAAACTCCGGTCCCGGCCGTTGGTAAATCCTCCTGCTTTCCCCTGCCACTGTGCAAATAACCTGTGCAACGGAATATCCCTGCTGGTAAAAATTCCTAAATTACGATGCATGGGAAGAATATATTCTTCACGCGAGAGTGCTTTGGCAACACCAACAGAAACTGCCTCCTGCCCTATTCCGCTAAACCATTTTGAAACTTTTCCCTGCCTGAGCAGGATAAGCATTTTTTCTTCTATCAAACGCGGTTTCAGCATAGAGCGGTATAAACCAAGAAGTTGATTTGCACTCAGGTTTTTCCTGTCATAATCAAAAATATGAGATGGCTTATTATGTACAGACATACACGAAGTTTATCAAATGTACTTATTTTTATAAATGCCCGAAAAATTAAATTTTTACGGCATCTCGCTTTATTTATTTAAATTTGTTTGTTGACTCTATAAATAAACACCACACAATATGGCAATGAATAACATTCCCAGCGTAGACCTGGCCGATTTTCTCTCTGATGATCCAAATCGGAAACAAAAATTTGTTGATGAAATCGGGAAAGCTTATGAAGAGATAGGTTTCGTTGCTCTTAAAAATCATTTTTTGAGCGATGAGCTTGTAGAGGAACTTTATAAGGAGGTAAAATCTTTTTTTGACCTGCCGCTGGAGACCAAACGTAAATATGAAATTGAAGGCCTTGCCGGGCAAAGAGGATATATCTCCTTTGGAAAGGAACACGCAAAAGGCAAAAAAGAAGGAGACCTCAAGGAGTTCTGGCACTTTGGACAGGAACCTGCAGAGGATGCCAATCTTACGGAAGAATATCCTGAAAACGTACAGGTAGAAGAGTTAAAAGATTTCAACCACGTTGGAATGGAGGCTTACCGTATGCTTGAGAAAACTGGAATTTATGTGTTAAGAGCACTTGCTTTGCACATTGGCCTTAAAGAACATTATTTTGACCATTGGGCGAGTAACGGAAACAGCATCTTAAGGCCCATCCATTATCCGCCAATCACCGAAGAACCAAAAGGCGCTGTACGTGCCGGGGCACATGGGGATATCAATTTAATTACCTTATTAATGGGAGCTTCCACCGGTGGCCTGCAGGTACTCAGGAAAGATGGCGAATGGATAGATGCAATTCCAAAGGAAGACGAGCTGGTGATTAATGTTGGTGATATGCTGGAAAGGCTTACCAATAATAAATTACGTTCAACTGTACACCGGGTAATTAATCCGCCTAAAGAACAGTGGGACAAACCAAGATATTCCATCCCTTTCTTTATGCACCCAAGAAGTGAAATGCCTTTAGATTGCCTGGAAGAATGTATAGATGAAGAACATCCAAAACAGTATGAAGATATTACCGCAGGTGAATTTTTACATCAACGGCTTGTGGAAATAGGATTGCTAAAAAAGTAGGTTATGGCAAAGAAGAAACTGGGGCTTGAAGATCTTGGAGGCTTTGTTTTCTCCACTGATGAAGATTTTGATGAAAATCAATATGCCGATGATGACCAACAGAAATCTTTAAAGCCAGAAGAACAGGAGCTGGAAGCGCATTTTAGCAGCAAAGGGCGCGGCGGTAAAACCGTGACCATTATAAAAGGATTCCAGGGCCCGGAAGAAGATTTGGTTGCCCTGGGAAAAAAGCTGAAGAAGAAATGTGGCGTAGGCGGTTCTGCCAAAGATGGCGAGATTATAATCCAGGGGGACGATCGGGATAAAATAATGCAGCTGCTTGAAAAAGACGGCTATAATGTTAAGCGTGTTGGAGGCTAACTGCCCCGACACGTTTTTTATCTTCATTTATGAGCAGTAAAACAATACATATTATTAATGGCGACAGCCTTGCCGAGAAAATGCAGGAGCTGGATATCCCGGGAGAAATTATTGTCTGGCGGGAATTACTGTGTGAGGGCCCGGCCGTGAAGGAACTGGGCAGTGAGGATTTTATAAAACTGCGGAAAAAATTTCTACAAGACAGCTATGGGATTTCTTCAGAAGATTATGAAGAAAAATTCCTGTCCCAGCTTTATGCATTGCAAAACATTGAAGAATATGATGCCGTGGTGCTTTGGTTTGAATTCGACCTTTTTTGCCACATAAATATGATAGCAGCCATCAGTTTTTTCCTTGCAAAGAAAAAAGAAGTCCCAATGTCCCTGGTGTGCAGCAAAAAGCTAAAAGGTGACGGAGGGCAAAAATCGCTTTCTCACCTTAGCAGCAAACAGCTTTTAAGCCACTATAAAAAAAGGATCGGCCTTACTTCTGATGACCTGGAGATCGCAGAATATATATGGGAACTATATTGCAGCAACAACCCTATGCAGCTAAAGTCACAGATTAAAAGAAACTCCAATTTTGAATACCTTTCCAGTTGTATCCGTGCCCATGTGGAACGCTTTCCAAACAGCACCACGGGGATAAATTCCCTGGAAAGGAATGTGCTCAAAATTATACAGAGGCATACTATATCTTCAGAAAACCAGCTTCTGGGTTATGCGCTGGAATACCAGGGTTATTATGGCTACAGCGATTCCCAAATGCAGCGTTTGCTTTCCAAATTAAAACGTTTTTATCATTTAAAAGAAGACAGGGTTGTATTAACCGAAGAGGGGGAGCAGGCCATGAACGGGACAAAAAACTTTTACAGGCAACTTAAAAATGAGGAATGTTTTGGAGGAGCCAAAATGTATAATTTCCTTTACGAACCTGAATCACACCGATTACTAAAACTTTAATATGAGCTTAGCAGCATCAGAATTTATCCTGAATATTGACGGGAGTATATACCATTTAAATTTATTACCTGAAAACATTGCCGAAACTATAATAGTTGTTGGTGACCCGGACAGGGTGGACAAGGTAACCGCCCATTTTGATTCCGTAGATTTTAAAGTGCGAAAAAGAGAATTTCACACCCAAACAGGAATTTACAAAGGCAAAAGAATAAGCGTGATCTCCACAGGAATTGGTACTGACAATATTGATATTGTGTTTAATGAACTGGATGCCCTGGTAAATATAGATTTTGACTCACGTTCTTTAAAAGATAAACTCACGAGCCTGGATATCGTGCGCATAGGAACAACGGGGTCTATTCAAAAAGATATTCCTGTAGATTCCTTTTTATTAAGCGAAAAAGGAGTGGGCTTTGATTCTTTGCTGCATTTTTATGATAGCAAACACGTACAGGAAACAGAACTTTCCAGGGCTTTAATGGAGCATTTACAATGGCCTTCGCAAAAATCTGAGCCCTACGCTGTAAACTGCGATGAAGAACTGGCAAAAAAGCTATCTTCAGACAAGGTTTTTAAAGGAATAACAGGCACAAACGTTGGGTTTTACGGTCCACAGGGAAGGATTTTAAGATTGCCCCTGCAGGATCCTGCTCTAAACAATAAACTGGAAAGTTTCTCCTGGAATGGCCAGAAAATCACCAATCTGGAAATGGAAACATCGGGGATCTATGGCTTGTCTAAAATGCTTGGCCACAGAGCGGTTTCCATGAATGCCGTAATTGCTAACAGGGCAAGCGGGACCTTTAGCAAAGATCCCAAAAAAGTGGTAGAAGAGCTTATCTCCTACTGCCTGGAAAAACTGGTTGCACAGTAGCTTATTTAACAGAAAATTAGACTTCATGGCCTGGCCTTCTTCGTATTTTTGGGCCTAAAGACTTTTTTATGCAGGAACCTGATGAAAACCGCTTCAGACACCGTGACCTCAACTGGTTAAGTTTTAATGAAAGGGTTTTACAAGAGGCCGCAGACAAACTGAATCCGCTTTACGAGCGCATTAAATTCCTCGCAATTTTCTCCTCTAATTTAGATGAATATTTTAGGGTAAGGGTATCCCAGCTAAGGCAGATGAAAAGGGTAAAAAAAAGCATCCGCAAAAAGCTGGACCTCCGTCCCAGTAAAATTACCAAGCAAATTATTGAGCAGGTAAAACTACAGCAGGAGAAATTTGGTGTACTGTATAAAAAGCAGATTATTCCTGAACTTGCTGAAAATGGTATAAATCTTATAGAATCCCATCATTTTAATGCAGAACAAAAGAAATTCGCCACAGGTTTCTTCAGCAAAAATGTTTTTGGGCATTTAAAACCGGTCTTACTGGATCTTCAAAAGGAAAATGAATTGTTTCTGGAGAATGCCGTTTTGTATTTCCTGGTAACTTTTCAGGATGAAAATAAACTGGGAGTTGTAAATATTCCGGTGAAAAACTGCGGGCGCTTTATTGCTCTAAAAGAAGAAAACCAGGAACATTTTATTACCTATTTAGATGAAATAGTTAGGTTTAAACTGGATGAGCTTTTTCCGCAGAAAAATATAACAGGAATTTTTGAAATTAAACTTTCCCGGGACGCCGAGCTCTATTTACACGATATTTATGATGGCGAACTTTCTGAAAAAATATATGAGTCGCTAAAACAGAGGACCAAGGGGCAACCAACTAGGCTCCTTTATGACGCAAATATGCCCCAGGAAGTACAGAAGAAAGTTAGAAAATTGCTCAATTTGGGCAAAATAGACATGATGCCTGGTGGAAAATACCATAATTTTAAAGATTTCTTCTCTTTTCCTGATCCTACAGATAATAATGATTTACACCGGGAATCGCGTCCTTCTATTCCGCATAAAAACCTGGAAAACAGCAACAATTATTTCAAAACCATTTCAGAAAAAGACCAGGCGGTACATTTTCCTTACATGTCTTTTAAATACATCGAGAATTTTCTTGAGCAGGCGGTGAATGATGAAGCCGTAACAGATATAAAAATTTCCCTTTACCGGGTGGCAGATGAGTCTAAACTTACCTCCTGCCTTTTGCAAGCCCTGGAAAACGGAAAAAATGTTACCGTTTTTGTAGAGGCAAAAGCCCGGTTTGACGAAGAGAACAATATTATATGGGGCAGAAAATTTGAAGAAAAAGGGGCGCACGTAATTTACAGTTATCCCAAGGTAAAGGTGCATTCTAAAATCATGCTGATAAGCAGGTTAGAAAATGATCATAGAAAGCATTACGCCTACATTGGCACCGGGAATTTTAACAGTGAAACCTCAGAAATTTACTGCGACCATGCTATTTTTACCGCTAATCAGCATATTGCCAAAGAACTCATGAGGCTTTTTAAAGTGCTGGAAGGCGAATTAATAATCCCGAGGGAAAAAAATCTCCTCATCTCCCCTTTTTCAACCCGGCAAAAATTCAGCAAGCTCATTTATAATGAAATTGAAAACGCGAGGGCCGGAAAATTTGCGGCAATCACCGCTAAAATGAATAGTCTGGAAGATCATGAGCTTATTGACCTGCTTTATAAAGCCAGCCAGGCCGGAGTTAAAATCCGACTGCTGGTTAGGGGCTTCACCTGCCTTATTCCGGGGATTGAAGGAATGAGCGTAAACATCTATATCACCAGTGTAGTAGATAGTTTGTTGGAGCATGGCAGGATTTACATTTTTGAGAACGGCGGTGATGAAAAGATCTTCTACGGAAGTGCAGACTGGATGAGCAGAAACCTGGACAGAAGAATTGAAGTGATCTCCCCTGTTCTGGATGAAGAAATTTCGAGGGAATTCAAAGATATTTTGAATATTCAGCTGCAGGACAATGTAAAAGCCCGGATCCAGGATGCTTCAGAAGACAATAAATATGTGCAGCGTGAAAATGGGCAAAAAGCCATACGCTCTCAACATGAAATTTACAACTACCTTAAAGAAAAACATACTTCATCATGAAATCGATAAGAATTGGCGGTGTACCTGAACATTTTAACCTTCCATGGCATTTATGCATAGAAGAAAATGAGTTTAATAAAGAAGAAATTAATGTGATCTGGAAAGATTTTCCCGATGGGACCGGAGCGATGAACCAAGCTTTGCGTTCAGGTGAAATTGATGCCGCCGTTATTTTAACCGAAGGTGTTACGTGGGATGTTATCAACGGAAACCCGGCTAAAATTGTACAGAGCTACATTGGTTCCCCTCTGGTGTGGGGCATTCATGTGGCGGCAGATTCCAAATACAAAAATCTCGCGGACCTTAAAAATACCAAAGCAGCGATTAGCAGGGAAGGTTCGGGATCCCATCTAATGGCTTATGTAAACGCCCAAAATAACGGCTGGGATATTAATAATTTGAAGTTTGAAATAGTTACCGATGTGGATGGTGCCGTAAATGCTTTAAAAGAAGACAAAGCGCAATACTTCATGTGGGAACATTTTACCACGAAACCCCTGGTAGATAACCATACTTTCAGGCTTATTGCAGACTGCCCCACTCCCTGGCCCTGTTTTGTAATCGCGGTAAGGGATGAAGTTTTAAAATACAATGCTGAAAGGATTCAAAAGATGCTCGAAATTTTGAATAATAAAACCAGGTCTTTTAAAGATATTCCTGAAATAGATAAAATTCTTGCCGAAAGGTATGATCAGAAACTGGAAGATATCAGGAGCTGGCTGAAGATAACCTCCTGGAGTAACCATCAGTTAAGCGCGAAAGAACTGGATGAAGTCCAGGAAAAATTACTCCAGTTAAATCTTATATCAGAAAAGGCGGCAGATTCAGAAATTCTTCACAGTTTGTAGGCTGTATTTACCAGTAAAAGGATAATTACCAATCTATTGGTTCCTCTCCTTTACTTTTTAGGTATTCATTTGTTTTGCTGAAGTGCTTATTCCCAAACCAATACCCCCTATTGGCACTTAAAGGCGAAGGATGTCCGCTGGTAAGAATCAGGTGTTTGGAAGCGTCTATTTTTTTAGCTTTTCTCTTGGCATAACCTCCCCATAACAGGAAAACCACGTTTTCTTTTTCTGCGGAAATAATCTCTATCACCCTGTCAGTAAACTGTTCCCAGCCTTTATTTTGATGCGATCCTGCCTGGTGCGCCCTTACGGTTAAAGTAGCATTAAGAAGCAATACACCCTGTTTTGCCCATCTTTCCAGGTTACCAGTATCAGGAACAGGTTTGCCAAGATCGTTTTCAATTTCCCTGAAGATATTAATTAAGGAAGGTGGCACGGCTACATTTTCTTTAACCGAAAAACAAAGTCCGTGCGCCTGGTTTACCCCATGATAAGGATCCTGGCCTAAAATCACAACTTTTGTATTTTCGAAAGTGGAATATTCAAAAGCGGCGAAAATATTTTTCCCGGCAGGAAAACATTTATGATTGGCGTATTCATCTTTAACAAAAGCCGCAAGATTCTGAAAATAAGGTTTTTCAAACTCTTCATCTAACTCTTTTTTCCATCTGGGATGTATTTCTACCTTCATTATAATTAAGTAAATTTGCAACACCTCAAAAGTAGGGAAAAATTACTATGATAAAAATTGCAGCTAAGAGCCTTATTGATCTGGAATTTCCGGTAGTGCGTGAGCAAATCAGCGAACTTTGCGTTACGGGAATGGGTAAGGAAAAAGCACTGGATATAAAGCCATTTTCAACCTATAAAAAAACCTATTTTGGCCTTAATCAAACCAATGAATATGTAAATTCCAAAACGCAGGAAAGCCCTATTCCCAATCATGGTTTTGATACTATTCAGAATGAAATAAAATTGCTGAAAATTGAAGATAGCATTCTTGAAGTTGGTGGCTTCAGGAAAATAGCTTCCATTTCAGAAACGGTAAATACCCAGCTACGGTATTTCAGAAAGTTCAGGGAGATTTATCCTGCACTATACACCACCACTTCAGAAGTGGAATACACTACCGAAGTTATTGAGAAAGTTGGGCAGGTAATTGACAAATATGGCGAGTTAAAAGATGATGCCTCTCCCCTTCTTCAAAATATAAGGCGCTCCATAAATTCCGTAAAAGGAAAAATTAATTCCAGTTTTAGCTCAGCACTTACCACATATTCCGGCTATGGCTATTTAGATGAAATACGGGAAAGTGTGGTGGAAAATGTTCGGGTTCTTGCCGTAAAAGCCATGTACAGGAGAAAGGTAAAAGGCGGGATTATGGGCAATTCCAAAACCGGAAGCATCGTTTACATCCAGCCGGAATCTACTTTTCAATTTACTCGGGAGCTGAATAACCTTCAATATGAAGAAAAAGAAGAGATCAACAGAATATTGAAGGAATTAACAAATTTCCTCAGGCCTTACCGGGAACTACTAATGGATTACCAGGAACTGCTGAGTGAGATTGATGTTATTGCCGCCAAGGCTAAATATGCCGACAAGGTCAACGGAATTTTGCCTAAAATTTCAGATAACAAAGAGGTTCAGCTAAAAGAGGCTTATCACCCTTTATTGCTGCTTTCCAATAAGAGAACTGGCAAGAAGACTTTTCCGCAGACCATAGAAATGGCAAAAGACAACCGGATAATTGTTATTTCCGGCCCCAATGCCGGTGGTAAAAGTATTACGCTAAAAACGGTTGGGCTGCTTCAGGTTATGTTGCAAAGCGGAATCCTGGTTCCTGTACATGAATACAGCCGGATGTGTTTCTTTGATAAGATCCTAACCGATATTGGGGATAATCAGTCCATAGAAAATCATTTAAGCACCTACAGTTACAGGCTGAAGAATATGAAGAAATTTCTTTGGAAGTGTGATGAGAACACGCTCTTTCTTATAGATGAATTCGGGACCGGAAGTGATCCTGAACTTGGCGGTGCTTTAGCTGAAACTTTTCTGGAGGTTTTTTATGAAAAAGAATCTTTTGGAATCCTCACCACGCATTACGCGAACCTGAAAAAACTAGCTGGAGAATTGCCAAATATGAGCAACGCCAATATGCTTTTTGATTCCAACAGCCTGGAGCCTATGTTTAAACTGCAGGTTGGAGAAGCGGGAAGTTCCTTTACTTTTGAAGTTGCGCAAAAAAACGGTATTCCTTTTAGCCTTATTAACCGTTCCAAGAAAAAAGTGGAAAGAGGAAAAATAAGGTTTGATAAAAGCATTGCCAAACTTCAGCAGGAGCGGTCCAAACTGCAAAAAACCACAGATTCCCTAAAGACAAAGGAAGTTAGGGCTGCCCAGGAAAAAGACAAGCTGGAAGAGATCAATAGCCGGGTTCAGCAAAAGCTGGAAAGTTACCAGGAATTGTATGATACCAATCAGCGACTGATATATCTTGGCCAAAAGATAAATGATATTAGCGAAAAATATTTCAACGACAAGAAAAAGAAGGAATTGATAGGAGAATTTCTGAAAATGGTTGAAATTGAAAATTCCAAGCGAAAGAAAGAATCTGCCAGGCAACGCAAAGCGAAAAAAGCACAGGAAAAGAAGCTCCAGCAGGAAGTAGCTAAAAAAATTGAGCCTATCAGGAAGCAGAAGAAGGAAGAAAAAGAAAAGCAAAAAATAGCTGCCCAAAAAGAAGCCAATAAACCTAAAGCTACTTTAAGAATTGGCGACCGGGTAAGGCTTGAGGATAGTAAAAGCGTGGGGACTTTGGATAAAATTGAAAAAGGTAAAGCAATTGTAAATTACGGTATGTTTACCACCTCGGTGGATATAAATCAGCTGGAACTGGTGCAGGCCATGAAAAAATAATATTATGGAAGAAGGAAAGAAAATTGTGCTATTTGACGGGGTTTGTAATCTTTGCGACGGCGCAGTCAATTTTATTATTAAACATGATAAGAAAGATATCTTTAGATTTGCTTCCCTGCAAAGCGAATTTGGCAAAAAGCTGGTAGCAGAAAGAGGCCTGGACCCGGAAGCAATAGATTCAGTTATTCTTATTGAACCTAGTGTGGCTTATTACCGGAAATCTTCCGCTGCCCTGGAAATTTCCCGTGATCTTTCCGGTGGCTATTCCCTGCTAAAAAACTTTATATTTCTACCTGAGGGTTTTCGGGACCTGGTTTATGACCTTATTGCCAAAAACAGGTATAAGTGGTTTGGAAAAAAAGAAAGCTGCATGATTCCCACCCCTGAACTAAAAGCTAAATTTTTGGATTAGAACCTGGTGACCTGCTTTCTGAAGAACTGGTTTCCACCTGTTCTTCATAATAATTATCATCCCAGTCTTTCACATTCGGTTCCCCCATTTTATCAACAGATTTGGCTACCATTAAAGCCACCGCAGCGTCCCCGGTAACATTTACTGTAGTCCTGCACATATCCAGTGGCCGGTCTACGGCAAAGATTAGTGCTAAACCTGCTTCAGGAATGCCTGCCTGGGCCAAAACAATAACCAACATTACCATTCCCGCACCTGGTACCGCTGCAGAGCCTATAGATGCCAATGTTGCAGTTGCAATAATTCCAAGCTGGGCACCTATACTAAGGTCTATTCCAAAAGCCTGTGCAATAAAGACTGCAGCCACGGCCTGGTATAGGCTGGTACCATCCATATTAATAGTAGCGCCAATAGGAAGTACAAAACTGGTTACTTCCCGGTGAACCCCCATGTGCTCCTCTACCCTTTCCATAGTTACCGGCAAAGTGGCCGCGCTGGAACTGGTTGAAAAAGCAAGGAGTTGCGCAGGGGCAATTCCATTAATAAAAAAAGAGGGCGTGTTTTTCGTAAAAATCCATACCAGTAAAACATACACTCCAATCATTAATGCCAGTCCAATAAGTACCGTAAGGGCATACATTCCCAGGGCAGCGAACAGATCGGCGCTGGGAGATTCCACCACTAGAGCGGCCAGCAGTGCAAATACACCATAAGGCGCGGTAAGCATAATGATGTCTATCATCTTAAGGATCACCTCGTTAAACCCATCAAAGAAATCCTTTACAGGTTTGGCAGTTTTTTCCGGGATAAGGATGAGGCCGATTCCGAAGAAAATAGCAAAAAAGATTACCTGTAACATATTGGCATTATCTCCGGCCGCGGCAAAAATATTGCTGGGTACAAGGTCTTCCAAAGCCTGCAAAGGCCCAGATTCCCGTTGCTTGGCTGCATTAAGCTGTACTCCGGAGGCATCCCCTTCATAACTTGCCAGCAAGTCTTCCCTGGTTTCTTGCGAAATAGTGCCTCCGGGATTTATGAGGTTTACCATCCCAAGGCCAATAGAAACTGCAATTATAGTGGTAATAATATAGGTGGCTATGGTCCTGGTCCCCATTTTGGACAATTTTGAAATATCCTTTAAATCTGATATTCCTTTAATAAGGGAGGCCAGGATAAGTGGCACTGCAATTAGTTTAAGGGCATTAATAAAAATATTGCCGAAAGGCTTTATCCAATCGCTTACAAATTCTTCCCCCCAACTAAAATTGGTGAGAATAAGCGCGAATATTACGCCGCCAGCCATTCCTAATAAAATCTGCCAATGCAGTGCAAGTTTTTTCATAGTAAAGCTATATCGAAATTTTAGATTCTTGATGTTTTATTCTGAAGCAAATAATCTGCTATCACTAAGGCTGCCATCGCTTCCACAATAGGGACCGCCCTTGGCACCACGCAGGGATCATGCCTGCCTTTACCCTGCATTTCTACAGATTCCCCTTCAGAATTTATGGTTTCCTGATTTTGCATAATGGTAGCCACCGGTTTAAAGGCAACATTGAAGTAGATGTCCATTCCGTTGGAAATTCCGCCCTGGATCCCGCCGCTAAGATTTGTTTTTGTGGAGCCATCATTGTTAAAAAGGTCGTTGTGTTTACTTCCCCTCATTTTAGTGCCTTCAAAACCACTCCCGTATTCAAAACCTTTTACGGCATTTATGGAAAGCATGGCTTTGCCAAGTTCTGCATGTAATTTGTCAAAAACCGGTTCTCCCAGTCCTTTTGGAACATTTTTTATTACACACTGTACGGTTCCACCCACTGTATCTCCTTCAGACCTGATCTTTTTTATGTAAGCTTCCATTTTTTCGGCAGTGGCAGGATCAGGACAGCGTACAGGATTCGTTTCGGTTAAGCTGAAATCCAGTTCGTTATGCTTCTTTTGAAGTTCAATTTCCCCAACCGAAGCAACGTAGGCGTTAATTTCGATTTCAGAGATTAATTGCTTTGCCAGCGCGCCGGCCACCACTCTACAGGCAGTTTCGCGGGCAGAAGATCTTCCTCCTCCGCGATAATCCCTTACTCCATATTTTTCATCATAAGTATAATCGGCATGGGAAGGCCTGTAAGTATCTTTGATATGCGAATAATCCTTAGACTTCTGGTTTGCATTTTTAATGACAAAACCAATTGGGGTGCCGGTTGTTTTTCCTTCAAAAAGCCCGGAATAAAATTCTACGGTATCCGGCTCTTTTCTTTGTGTAACAATGGCAGATTGCCCTGGCCTGCGGCGGTTAAGCTCCTGCTGAATCTTTTCTATAGCTATTTCCAAGCCGGCGGGACAACCGTCAATTATTCCTCCTATTGCCTGCCCGTGTGATTCTCCAAATGTGGTAAGTTTAAAAATTTTTCCGAAGGAATTACCCGCCATAGTTCTCGTTTTGAGCAAATGTAAATTTTTAGCCCCACTTTTGAAAGGCTAATTTCAATTATTGTCGGGATAAAAGGAGGCGAAAACCAACAGGAATGACTATTTCTATCCTATTGCACCAGCAGATGAAAATTGCAAGTTTTGACGGGATTTCGAATTTAATCTTCTTTATTGGAGTGAGTTGCTAAAACTTCATCTATCCTGGAAATTAAGGTAGCCATATCAAAAGGTTTAGCTATAAAATCCACCGCACCAGCTTCTTTACAAATTTTATCTGCATTGTGTAGTGCAGACATCATCACCACCGGGACGTGGGCAACTTCTTCGTCCTGCTTCAACTGTCCACAAACTTCAGTACCGTCTACTCCAGAAATCAGCTTATCAAGCAGTACGAGTTCTATATTATTGTTAACAATATTATCCTTTGTTTCCAAAGGCCTTTGGGATAAGGTAACGTTGTGGTCTTTGAATTCAAGTATATCCCTAATCATGTATCCAATAGACGCATCGTCATCTACTACTAATATTCTTGCCATATATTTCTGATTAATTTGTACAGGGGAGGGAAATGGTAAATTCTGAACCTTCCCCAAAAGTGCTCTCTACCTTAATAGAGCCACCATGACGTTTTATAATTTCATTAGATAAAAACAATCCTATTCCAAAACCGGCATAAGTATCTTCATTTTTAGCTCCTACCCTGTAAAACCGCTGAAATATCTTATCCAGTTCATTTTCAGGAATCCCTATGCCTTTATCCCTGATCTTCACAGCAGCAAGATGCTCTTCTTCTTTCTCTACCGATACCTCAATATCCTTAATGTCCGAAGAGTATTTAATAGCGTTGGTAATTATGTTCATAAGCACCTGACTAATCCTGGAACGGTCCGCATCAACCAGGCATTTACAATTGTTCTTCAAATTTATGGAATTAAAGTCCTGGTTAGAAAAATGTATGTCCTGTATGGTTTCTTCAACCAACTCATTCAGGAGGAACTTTTTCTTGCTGAATTCCAATTCATTTTCTTCAATCCTGGAAAGATCCAGGATTTCTGAAATAAGTCTAACCTGGCGTTCTACCTCGTTTTCAATTCTACATAAATAAGAGGATAAAGGTACTTCCTTAATTTTAGAATCTCTGTTCTCGTCCAGGATAGAAGTTAATAACTGTGTATAGCCTTTAATTGAAGTTACAGGGGTTTTTAGCTCATGGCTCACCAGTTTCAGGAATTTCTCCTTTTTCTTTTCCTCATCCTTCAATTTCTGAATTTCAGTACTGGAGCTCACCCAATTAACAATTTCTCCGCTTTCATCCCGCAAAGGAATTCCCCTGGTAAGGTGCCACTTATAATCCCCGTCCTTATTCAAAATCCGCATTTCCACTTCCAGTTCTGTTCCTTTAGATAATTTTTCTTTTACCGCCTGCATTATATAATACCTTTCTTCAGGATGCATGCGCTGCGACTTTTCTTCATTTATAAGCTCCTGCATGGATAAGCCGGTATAATCCTGCCAGCTTTTGTTATAATAAAAAGATTTTCCACTGGCGTCTGCAATGGTAATTTTATGAGGCATAAAGTCAATCATCTGGCGGAATTTTGATTCATTCTCCCTTAATTTCTGATGCAGCTCTGCCTGTTGCGAAACTATAGTGGCAATTATCCCTATTCCTTCTACTTCTCCCTTGTGGTTCCTTTGCGGCTGATAAAAAAAATCAAAATATTCAAGCTTTCTTTCTCCGTTCACTATGTGTTCCCCGGGCATTTCGAAAGCTCTTACTACCTCTCCCGTATGGTAAACCTTCATTAACAATTCATAAAAACCCTGTCCTTCCAGTTCCGGAACGGCTTTCATCAGGGGTTTTCCAATCACGGACTTCCCTTTGCCCCAATTTTGGAGTATAGCTTCATTTGCTACTTCAATAACAAGATTTTCACCTCTTAAAAAAGCAATTAATGAAGGCGAGGAATGGATAATCTCTTTATAACGGTTATTTACTTCCCTCTCATGATCAAGACAGGAGCGTAACCTCTCAATCTCCGCCTGAAGATGCGCAACATCTGCAGTTTCATTTTTTTCTGTCTTTGAATTCTTCATTTAAAAGCTTATGCCCCCAAATATAAAGATAAATAAGGGGAAGCCTTTTTGCTTTTACCTACAATGTTCTGTTAATATTATCGTCCATTATATTAATGCTTTTCTTAAAATACTAACGGGATGCAGAGCCGTTCTCTGGGTACCATCCTTTATCTGATGCCTGCAACTGGTACCATTGGCCGAAATAATGGTTTCTTTAGGAGCTTTTCTTACCGCCGGGAACAGCGTTTGTTCTCCTATACTCATACTAACCTGGTAATGCTCCTCTTCATACCCAAAAGATCCTGCCATCCCACAACATCCTGAAGGTATAATTGTGACTTTATAATTTTCCGGCAGATTAAGTATGCTAAAAGTAACTGCAGTGTTGGAAAGTGCTTTTTGGTGGCAATGCCCGTGGATCTTTATTTCCTTTTCTTCTGAAGTGAATGAAGATGCTTTTATATTGCCAAGGGAAACCTCCTTTTTTAGAAATTCCTCAATGATCATACAATTATTGGCAAGAGCTTCGGCTTCTGTTTTATCTTCAGCCAGCCGAAGGTACTCATCCCGAAAACTCAATACAGCAGAAGGTTCTATTCCAATAAGCGGCGTTTCTTCAGAAATAATATCTTTAAACAGCCAGATATTCTTATTGGCCAGTTCCTTAGCCTCTTCCAAAAATCCTTTGGAAAGGTGGCTGCGCCCGCTTTCTTCATGTTCTATGATCTCTACCTGGTAATTCAGCTTAAACAAAAGTTCCAGCGCATCAATACCAATTTCAGCATCCAGATAATTGGTGAATTCATCATTAAACAGGTAAACTTTCTTTATGGGATTTTCAGGTATAAGGCGCCGCCTGTTCTTTTTGTAATAACTCCAAAGTGTTTGGGAAGAAAGCTGGGGAAGACTTCGCTCTTTTGCTATTCCAAAAGCTTTTTTAGCTATTCCAGAGGTAATGTTGTTTTTGAAGAAAAAATTAGAAATCCCGGGCATTTTTGAACCAAGCCGGTTCATTTTTGCGTTGTTTACAAACATTTTATTGCGCCTGGTAAAACCGTTTTCCTTCTGATATTGATATTGAAATTCTGCTTTTAACGCAGCTACATCTACACTGGAAGGACATTCGCTTTTACAGCCTTTACAACTTATGCATAAATCGAAAACCTCTTTTAATTCCGCATTATCAAAGCGGTTCTTTTTTTCTGAATTAGTTAGGAATTCCCTTAATGCGTTGGCCCTTGCCCGCGTAGTATCTTTTTCATTTTTGGTAGCCCTGTAACTGGGGCACATCGTCCCGCCAGATTCTGAAGATTTCCTGCAGTCCCCGCTGCCATTGCACTGCTCTGCAAGCCTTAGGATTCCCTGGGTTTCAGAAAAATTCATTAAAGTATTTATTTCAGGCTCTTCGCGGTCTACTTCATATCTAAACGAGGTATCCATTGGCGCGGCATCTATAATCTTTCCCGGATTAAATATATTCTGCGGATCAAAGGTGAACTTCAGCTCCCTTAAAATCTGGTAATTTTTAGGGCCTATCATATATTCAATAAACTCTGCCCTTACTCTCCCATCTCCATGCTCGCCGCTCATGGAACCATTATATTTTTTCACAAGCCTGGCCACATCTTCCGTAATACTTCGAAAAAGCTTAACATCTTCAGATTTCTTGATATCCAGGATAGGCCTAAGGTGCAATTCCCCGGCCCCGGCATGGGCATAATACACGGCATCCTGTTTATACCTGCTCATCACTTTGGTAAATTCATCTATATAGGAAGCAAGTTTTGGGAGGGCCACTGCGGTATCTTCTATACAGGCCACGGCTTTACGGTCTCCGGTAATATTCCCCAACAACCCAAGGCCGGCTTTGCGCAATTCCAGCGCCAGATCAATCTGTTCTCCGTAAAGTACGGGAAAGGCATAGCCAAGGCCGGAAGATTCGAGAGTGTAAAGCAGCTTTTTCGTCTGTTTTTGTAGTTCCTCATCACTGTTTGCCCTTAGCTCCAGCATTAAAATGGCTTTAGGATCGCCGTCTATAAAAAACCTGTTCTCCTTATATTTAAGATTCTGTTTTGTACAGTCCAGGATGGTTTTATCCATCATTTCGCAGGTAAACAAGGGATGTTGCATGGCGGGGACAACAGCCTGCAAACAGGCTTCAATAGAATTATAATGGGCTGCCACCATAGCTGCTTTTGGAGGCGGTAAATTGTCCAGTTGTAAGGTGATTTCTGTAGTAAAGGCCAAAGTGCCTTCACTCCCGGCCAAAAATTTTGCCAGGTTAAATTCTTCAGCTTCCCCGGGATCGAAAACCTGGTTATAAAGAAGGTCGTCTATGGCATAGCCGGTATTTCGCCGGTGCATTTCCCTGGGTGGAAACTTTTCCTTTATTTCCTTTTGATTTTCTTCGGAAGACAACTTCTCTTTCAGCTCCCGGTATATTTTTCCTTCCAGATTTTGCAACTGAAGTTTTTCACCAAAAGCCTGATTGGATATATATCCGAATTCCGCATTACTCCCATCACTTAAAATGGTCTTGAGAGAAATAACCTTTTCCCGGGTAGTGCCATATTTTATAGAAGTGGTGCCGCTGGAGTTATTTCCCACCATCCCACCTATCATGCAACGATTGGAAGTGGAAGTGTTTGGCCCGAAAAAGAGACCGTGTTCATTTAGGATCCGGTTTAAATCGTCTCTTATAACGCCAGGCTGTAACCTTACCGTTTTATTTTCGGTATCTATTTCCAGGATTTTGGTAAAATGTTTGGAAACATCTACAATTATGCCCGTTCCCACACATTGCCCGGCAAGTGAAGTGCCGGCTGTACGTGGGATAAGCGACGTGTTATTGTTGGAAGCAAATTTTATTAGGATTTTAATATCCTTCTCACTTTTAGGATAGCAAACTGCCAGTGGCAATTCCCTGTACACAGATGCATCGGTGGCATAGATAGAACGCCATAAATCATCAGAAAAAAGTTCTCCTTCTATTTGGCCTTCCAGGGCCTCCAGCTTTTCTTTCATATAAAAAATCATAAATTTAAGAATTTAAGCGGGATCCGCTTAACACATTTTTAAACATTATTAACAATAGATTGGCCTAACCCGGCGTTTGCCTTAATAACGAACAATTAAATTTGTCAAAACAAACAAGAAAATCTCTAAAAGAATGAAGAAATTATTTTTATTCGCAGCGCTCAGTTTTGGTGCGGCATTGTTTACAGGAGCAAAAGCTCAGGAAATAGCTGATAATGCTATTGGTTTGCGCCTTGGAGGCGGTAACGCGTATGGGGCTGAAATTTCTTATCAGCGTGCCCTGGGAATGGACAACAACCGTCTTGAGCTGGATTTAGGCTGGAGAAATGATAGTGATTATAGCGCATTTAAAGTCATGGGCCTTTACCAGTGGGTATGGAACATAGATGGCAATTTTAACTGGTATGCCGGTGCAGGTGCCGGAATTGGCGGAGTATCTGATAAGAGGGATAATGTTGAAGCAGATGAAGGTGCCTTCTTTTCTATAGCCGGAGATGTGGGAATTGAATATAGTTTTGATATTCCACTAATGGTCTCTCTGGACCTTCGCCCTGAAATTGGCCTTAGCGGATACGATTATATTGATGATTTTACACCAGATATCGCTGTAGGAGTACGATATCAGTTTTAATAAAGACAGAAATTGAATAAAAAAAGTGGGAGCAAATCCCACTTTTTTTATTTTATACTTTTTCCAGTAAACTCTGGTAAAGTTCTTCATATTGAGGAACAATCCTGTTGATGTCAAATTTTTCCGCTTCCCGGTGGGCGTTTTCTTTAAACTTCTTCAAACGCTCTTTATCTTCCAGAATAAAAATTGCATTCTCTGCCATCTTCTGCACATCTCCAACCTTATTAAGAAAACCGGAAACTCCTTCTACATTTACTTCAGGCAAACCGCCGGTATTAGTAGAAATAACAGGCACGCCGTTCACCATAGCTTCCAGGGCGGCCAGCCCAAAGCTTTCCTTTTCAGAAGGCAACAGAAAGAGGTCTGAGAAACAAAGTACTTTATCTATTTCATGGCTTTCTCCCAGGAAAAGCACTTTATCCTGAATTTGAAGTTCTTTCACCAGCTCTTCCGCCATTTCTTTTTCCGGGCCTTCACCAACCATCATTAGTTTCGCCTTTATTTTCTTCTGAATTTCAAAAAAGATCTTTACCACATCATCAATGCGTTTCACCTTTCTAAAGTTGCTTACATGGGTGATAATTTTTTCATCTTCAGAAGCCATCATTTCCCGCTGGCAATCGGTAAAAGATTTGCGGTCGAATTTACTAACATCAATAAAATTAGGCACTACCTGTATTTCCCTGGTAATATTAAAGGAACTAAGGGTGTCTTCCTTAAGGCTTTGGGAAACCGAAGTAACCACATCACTGCTGTTAATACTGAATTTGACTGCAGGTTTGTAAAATGGGTGGCGGCCAACCAACGTAATATCGGTGCCGTGCAACGTGGTTACCATAGGAATGAAAATGCCTTCCTCTTCAAGCATCTTCTTTGCCATGTAACCTGCGTAAGCGTGTGGTATCGCGTAATGCACATGTAATAATTCTATCCCGTGCAGCTTTACCATATTCACCAGCTTACTGCTTAAAGCCAATTCGTAAGGCTGATAATGAAAAAGGGGATATTCCGGCACATGCACCTCGTGAAAACGGACATTGCTGGAAAGCTGGTCCAGCCTTACCGGCTGTTTATAAGTAATAAAATGGATCTCGTGTCCTCTTTTGGAGAGCGCCAGGCCAAGTTCAGTGGCTACCACTCCACTGCCCCCAAATGTTGGGTAACAAACAATAGCAATTTTCATTTATTTATTTCTTTTAAAGGACCCGGGACCAAAAGCATTAAATTTACAGGCACTAAAAATCTATAGCTTCATAGATCACTTCCTGTATTTTTGACCTGATATCCTCCCTTATCAACTCCCTGTTATTGGAATCGGGGTAGGTCCTGTTAGACAAAAATACGTATATAATTTCTTCCGCCGGGTCTGCCCAGGCAAAAGTTCCCGTGAATCCGCTATGGCCAAAACTCGTTAGTGAAACACAGCCACAGGTAGGGCCTACGCTGTGTAACTGAGGTTTGTCGAATCCTACGCCACGCCTTACATCCTCGTCACAATAATAACAGGTGTTGAACTTTGAAATGGTTCCCGGCTTCAGGAATTTTTCTCCACCATAGCTTCCTCCATTAAGGTACATTTGCATTATTTTTGCCACATCGTTGGAATTGCTGAATAAGCCGGCATGGCCACCAATGCCTCCCTGCATAGCCGCGCCCTGGTCGTGAACATAACCATGAACGGTTTGCGCCCGCCATAACTTATCCTCTTCGGTTGGAGCAATTTGTTCAAGGCTAAAGCGTGTAAGAGGTAAATAACCGGTATAATTTGCACCAAGGGGACGATAGAGCTTTTCCTGAGTAAGACTATTCATATTGGTATCATAATAATCTTCCAGATAATATTTCAGAATATAAAAAGGCAGGTCGCTGTACTTATACTCTTTTTTTCGCTCCAGGCTACTGTCCCGGATAAGGCTGAGAATAGTATCCTGGGCATCATCTTTTATGTACATATGGTCCGCAACCTGGGTATGAAAGGTTTCCTTTGGAACGGTACTATAAAAAACATCAGAAGGTTTATGCGTTTTTTTACTCAAAGTAGAAATATAAAAAGGAATCCAAACCTTTAGCCTTGCATAATGCATCAGCATATCCTGCAACCTGATATTTTCTTTATTTGAACCTTTAAATACCGGCATTAATTCCCCTAATGTGGTATCAAAACTTACAATCCCCTTTTCCTCCTGTTCCATAACAATTGGAAGCGTGGCCAAAATTTTTGTAAGCGAAGCCAGGTCGTAAAGAGTGGTATCGGTAACCGGTAATTCCTCTTCATAGGTCTGGTATCCAAAATTCCGCTGAAATATCACTTTTCCTTTTCTCGCAACCAGGATCTGGGCTCCGGGAGTCATTTTTTCACCTATGGCAAAATTAATTATAGAATCTATATCTTTTAGTTTGCTGGAGTTTAATCCCACCGTTTCAGGAAGTCCGTAACTAAGCCGGTTCAGGTTTTTGGTATGCAGGCCTGTGCCCTCGGGAAATTCTTTGCCAATGCTTACGGGCAGTTCTCCTTTTGCTTCCAGGGCACCAAAGAGGACCTGCGCCACTTTTTGCTGTGCCACTTCGTTGTTCTGATATCCTACAACTATCGCCTCCAGGTCATTAAAACCAGGAATATCAAGTAAGGCATAAGGCCGGGCAAAAACGCTGAGGAGCGTTTTATTTCTCCTGGCAATTTCGTAGATCCATCTTATTTCATTACTGGAAAATTTATAATCTGCCCATGGGCTGTTATCCGGCTTGTGAAAACCCACTATAACCTGATCATATTCATCTAACTTCTCCAGTAATTCTGAAAGCTTACTGGCTCTCACCCAATCTATTTTGGTGTATTTCTTTAACTGCTCCAAAAATGCGCTACCGTCCCCATCTCCAAAATTCACATAAGCGATCTTCTTTTTTGCAAGCTTTTTTATCGGCAAAATCCCGGTGTTATTCTTTATAAGCGTTATAGAATTTTCAGTGAGCTTTTCGAACAGGGCTTTATCCCGGATATTATTTAATTCTTCTACCAGGAAAGCAGTATTCACCGGTTCATAATCATTTAATCCTGCCTTATATTTCGCATAAAGGATTTTTTTAACTGAATGGCTTAACCGCTGTTCCTTAATGCTTCCCGAATTATAGGCATCAATAATTTTTTGAACAGCTTTAGGCACATCTTCTGAAATAAGCAAAACATCGTTGCCCGCCATAAAAGCCGCAAGATCTATATCTCCGGGGTCGCTAAAATTTGAAGCACCCTTCATATTTAGCGCGTCTGTAAATATGAGACCATGAAATCCAAGTTCATTTTTTAAAATTCCTGTCACCACAGTTTTACTCAAAGAAGACGGCGTACCATCTTCTTTCTCCAGGGCCGGAACATTTAAGTGGGCCACCATTACACTGGACAGCCCTTCCTGGATCAGTTTGCGGTAAGGGTACAGCTCCACACTATCTATTCTTTTTTTGGAGAAAGAAATAGTAGGAAGGGTTTTATGGGAATCGGTATCGGTATCGCCATGGCCCGGAAAATGTTTTGCACTGGAAAGAATCCCTTCCCGCTGCATCCCCTTCATAAAAGCAACAGCCTTTTCAGTCACTTTTTCTTTATTTTCACCAAAAGAACGGTTTCCAATAATGGGGTTTTCGGGATTGGTGTTAATATCCACCACCGGGGCAAAGTTAATATGAACCCCCATTCTTTTAGCGTTGCGGGAAATAGCCGCCCCGGCCTCTTCGATTAACTGATTATCCTGAATGGCACCAAGCGTCATATTCCAGGGAAGGGCAAAAGTGGAATCCAGCCGCATGGCCAGCCCCCATTCGGCATCCATACCTACAAGCAATGGAATATCTGAAATTTCCTGGAACTCGTTCGTTAATTTCGCCTGCCTTACAGGGCCACCTTTGGAAAAGATCACGCCGCCAATCTTTTCTTCTTCAATTAATTTCCTGGTTTTGTCAATTTCAGCATCACTTCCGCTGGAAAAAACATCAACCATAAACAGCTGCCCTACTTTCTCCTTTAAGGTCATCGTATTGTACAGACTATCCACCCATTTTTTCTGGGCGGCAAAATCTTTACTGATAAGTGGACTCGTTTGCTGGGCTGACAGGTTAAAAAATGATAGAAAAAAAAGGAAGCTGAAAAACAGGATTTTCGGAACTGTTTTCAAAGTCATTTAATTCAAAAATCGGTTATGCCAGCTTTCAGATGCGGGAACTTCCCAGTCTGAAAGGTATTCGGCTTTATTATTCACTAGATTATTAAAAACAATAGTTTTGGAAGAAACAGCTTTTTCCTTAGCCATTTTTCTGAAATCGCTCAGATTCTTATACGCGATAAATTCTCCCTGCTTGTATGAAACATTCATTTTATCCAGAAGGTCCACTCCATACTCTTTTTCCAGTTGCTGAATAAAATGTACAGAAGCATCTATAGAGCAGCCCGAAGCGGCATTAACCTGCTGGTCCAGGGCAAGCACGATAAACCGGCGGTACTTTATTTCAAAAGAAGCCTTGAGCTCTGCACCATGAGCGGTCCACCGCTGAATAAAACGTTCTAATTCTGGCTGGATTTCCTGAAGTTCTTCTTCAGTAAACGGGCGGTTTGACTGATAGATCCACACGCGTGAACTATCTGGTAAAGTATTAAAAGGTACTAACATTGTTGAGTCGAAAAATATAGGTTTCTACAAAGCTAATTGTTTAGCCTGTAGCTTCAAATATAGTACCGTAATTTAACTTTTGATATTAAGAAAATCTCATGAAGAACGGGTTTGGAAACCGGAAAAACTTCAGTAAAGAAAAAATTAAAGATCATCGGCAGAAGCGATCATTTCAGCAACATCCATCACCGCTATACTGTCCTCTTTATTTTTATTTTTAACTCCGTCGGTTAGCATGGTATTGCAAAAAGGACAACCTGCGGCAACCACTTCAGGCTTTACCTCCATCGCTTCCTCAGTTCGCTTTATATTAATGTCTTTAGTTCCTGGTTCCGGCTCTTTGAACATTTGCGCGCCCCCGGCACCACAACATAAACCATTGCGCTTGCAATTTCTCATCTCCACAAGTTCCACTTCCAGCTTGCGAAGCAAATCTCGCGGAGCCTCATACTCACCATTCCCTCTTCCCAGATAGCACGGGTCGTGAAAAGTGATTTTTTTGCCTTTAAATTTACCGCCTTCAACTTTCAGCCTGCCCTCATTAAGAAGGGATTTCAGGAATTGGGTATGGTGCATTACTTTATAATTTCCACCAAGGGACGGGTATTCATTCTTTATGGTATTGAAGCAGTGCGGGCAGGCAGTGACAATTTTTTTAATCTCATACCCGTTAAGGACTTCAATATTTGCAGCGGCCTGCATCTGGAAGAGGAATTCGTTCCCGGCACGTTTGGCAGGATCACCGGTACAGCTTTCTTCAGTTCCCAAAACTGCAAAATCTACCCCTGCCTTATTTAAAAGTTTCACAAAAGCCCTGGTAATTTTTTTCGCCCTGTCGTCAAAACTCCCGGCGCATCCCACCCAAAACAGGACTTCCGGCTGTTTGCCTTCTGCCATATATTCGGCCATTGTTGGAACTTTTAATGCTTCTGCCATATCACTACTACTTTCTTTTGTAATTATGAATTTTCTTTGGCCCAGTTTAACCTGTCCATCTGGTTGTAAGGCCAGGGCGCGCCATTATTCTCTATGTTGGTCATAGAAATTGCCAGTTCGTTAGGGGCCGCGCTTTGTTCCATTACCAGATATCTTCTCATATCTACTATAATGGACATGGGATCTATTCCAACAGGGCAGGCTTCCACACAGGCATTACAGGTGGTACAGGCCCAAAGTTCTTCCCTAAGAATATAATCATCCAGCAACTGCTTGCCGTCTTCCTTAAATTCTCCGTTTTTGTTGATGTTTTCTCCCACTTCTTCCAAACGATCGCGGGTATCCATCATGATCTTTCTTGGAGAAAGCTTTTTACCTGTTTTGTTTGCCGGGCATTCTGCCGTACATCTCCCGCATTCTGTACAGGTATAAGCGTTTAAAAGCTGAACCCTGTTGAGATCCATAACATCTGATGCGCCAAATTTTTCGGGTTCTTCTGTTTCTTCCCCTTCAGCCGGGGCAGCAAAAGGATCGGCATCGGGATCCATCATTAGCTTGACTTCATCTGTCACTGACTGTAAGTTGTCAAATTCCCCCTTCGGCTTTAATTTTGAAAAATAGACGTTGGGAAATGCCAGTAAAATATGAAGGTGCTTGGAATAATATAAGTAATTCAGAAAAAATAAAATTCCCAGAATATGAAGCCACCAGGCGGTTCTTTCAATAATAATGAGGGTGCCGTCGCTTAAACCTTCAAAAACAGGTAACATAAACTGGCTCACAGGAAAAGAACCCATAATTCCGGCCTCATTGGCATAATGCTCCACGCCGTTTACCTGTAATTGATAATCTGCCACGTTCATCGTTAGGAACAACAGCATCAGTACCATTTCAAAGTAAAGGATATAATTAGCGTCATTCTTAGGCCAGCCTTTCAGCTCACGGCCCAGAAACCTGTAAATGTTGGTAATGTTTCTCCTGGTCCAGAATATGATTACCCCCAAAAGAACCAGTAGCGCGAGAATTTCGAATGCAGCTATCAAAAAATTATAAAAGCCGCCCATAAAGGAAAAGATGCGATGGGTACCAAACACCCCGTCTATAATAATTTCCAGAACCTCAATATTAATAATTATGAAACCGAGGTAGACTATAACATGAAGAATACCAGCGATGGGTTTTCTAACCATCTTGCTCTGGCCAAACGCGATCCTGGCCATTTTGGAAAATCGTTCCCCTGCCCTGTCTTTTCTGTCTATTTCTTTCCCTAATTTGATATTTCGAATGAGCAGGCGGATATTTTTCGCGAAAAATCCCAGGCCTGCCACCAGGGCAATTAAGAATAAGATTTGGGCGATAATTTGCATGGATATTACTTTAAGCTATCTTCAGGCTCTGTATAACCCTTTGGGCGTTTTCCAAATACGGAAAAATGCACATATCTCTTTGGGTTAAGTTTTATGTCCTGTAGTAATTCTTCAAGCTGCTTCGTAGCACGGTCCAGGTTATTATAAACCTCATCATCATTAATAAATTTACCTGCTGTACCCTGGCCTTCCGCCAGTTTATTGGAAACTTCTTCAAAATCAGCAATAATGTTTTCCAAGTCACCTGTCATTTTGCTAAGGTTCACATTCGCCAGCGTATCTGAGAACTTATTAAAGTTGGTAGACATTTCGTCCAAATTGGTAAGAGTGCGGTCAATTTTATCAGAATTTCCCTGTACAATTCCTTCCAAAGATTCCGCGGTACCTCTAAAAGCCCGGGAAGTAGCACTTAGGTTCTGGAAAGTATTCTGGATGTTATTGGTTGTAGAGTCGTTTAACACTTTATTGATCCCCGATAGTAAAGAATCGGCGCTAACGATGGCATTTTCTACCTTAGCCTGAAGAGGTGTAAGTTTATCGTTAACAAGTTCCATAATCCCTTCTTCAATTTCGCCACGAAGGGTGTCCCCGGATTTTGCCAAATTGCCTTTCTCGTATGTAGGAACTATAGCCAGGGATTTGCCTCCAATAATATTACCCCCGTATATGTTGGCAACACTGGATTCAGAAAATGGAAAATCGTTATCTACGGTAAATTTAACTACTAAAAGTCCGGTATTATTTAGAAAATCTATACTGTTTACCTGCCCAACTTTAAGGCCATTAATGGTTACTGCAGAGGAAGGGGAAAGACCTTCAACATCATCATAGACTGCGTAAAATACCCTGCTGTCATCAAGAAGATTTTTACCTTTGAGGAAACTATAACCGAAAATAAGAATCAATATGGCAATTATGCCAAGTATGGCTGTTTTTACCTCTTTAGAATACTTCAAAAGCTATTTTTTTAGGATCCGTACAAATTTAGAAATAAAAATAGAAAAGTACATCTAATTGAGGCCCGATTTTAACGCCTCATTAACTGTAATCTTGTGCCCGTTCCTAAAAGCGACGATATAGCTGGAAGAATACCCGCTTTTTATAGCTTCCTGATGCAGTTGCTGGATTTTAAGATAATCTGAAGTAGCTCCAAGATAGTATTTATAAAGGGAACCTTCCTTTGCCCGCGCCACATTTTCCAGTCCTTTAAAATTGTAAGGCTTTGTTTCCAGCTTCCTGGAACCGGCGGCTAACTGTACTTTAAAAGTCACTCCTTCATAATAGCTGGAATTGCTCACCGCTGTGGATTCTATATTTCCAGCGGTCTCTGGGATACTTTCCAGGGTAGAGAGGTTAATGTTCTTGCTATAGTTAATAATAGCGTCAGAAATGGCTTCGGCCATTTTGTTTTGCCCGCTGTTGCTGTTTAAAAATGCTCCTTCTTCATTATTGGTAAGAAAACCAGTTTCAATAAGAACACTTGGCATAACTGCTTCACGTAATACAAGAAAAACATCCTGTTTTACACCACGATTATTTCTTTTAAGCTCGTTGGTAAACTTCTTCTGGATAAAATCTGCCAGGAGAATACTCTGGTTTAAATATTCTTCCTGCATTAAAGCAAGCCCTATATAAGATTCAGGGGAATTTGGATCAAATCCATTATAAGTCACCTCGTAATCTTCCTCGAGATAGATCACAGAGTTTTCCCGCTTGGCAATCTCCAGGTTATCGTCGCTCCTCCTAAGTCCCAGCACAAAAGTTTCAGTGCCTTTGGCCTGGGAACTGTGGGAATTGCAGTGTACGGAAACAAACAAATCTGCCCGTGCGTCATTAGCAATTTGCGTGCGCTCCTTTAAAGGGATAAAAACGTCGCTGTCCCGGGTGTAAATAACTTCTATCCCGTTCTTTTCAAGCTCCTTCCCTACTTTAAGAATTATACTTAGCGCTATATTCTTCTCTTTGTATCCATTGCCCATGTTGCCGGGATCTTTGCCTCCATGGCCGGCGTCCAGTACCACAACAAAACGATCTTTAGGGGGAACTTCATTAGCAAAGGCAACAGTGCTAAAATTAAAAACACAAAAGAATAATACGAAAAGTTTAATTAAGTTCGTTCTCATAAACAGGTAACGCTAATATCGGGGTGAATATTTTAATTACTATTTTTCACTCTTTCACAAAAGTCAGGTGGAAAAATATATGTAATTTTGGAATCGCAAAAAGCAAGCCACTCTATACAAAAATAGTACTTAAAGCATTGCAAACAAATATACCTCATATACTTTTTTGCTGTATTTTTATACTGTCATTCCCTTCATTTTTAACCGCCCAGGAAATTGATACACTGGGCGGCATTCGTATAGACGCGGCCCGCGATACTATTATTTCTGTGGGAGAAGGCATTCCGCTTGCGCAAACCATCCGCATGCAGGATAGCATTTTAACAGACACTGTACGCCCTCCACAGGGAAACCAGCTTTTAACAGACAAAGTAACTTATAAAGCCAAAGATTATTTGCGCCTAAGCCAGCGGGAAAACCGTATGTACCTGTATAATGAAGCTGAAGTAGTGTATGGGGACATGACTATTAACGCAGGCCGCATTATTATCGATAATGAGAAAAATGAGGTATATGCCTTCGGAATAGTAGACTCCACGGGCACTTACACGCAGGCGCCGGTTTTTAAACAGGGCCCAAAAACTGTGGAACCAGATTCCATACGCTTCAATTTTGATACGGAAAGGGCGCTAATTTATAATTCCCGCACCCAGGAAGCCCAGTTTAATGTTATTGGAGAAGTGACCAAACGGGAGAATGATTCGGTTTACTTTATGCAGAACGTGCGTTTTACCACTTCTGAAGATGTGGATAACCCGGATTATTATTTTTATGCCCGGAGGATAAAATTTGTTCCAGACAAGAAAATTGTCTCCGGCCTGGTAAATATGTATATCGCCGATGTCCCCACACCCTTAGGATTACCTTTTGGATATTTCCCGATGACTGAAGAAGAGACCTCCGGTTTTATAATTCCTTCTTTTGGGGACAGTAATGCCCGGGGCTATTATCTGCAGAACGGAGGGTATTATTTTGCCATAAGCGATTATGTGGACCTACTGGCCATTGGGGATTATTATACCAACGGGAGTTACGCTATGAACCTGGAAAGTAATTACGCCAAACGCTATCGCTTTCGCGGAAATATTAGTTTCAGGTACGAACGGCTTCTGGAAAGCGAGAGAGGTTTTCCAGATTTTGCTCAAAGCTCCAATTATAATTTAAGGTGGTCCCATAGCCAGGATTCAAAAGCCAGTCCTTCTTCCAGGTTCAGCGCTTCGGTAAATTTAGGAAGTAGCGATTATTACCGGGAATCTGTAAATCAAGCCAATACAGGTAATTTCTTGAACAATACCTTAAACTCTTCGGTTTCCTATTCTAAAACTTTTGAAGGGACACCGCAGGTTACCTTAAACCTAGCTGCAAGGCATTCCCAGAATACCAATACCGGGGTGGTAAATCTAACATTGCCAACTTTAACGGCCAGCATGTCCAGGATCTATCCTTTTGAACCCAGGGTTGGAGCAAAAAAAGGAATCATAGAAAATATCAATTTTCAGTATAACTTAAGAGCCGAAAACAGGATTAGTACTTATGATTCTCTTTTCTTTAAACCAGAGATGTTTGAAGGCGCGGTTTACGGAGCCCAACATTCCGTTCCTATCTCTACTAACTTCAAACTTTTCAGGTATCTAAGCGTTAGTACCGGTGCGAGTTATGAAGAGAACTGGGTCTTTGAAACTTACGAAAGGTATTATGACGAAGAAACCAACAGTGTATTAAGGGACACCATTAAAGGTTTTGACGCTTTTCGCACCTATAATTTTAATGCCAGCATAGGAACTACAATTTATGGCATGAAGAGTTTTGGGAAAGACAAGAAAATTCAGGCGATAAGGCATGTAATGCGGCCATCGATAAATTACAACGTGAACCCGGCTTTTGACCAGTATTATGACCAATTCGAAAGGCCAGACGCTGCAGATCCCTCCCAGATTAACCTGGTGGATTATTCGCGTTTCGATGGAACCTTGTATGGCGCGCCGGGAAGAAATTTTTCCAGTTCTATAGGCCTTAGCATAAGTAACACGCTGGAAGCAAAAGTGCGCGATAAAGACAGTACAGCCACAGAACCCAAGAAGATAACGCTGCTCAACAACTTTAGCATGAGCACCTCCTATAATCTTGCAGGCGATTCCCTGCGCCTGGCTCCAATTTCCCTGCGTGGCGGAATTCCGATAGTGGACAACAAGCTTACCATTAATTTTTCCAGTATGCTGGATATTTATGCGCTGGACAACAACAACCGCCGGATTGACAGGCTAAACATCAACAATGGCGGTAGCCTCTTCAGGTTTACTAACGCCAATGTAAGTTTTGGATATTCTTTCTCAAGCAAGGATTTTGATAAGGATACCGAAAATGATGATGAAGTTGAAAATGACACCTACAGAAATGGTGGCCGAAGGGACGATCTCTTTGGAAAAGGTACCGATCTAGATGGCACTTTTTATGAAGATGAAGAAGATCCTTTTGAAGGTAATGAAGAACGGGAAACCAACAGTGAGTGGTACAACTACAAAATTCCCTGGGACCTGCGCCTTTCTTATACCATGACGTACAGCAACAATGCTCGCCAAAATGAAATCACTTCCCATTCCCTCATGTTCTCGGGGAATGTGGAACTTTCCCCAAAATGGTCTATTGGAGCCTCTTCAGGTTTTGACATAAAGGAACAGGGGTTTACTTATACCCAATTGAGATTTGCAAGGGATCTGGACAGCTGGAGGATAAACTTTAGCTGGATACCTTTTAGTCAGCGAAAATCCTGGAATTTCTTTATTGGAATTAAATCTTCTATCTTAAGTGATATTAAATACGAAAAACGAAGGAATCGTGACAGAAGCCTTTAAGCGATAGACAGTGAAGGAGAAAGAGTGAAGAATTCAATTTAAAAAGTACATCAATTTTTTTTAAAAAGGCATTCTGGCTAGAGCAAGAAGAAAATAATCTAAAAGAACAATCATGAAAAAGATCATTAAAACTGAAAATGCCCCCGCGCCAATAGGTCCTTATAACCAGGCGGTATTAAGCGGAAACATGCTTTACATTTCCGGGCAAATAGCTATAAATCCAAAAACAGGTAATCTGGAAACAGAGGATCTGGCGGAAGAAACAAAATTGGTCATGGAAAATCTTAAAGCTATTCTTGCTGAAGCCGAAATGAGCTTTGAAAATGTGATCAAAACTTCAATTTTCATTAGCGATATGAACAACTTCAGTAAAATAAATGAAGTTTACGGGACTTACTTTAATGCGGAAACTGCTCCTGCCAGGGAAACCGTTGAAGTGGCGAACCTTCCAAAATTCGTGAATGTGGAGATAAGCGCGATTGCTGTAAAAGAATAAAAGACTACGCCTTAATCTAAATCCCTTTTATCAGCAAACCTGCTGTTGCCGGATTTGTTGCCAGGGGCACATCATGAACATCGCATAAGCGCATCAGCATAAAAATATCAGGTTCATGCGGATGTTTGTCCAGCGGGTCCCGAAAGAAAATCACCATATCTATGCGGCCTTCTGCAATACGGGCGGCAATTTGGGCATCGCCACCAAGCGGGCCGGAAAGCAGTTTTTCAACTTTAAAGCCGGCAAGTTCTGTTTTTGCACCAGTGGTACCTGTAGCTACAAGATTAATTTCTTTAGATTGAAGGGTCTCCCGGTGCTCATTAAGAAACTGGACCATTTCTGCTTTTTTCCCGTTATGAGCTATTATGGCTATTGTCTTCATATACTATATGCTAGGTAGATAAAATATCTGAAATTCTTAAAAGGTCTTTATTGACTTTATGTTCGGTTTGCAGGGCTTCCCTGATACCGGTTGCTTTTATTTCGTTATTAATAATGCCTACCATCATATCCCGTTTCCCATCCATTAGCAATTCTACTGCCTTAACACATAACCGGCTTGCCAGCACCCTGTCAAAACACGTAGGCCTGCCCCCTCTCTGGATATGGCCTAAAACAGTAACTTTCGCGTCATAATAAGGAAGGTTTTCCTTTACATACTCGGCGAGCTCAAAGACATTTTTTCCAATTTTATCTCCTTCAGAAACCACGACAATACTGGAAGTTTTGCCTGACCTTCTACTTCTTTCAAGAGAATTCAAGAGCCTTTCCAGCCCCAGGTCTTCTTCAGGAATAAGAATTTCTTCAGCCCCTGCACCAATTCCGCTGTTTAAAGCAATAAAACCGGCATCCCTCCCCATGACTTCCACAAAAAACAAACGGTTATGGGAACTGGCCGTATCCCTTATTTTATCAATTGCCTCCACCACGGTATTTAAAGCGGTATCGTAGCCAATTGTATAATTTGTACCTGCAATATCATTATCTATAGTCCCCGGAACTCCAATACAGGGAACCCCATGCTCCTCACTTAAAGCAAGGCCACCCTTAAAAGTGCCATCACCACCTATAAGGATCATAGCATCTACTTCAGCTTCTTTTAATTTTTCAGCAGCTTTCGCCCTGCCCTCTCTTGTACGGAATTCTTTTGAGCGGGCAGATTGTAGCATGGTGCCACCATAGGTTATGATATTACGTACACTACGTGCGTTTAAAGTAACATAATCTCCTTCTATCATTCCCTGAAAACCACGATAAAACCCAACACATTCTGTGTGATAATAAGCGCATGCCCTTACCACTGCCCTTATGGCGGCATTCATTCCCGGTGCATCTCCGCCGGAAGTCATTACTCCTATTTTCCTGATCTTTTTTGACATAGAAACCTTATCCTTAAATATATTAACCTTTAAGATTGATGTAAATCTAAATACAAATAGGTTTGTGGCAAAATATTCCCGAAAACTTCAAAAAATTAATTTTCAGCATCCACTCTATAAAAGTCATTTTTTTTCCGATAGCGGTAAATTAGTATTCACATTTCTTTAACGCCGTAAAATAAGGATTTCTTAAATTTTTGGTGATCTTCATGTAAGAATTTAAGCGCATAAAGGCATATTTTTAAGATTTATTTAAGTGTAATGCCCTGTAATAGTGTTAGTTAAATGAGCAATTGCGTTATGATGTTTTTATAAAAATCATTTACTTTGAAATAGAAATTAACCATTCTACTTATAATTATGTACTACAAACCAACCCAGGGATTTCTTTATGTTCCCAGCAGACCAAAGCCTACTCTAAAAGGCGCCGCAGAAATAGATTTCGATTACTACTTTTCAGCCCGCTACTTCGAAGAAAATGTACTTCTGGATGTTACTACCAAAATCATTTCTGAATACGAAAAGGTTTATACGCGCATATCTAATCACCTTATAAAAAGGGGAGAGGTAAAAACCTGTGTTAAAGAATGCATACTCACACATCTTCTAAGGATGGGTGTATCCAGAAAAAGAGCTAATTATATTCTTAAGGATTTTAGCCTTAGTCCGAGAAAGATACAATTTCAGTAAACTTATTAAAGCTTAGCTAAATTAGCTGCAGTTTAAGATTTATTAGGTTAGTTACATTTGGGGAGATGTACTAATCAAAAAAGAGGGTAAATTAATTTTTACTCTCTTTTTTATTTTTATAATGCCTAATTTTCCGGAAAGTTTATGTACTCTGGTGCCAGGGATTCTTTTTGTACTTCCTCCTGTTCCACTTTTTCTTCATCCCTGGACAGTTCGCTATCTGCTATTTTTCGCAGTAATTCTTTAAAAGTATCAAAATCCACAGAATAAGATAATCCCACGCCCTGGGTAAAACCTATTTCCTCTCCAATAAACTGTATATTATTTTCCCTGTTGAAAACCTTGGCCCTTAGAGTCCCGTCTTCATTTAGAAGAAAATCTATTTCCACGTTTCCAATAATGAGGGATTCCGTCACACCTCCAATAGGCACTCCCACCTGCCCGTTAATTAATACACGGTCACTAATTTGGGTGCTAAGCGTCAAGCCAAAGCGGTCTACTGTTTGCTGATCTGGGGTGCGGTCTCCCTGCACATAATTTACACCTACCTGGAATTTCCCTTCTTCGTCTGCAAAAATATCGTTTACGATACTGGAAGCCCTTTCCGCAAGTGTACCGGTAATAGCGGTTTGATTAAGCCCGAATTCACTATAAAATGCTCCTTGTGTAACCAGGAACAGCGCCTGAAGTTCTTTACTCGCGCGGTCATCGATCTTATATTCCAGTTCTGACCGTACCACGGAACTTACGTTTGGAAAATCTATATCAAAATTAATATCTGGCTGTACAATCTGCCCCTGAAGGTTAATAACCACTTCTACAGGAATTTTACGATTTATGGTAGGATTTTCCAGCAATACTGAAGGATTAGCATTCAGGTCGTAAACCGCACTCACATCCAGTTCAGCCTGGATTGGGTTACCGTCCCAGTTTATACTTCCTCCAGATTTTACACGGAAAACTTTTTGTACAAGCCCGGCATATTTAAAGTTGTAAACTCCTTCATAAACAATAAAGTCACCCCACATATTAAACTTGCCGTTGGTATTGATCTCCAGCAGCAGGTTACCCGCTCCACGACCGCGCAAGGTACTACCGCTGGTTTTATCTATTACCACTTCCACTTCGGCATCATTGGTAACATCCAGGTCAAAGACCATTTCCAGCCCTTTTACCTCGGGCAGCACGATTTCCTCCCCGGCAAGTTTGGCTGCTTTTTCCTCCGGACTTAAAAAATGTATATAAGAATTGTCTCCCGCAGATTCTGTATCGCTAAGCGGAATTTTGAACACTGTCCCCTCCTCTGTGGTGGCATTAACCTCCATTAAGAGCTTATCTGTTGGGCCTTCTATAGAAGCGTCGCCGCTAATAAAAGCGGTGCCGTAATAAAGGGCATCTTCTTCGGCTTCTGTATCCAGCACCACAAGGCGATCTGTGGTAATGTCCAGGTCCAGGAACCAATCAGTGAAATTTTTATGCGAGATATTACCATTCAGGATTCCACGGGTATTGAATTTGGTATCTGTAAACCTGATATTATTAAAATTAAACTGTTGCCGTGTAAGATCCACTTCAGCCATATCCTGGAAACGGTAATCCACATCCAGGTAGGGAATACTCAATCCTGCATCTTCCAGGACTAATTGTCCGCCAAAATCCGGGTTCTTATAATTTCCCTCCACTCTCGCGGTACCTGTTGCTCGCCCTCTTATGTTGCCAATGGCATCGCCACCAAGTGGGCTAAAAGCGGCCATATTGAGCTCTTCCAGGTCAATATCCAAATCTATAGTAGGAACATTCCCCGCCACATTAATATTTCCCGTGGCGTTTAAAGATTCAACCTGCTGTTTCTTAAGATGGGCATTCACAACGTAATTGGTTAAATCTTGATTTCCTTCTACATCAACTAAAAGGTTTCCCAGCAATATTTCATTTACGTTCAGGGAGTCAATGCTCAGCGAAGTGTTGGGGTAATAAGCGCCATTTTCCTGGAGCAGGTCCAGTTTTCCGTTTATTCTTCCGGAAAGCCCAAGTTTTTGTATATCGGGGGTGATTTTGTTGAGTTCCACATTATCAAACTCCATATTAAAATCTTTATAAGTGGAATCCCTCATAACACCGCTTAACCTTATTTCTTCATTTTCATGGCTCATCACCAGCGAGTCGATAACTAAATTCCTGAAGTTATCCTCAATCACCACCTTATTGCTTTTGTTACCTTCTTCATTGAGATACCATACATTGTTCTTGAATTTTAAATCGGAACGCTGTATACCAACAACAGACTTGTTATCTTCGTTTATAGTATGAAAAAGGTTGATATTAAATACATCTTCATTGTTTTCACCTCCCTGGAATTCAGATCTTATAAAAAGCGTATCGCGCTGGGTAACGTTGATAAAGCTGAATTCTGAAAAATTATAAAGATCGGTCGCAACGCTATCAGCTTCAAAATAAGTATTGTAAATAGGGTTAGTATTATCTACCTGAAGGTTCACCCCCTGGAACATATTCTCAAAAGCTTCAATTTCAGGAGACCTGAAAGTTAATTTAAATTCAGATTCGTCCGATTCCACTCTTCCGCGGACGAAAGTATTTGGCGCCAGGGTTATTTCCGGATAAAAGACTTCAACTATTTTATTATAAATATCAAAATCGAACTCCATGTACTGGTTGGTGGTAATCGTCCTGGGTTCATAATTGGTGTAAATACTTCCCAGGGAATTTTCAAACAACGCCCCTACTTCGCTAAGCTGAAAAACTCCCTGCACCTGCCCGCTTATAACATCTGGCGAGTTAATGGCAATGGTCCTCTCGTTTCCTTCGAAGGAAGAAACTATACTGAAATCATCAAAATAATACAGGTCATTCTGGTTTCTGTAAGAAGTGTTCAGCAAAAGGATATTTCCAAAGGCATCATCTATACTGGTGCCTTTCATATTCATAATCACATCTCCTTTAAAAATCGAAATCGTGTCCCGCGAAATAAAATTAAGCGCATTTAAATCGGCATATCCCACAGATGCTTCAAAGTCGTAGACATTAATATCTTCTGAAACATCCACCAGCCCGTTAAATTCCATCCTAAGGTTTGGATCGTTCGAGACGAGATTTCCATTGAAGACCGGATTTCTTAAATTCCCGATTACCCTGATGTTTTCGTAAGTATAATTGTTATAGTTCAGCTTTGAAATAGCACCACGCAGCTGGGCGTTGATATTTTCCTTTTTGAAGCCACGCCCATCCACATCAAGGTTAAAACTTGTTTTTCCCAGCTTCTGATTATCGAGCAAACGCCCCACATTAAAATTCTTAAAAATAAGCTTGCCTTTATAGTTCGCCGCGCTGGAATTGTCAAAATTCCGCAGCACAAAATCGGCATCGGCAGAGCCCAGCTGAGTGTTTATTAGGATATCAGCAACAAGGGAGTTTGCCGTAAGCACTGCTTCGCCACTCATCCTCAGGCTTCCGAAATCCCTTAAATTTTCAGGAAGATTTCCCCGTAAAGGACCGGGCAAAAGGTTTACCAGGTCGTAATAATTGGAATTAAATTCTTCAAATTCTCCTGAAATTTTAAAATCCTGAGCTTCCTGGGAAAAAGAACCCTGTACTTCCAGGTTACCATATATCGCACTGCGGTCCATTCCTTCCAGCTCCAGGTTTTCCAGGTTAAAATCGTTTAAAGTACCCGTCATACGCGTATTAAAGGTCACAAGTTCCCCACTGCCAAACCCGTCATAAAATACCTGAAGGTCTGTGCTGGAAATGGTGGATTCCCGAAAAAGGGCATTAACCTGTACTTTATTTTCAAAATCTGAGAACTGCTCCCGGGTATAATCAAAATTCAGGTCCCCATTAATTTCAGATTCCGCTGTCTTTAGTAACAAATTTTCCAGTTGCATGTGGCGCGGAGTATAACTAAATTCCGTGTTCATGTCGGTAATGCCAATTCCACGCCGCTCATCGGCCCTTAGAGAGGTTATATCCACCTGGATGAGCTCTCCGTCTACCAGCAGGTCTTCAGCATAAATATTAAGGTCGTCCAGCAACAACACGTTTTCTGTCTCCAGATTTTGATCCCGGTAACTGTAGTGGCTGTTGAGGATTTGCACATCATCTACCCGTAGTTCAAAAGGTGAAGGAGGTTTACCAGTGGGTTCTTTTTTTAATTTTGAAATTAGCAAACTTAGATTGTCCCTGTCTTCCCCTTCATAACGTTTCATCTTAAGCTGAAGGTCTTCTACAACGGTATTTCCAAAATTCGGACTGTTGTTAAACAGGTTTCTAAGACTTAAAATAGATGTGGAAACCTCCCTCGCATAAAGCAGCGTATCCTGGTGATGGTCTTCCACATAAACCCCTTTCACTTTTATATTTCCAAAGTAAGACAGGCTTACACGATCTATATTAATGTTAATATCCTTATTTTTCCGGAGGGATCTTGTGAGTCTCCCGGCAACCGAAGTTTGTACGGCGGGAATGGAAAATACTATCAGCAAGAGTATAAAAAACAAAAGAAGCGCGACCACTACCCTTTTTAATATTTTCCAGAATTTTTTGATACGCTTTTATATTTTAAATTTGTACAAAATTTGCAAGTTCTATGCCTCTTTTATTTTCCTGATGACACAACAAAATATTTATATCCTGGCCATTGAATCTTCCTGTGACGACACGGCTGCGGCTGTACTTTGTAACGGCAAAATACTTTCGAATATTGTCGCTACCCAGGAAGTGCACCAGCAATATGGTGGTGTGGTGCCGGAATTAGCTTCCAGGGCCCACCAGCAAAACATCGTGCCAGTGATTCACCAGGCAATTGTGAAGGCAAATATCGACAAAAAACACTTATCTGCAATCGCTTTTACCCGTGGCCCCGGACTTATGGGTTCCCTTCTTGTGGGAACTTCTTTTGCGAAATCTTTGGCCATGGGCCTGGATATTCCGCTTATTGAAATAAACCATATGCAGGCGCATATCCTGGCGCATTTTATTGAAGAGGAAGGTTTTGAAAAACCTAAGTTCCCTTTCCTGGCCTTAACCATTAGCGGTGGCCACACCCAGATTGTAAAGGTTTCCGATTATTTTAAGATGGAAGTTATCGGGCAAACTACAGATGATGCCGTGGGGGAAGCCTTTGATAAAAGCGCGAAAATTATGGGATTGCCCTACCCCGGAGGCCCCTTGATTGACAAATACGCCCGGGAAGGAAACCCTAAGGCCTTTCAATTTCCAAAGCCGAAAGTAGCAGGGCTTGATTTTAGTTTTAGCGGACTCAAAACCGCGATCCTGTATTTTATTCAGAAGCAAAAAAAGGAAAATCCAGATTTTGTGGAAGAAAACCTGAAAGATATTTGCGCTTCCATACAGTATACGATAATTGCGATTTTAATGGATAAGCTGAAAAAAGCTGTTAAAGAAACAGGTATCCGGCAGGTTGCCATTGGTGGCGGCGTTTCTGCCAACAGCGGAATAAGAAATGCCCTTAAGGAAGCCGAAAAAAAACATGGCTGGAAATGTTTTATTCCCAAATTTGAATATACAACAGATAATGCCGCAATGATTGCAATTGCGGGACATTACAAGTTCCTGAAGAAGGATTTTTCAGATTTTTCCACCACCGCACAGGCGCGTTATAAATTTTAGAATATGCAGTTGTTTTACCATCCCGGCCTGTCAGAATCAGATTCTCAGATTGTTTTTCCAAAGGACGAAAGTAAGCATATCGCGAAGGTCCTGAGGAAAAAAGAAGGAGATGTACTGCAGGTTACCAATGGCGAAGGTTTGTTGTTCAACGTAAAACTGATACAGGCAGGAAACCAGACCATTGCCAAAGTTCTTGACGTGCAGGCTGAAGAACCACCAGGTTACTACCTGCATATGGCCGTGGCCCCAACTAAAATGAATGACCGCTTTGAATGGTTCCTGGAAAAGGCCACGGAAATTGGAGTACATGAAATAACCCCTGTAATTTGTGACCACAGCGAGCGGAAAGTGGTAAAATTAAATCGTTTTGAAAGAGTGCTGCAAAGCGCCATGAAACAATCTTTGCATTACAGGATGCCAAAGCTTAATGAGCCGCAAAATTTTTCGGAGTTTTTAGAAGTGGTGCAGGAAGAAGAAATGTTTATCGCCCATTGTGAAGATGATCAGCAACGTTTCCTGCTGAAAAACAAGATCAAAGCCAAATACCGGGCGGTAATGCTCATTGGTCCGGAAGGCGATTTTTCTCCTGAAGAGATCCGGCTGGCACTAAAAAAAGGATTCCAACCGGTAAGCCTTGGGAACAGCAGGTTAAGGACAGAAACCGCTGCCATAGCCGCCTGCCATACTTTTGCACTGGCAAACCAGGAATAATCTTTTTCTTCGGGTAAAATTTATACTTTTAGGGAATTAATCTCAATAATGAAAAACCTACTCCTGCTTTATCTTTTTGCGATAATTGGATATACCTGCAATGCCCAGCAAATAGCTTTGCTAAAGTACAACGGCGGGGGTGACTGGTATGCCAATCCCACGGCTTTGCCAAACCTCATTAAGTTCAGCAATAAAAATACAGGCACAGCCATAGATCCAAAACCGGGAACTGTCAGCCCCGGAGCCACAGAAATTTTTCAGTATCCTTTTATACATATGACGGGCCATGGGAATGTATTCTTCAATGAGGAAGAGGCCAGGAACCTTAGAAGTTACCTGTTAAGCGGCGGATTTCTTCATATTGATGATAATTACGGGATGAACCAATATCTGCGGAAAGAGTTAAAAAAAGTCTTTCCGGAGAAAGAACTGGAAGAATTGCCTGCCAGTCATCCAATTTTCAGCAGCTACTTCGATTTTCCAAACGGCCTGCCCAAAATTCACGAACACGATAATAAACCGCCACAGGCATACGGAATTTTTGATAACGACCGGCTGGTACTTTTATTTACTTATGAAAGTGATCTTGGCGACGGCTGGGAAAATCCCGAAATTCATCATGATCCGGAAGAAGTGCGGCAAAAAGCTTTGAAAATGGGAGCAAATATCCTAAAATACATTTTTGAAAATTGAAGTCACAGCTTTCCCATTATCAATCCAAATTTAATAAGAAGCAGTTTCCGCTTGTTCTAATTCTGGACAATGTTTCCGGCGAAGCGAATATTGGAAGCATCTTTCGCCTCGCCGATGCTTTTGGGGTTGAAAAAATAATTTTTTGCGGTATTCCGCCAAACCTTAAGAGTAACAGGCTAAAGAAAACTGCCAGGAATACCCATGAATATGTGAAATTTGAAGTTTTTGAAACCACTTTGGAAGCGGCAAAATTTTACCAACAACAAAATTACAGCCTTTTCGCCCTGGAAATTACAGATAAAAGTATTCCGCTGGATTCCGCCGATTTTACAGATACAGCTTCCCTGGCATTAGTGCTTGGAAGTGAATCGCATGGAATACAGGAAGAAGTCCTTTCCCTTTGCAGCATTGTGTTGCATATCAATATGTTTGGCAATAACAGCAGTATGAATGTGGCGCAGGCTGCGGCAATCGCTTTGTACGAAATTACCAAAAGCACCACTATTTATGATTAGAAATAATATATTTACGCCGTGAACGCAAAAGAACTTTCTTACGGAATACTACGTGCAGCCGGGATAATGGTTGGAATTATTATCCTCTTATATTTTCTGTACGAGATACAATCTGTTCTGGTTTATATTGCGGTAGCTGCGGTAATTTCGCTTGTGGGCCGCCCCATAGTCATATTTTTGAAGTATCGGCTGCGGTTACCAAACCAGCTGGCGGTTATTATGGTCTTACTGCTTGTGCTTTCCCTTTTTATCGGTTTAATTTATGTATTTGTCCCTATTGTTATAGAGCAAAGCCAATACCTGGGCAGGATAGACATGGATGCCTTTAGGAGTGACCTTAACGATCTAAACACGCAGATAAACAGTTATCTTGGCGTAGAGGAAATAAATATTATTGAAGGACTCAAGCAAAGTGAATTTGTCAGGAATTTTGACATTACCGCTATTCCAAAATTCCTCAACAATGTTTTCAGCATCCTTGGAGCTACTTTAGTGGCGATATTTTCAATTATTTTCATCTCTTTTTTCCTGCTGAAGGACAGTAAGTTGATGATCAACAGTATCCTGGTATTTGCAAATCATGGAGAAGAGCTTAAATTCCAAAGGGTGTTTAATAAGATAAAAATCCTGCTTTCCAGGTATTTTGTTGGCCTTACCATGCAGGTAACGGTACTTTTTATTCTATATACTATTTTACTGAGCGTTTTTGAAATCAGAAACCCAATAGCGATAGCCTTTATTTGCGCATTTCTAAACCTCGTGCCTTACCTTGGGCCGCTATTTGCCGGAATTTTAATGGCACTTTTTGTAATTTCCAGCAACCTCGGGGCCGACTTTTCCGTGGTGATTTTACCGCGTTTAATCTACGTAATGCTGGGCTACAGCATTTGCCAGTTAATAGACAATTTTATTTCACAACCTATGATCTTTGGGGCGAGCGTGCGTTCTCATCCCTTAGAAATTTTCCTTATTATCCTAATTGCCGGCCTTCTCTTCGGGATTGGAGGAATGGTGGTTGCCGTGCCTTTTTATACGGCATTAAAGGTAATCGCAAAGGAATCCCTGAGCGAATATAAAATCGTAAAAAGGCTTACCAGGGATCTTTAATAGCAGGTATTTTGAACAGGGAAATATTACGTGCAGATGTTCAGGAGTTTATTCGGGATAATCTAAAGGCCGATCTTTCACGATTAATACTGAAAGGCAGCCCCTTTCCTGATGTTTCCATCCAGAAGATTGCCGCACAAATCGCCGGATTAAAAACTGCTGAAAAAAAGCTGCCAACCTGGTTTAAAACTCCCGGAATAATTTTTCCTCCCCGCCTTAACCTGGAACAGACTTCTTCTGAAATTACCGCGGAATATAAAGCTTCTTTGATTTCCGGGAAAACGTTGGTTGATATTACCGGCGGCCTGGGGATCGATACTTTTCATTTTTCGCAAAAAGTAGAAAAAGTTCACAATTTTGAAATCAATAAAAATTTAGCTGAAATAGCCGCTCATAATTTTGCTGTTTTAGGCGCGAATAATATTACTCCACACCCTAAAGACGGTTTGAATTTTCTCAGGAACACTTCTGAAAATTTTGACTGGATTTTTGCAGATCCTGCCCGCCGGGACGAACATGGCGGCAAGGTTTTTAGATTTGTAGATTGCCAGCCTGATATTCCTGCCAACCTTCAACTTCTTTTTGAGCATACTCAAAACATTTTGATAAAAACTTCTCCCCTGCTGGACCTTAGTGCAGGGATTGAGGAACTCCAAAACGTGGCAGAAATTCATATTGTTGCCGTAGAGAATGAGGTAAAAGAACTTTTATGGCTTCTTAAGAAGGATTTCTCTTCGGAAGAAATCAGAATAAAAACCATCAATTTTCAGAAGAAAGGAAAACAGGAATTTGAAACAACACTTTCTTCAAAAAATCAAGATGTGGAATATTCCCTTCCTGAAAAATATCTTTATGAGCCAAACGCCGCCATTATGAAAAGCGGATGTTTTGCCGAATTAGCAGAAGTCACAGCAACCAAAGAACTGCATCCAAATTCCCATCTCTATACTTCCCCGGAAGAAAAAGAATTCCCTGGGCGATGTTTTGAAGTGTCTGATTTATTGGTTTTTAACAAAGCGCAGTTAAAGAAAAGGTTCAATAGAAAAAAAGCCAATATCACCACCAGGAATTTCCCTGAATCTGTTGCTGAAATAAGAAAAAAGTTCAAAATAAAAGAAGGCGGGAAAGATTATTTGTTTTTCACTACTAACCTGAAAGAAGAAAAAATCGTACTCGTTTGCAGGAAACTGTAAATTCGCTCCTCGTGCTTTCTATATCGGCTTCAGTTAACAACAAGTGCCTCGCAATTATGAAGAGGATCTGCCCGACTTAACGTACCGAAAACTGTTTCAGGAAAAAATTACTTTCAGGAAAGTTTGCTGAGTTCAATAATATTATTTTGGCGGTAAGTAATTTCAAAATTCAGGTCCAGGATCCATCTGTAAGAATATTCAGGATCAAGAATAATAACTTTCCTGGCAGATTTCGAGATCATTTCCTTCAGCTCCTTTTCAAAAATATCAGTAGCATAGCGTTCAATTATATAGATCTGGGCGTCTTTTAGTGCAGAAATTTCATCAGTAAAGCTTAGCAATTCATGCCCGTTCCTAAAAGCATTCTTTGATATTCTAAGTTTTGATTCTTCCGTTTCAAAACCTGTAATGCGGTTCTCCGGGTGTTTATAACTTAAGTAAATGGCGAGCATCCCGTAACCGGAATTATAGATTGCCAGGTTTTCTTTATCTTCTATAAATCCTGAAATCCTTAAGAAACGCTCTCTTTCTTCTGAAAATGTTTTCCGCATAAGGCCGTAAACCGATTTAAAGCGGTAATTGTCCAGTACCAGTTTTTTAAAGTATAACTGGTTTTTAAAGGAAACTTTCTTTTCGGGATTGGAAACAAGATTTCTCAGCCGGAAAGGTGCCAATCCTTTTTTTGCCCTTCTATGAAACAGAAAATCGAAAATAAAAGCCTGGAAAACAAAGGCCACAAAAACTGCAGTCAGCACACCAATCGCAGAAACCACGGAAACCGACCTTAATGCAGGATGTTTGGCAAAAACAAGCGCTCCTATTCCCATTAAGGTTGTAAGCACCGAAATTAAAATTGAAGTACGGTAAGTTTTAAGGGCCGGCCTGCCCTCTTCATATTCCTTTAAAGCCCCATTGGTAATAAATATGCTGTAATCCAGCCCAAGGCCAAATATAAAAGTGGAAATTATAATGTTCAGGATATTAAATTCGATACCCAAAACGCTCATGATCCCCAATGAAATCACCCAGGTTATGGCTACAGGTAAAATGGTAAGGATACTAAGCTCGAGATTTTTATAAAAAAGAAGAAGGACCAGGAAAACGGCAAAAATAGAAATGCCAATCAGCTGGTTAAATTCATTTTTAAGGTTACCCAGAAAAGCCTGGCTTATTTCGTTTTTATCTACTACAACAATGCCTTCAATATCTTCCAGTTCTTCTGAAAAATTCAGGGAACTACCTTCAGGAAGATTAACGGTAGTGGTAACCGTGGCAAAATCAGGACTCACCGAAATAAAATCATTAAGATATAAGTTGGCTGTGTTTCTATAATCATCCAGCAAGATTGGGTTGAAATCTTTTTCTAATTGCCGGTAAAACGTATTAAAACTCTCTTCCTTGAATCCAAAATCTTCCGACTGCTCAATTAGGTCTTGTTTTAGCTGCTCTTTTTTGCCTCCGTTCCAAAATTCATCCCAATTGGAGATTTTGGCAGTTTGGGTATTTGTAGAAAGCACCACTCCCCCAATACTGCTGAAATTTTCAATTTTTCCCTCTTCCTGCATTTCTTGCAGCCTGGAATACAGGTTATAATTATGGAGCAGGGCTTCGTCTACATTGCTGCCGTAGCTTACCAAAAAAATAGTCTCTCCAGATCTTCCTGCAATTTCTAAAATTTTCCCTTCGGCATTTTGCACCTCATCCGGCTCATAACTTAGCCGCGAAAGTTCACTGTTAAAATCAACACCGGTAAAAAACAGGAGGCCAAACAGAAAAAGAAAAACTGTTGTTATTACCAGTCCTGTTTTCTTATGAAGGTCCACAGATGCGATCCAATCCAGAAGACGTGGTTTTTCTTTATCCAAAGAGACAGGAAGCTTATACAACAGTGGCACGAAGATGAGCGCAAAAATAGAAGTAGCCACAAAACTTATGGCGCCAAAGATCCCAAGGTCATGCAAAGCCTGGCTATCCACAAAGAGCAGGCATAAAAAAGCTACTGAAGTTGTTAAGCTGCTCATTAAAACCGGGCGGGTAACATCTTTATAGAGCTGGCTTATATTCTTATTATTCCGGTAATGCGTAAGAGTATGCAATGCGTAATCCAGGCTTATTCCCAGAAGAAGCGCTCCTATTCCCAGGGAAACAGTCGAAATTGTTCCCTTAAAAAAATAGAGGAAGACCACGGCCACAAGGGCGCCCAACATACTTGGGAGAAAAATAATAATTGGCGCGGTTATCCTCCTGTAGAAAAAGATAAGCAGCAATAGCAGGAGGGCAACCGCTATAGAAACAGTTATCCAGATATCAGCTTTTATCCTGTTGGCATTCGCCAGGGAATACAGCACTCCACCAAAAATATCGCCTTCTACCTCTTCATATTTTTTATCCAGGGAAGACTGGATTTCCTTTAACTTATTAATAAAGATTTTATTCCTGCTGGTTTCTGAAGCCGGTAAAGTAGGACTTAGGAATAACAGTAAATGCTGCCGGTCTTTTGTGAGTAAAAAATTGTTGTAGAGTTCATATTCATTCCCTACCTGCAATTCCCGAAGTTTGTTTAACCCAAGGTTGGTAACCGAGAGAGGGTCCTTAAAAATAAATTCCTTGGTAACAAGGCCGGTGGGAGAAATAAGGTTGCGGTAATCTTTTCTTAAATACCAGCCAATGCTGTCTTCGGTTATTCGTGAACCTATTTCCTGATAATCTTCCGAATTCAGGAATAACGGCAGATGATCGTAAACAAAATCATATACCTCCAGCACACCTTCTTCAGGCAATTCTCCTTCTATTTCTTCAATATACTGCGGCAGTTCTGCATTAATCGAGTCTATAAACTCTTCAGCATAACGGGTAAGGCGGTCAGGATGTGTTTCTTCGGAAGAAGCCGATATTGTGACGATTATTTTATCTGAAAATTGTGTCTCATCTAAAACCCTACGCAGCACATTGTTACTTTCCCCTGAAGGTATTAACTGCGTAATATCTTCTTCCAGTTTAATTTTGGACGCGAAAAATACCAGGACAGCTGCCAAAACAACAAGAAGAGAAAACCCCGCAATCTTCTTACGTTTAAAGAAATAGTGAATTTTCAGAAAGAAATTATACATCTAGGGCTTTATAACCTGTTTTTGGTTTGTAACCGAAAATAAGAAATAAAACACAATCCATATAAGCAAAGCGGCAAAACCTGCAAGGGTAAAACTTCCCAGAACATAATGCCAAAGCCCCTGAAAAACTTCCGCAGAGCTGTCAAATTTGTCGGGGTCTATTCCCCAGTTAAAGCCTTTTCCCGAAATAAGGGAACCTACCTGGTAACTTCCGTAGACAATAAAGGGGATTAATGGCGGAATGCTGATATTTGAAAACAGGAAAGCAATAACCTTATTCAGCCTGAAAACTGCGGCTAAAAGAAACACCAGCAGGGTGTGCAGGCCCCAAAACGGGGAAATGCCTATAAACACTCCTAAAGCAATGGCTGCAGCTTTTTTATGTGGCGGCTCCTGACTTTTAATAATATCTTCTTTCCAAAACCTTACGAAACCTTTTCTCTTAAAGTCCTGGTATTTGTTGCGCGGATGGATGTAAAAAAAACTTACCAGCACAAACCACATGTATAAAAGGGTAATGCGCGCAATATCCCGAAAAGGCCTGAAATGTGTCACGCGGTTTTCAGCATAAATCACTTTTATAGGGATATTTTTCACCTCTACTTTACGCCATGCTGCTTTTACAATAATTTCAATTTCAAATTCGAATTTTCGGGTAAGCAGCTTCAGTTCATTTACCACTTTAAGCGGGTAAAGCCGGTAGCCGCTTTGGGTATCGTATAACTGGGTACCGGTTACCACCAAATACCAAAAGTTGGAAAATCTATTTCCGGTAGAGCTTTTGCCGGGAATGCCTTCGCGCCCCATGTTGCGATCCCCTACGAGCAGTATTTCGGGATCGCCGGGTTTACGGCTTTCCATTTCCTTTAAAAATACATCAAGGTCGTCAGGATAATGCTGGCCGTCGCTATCTATAGTTATGGCATAAGAATAACCCAATTTTTCAGCAAATTCGAAGCCACGGTTAAGCGCAACACCTTTTCCCCGGTTCTCTTCAAAATGAAGAACTTCCACATTATTGAATTTCTTCAGGATTTGCCTGGTCGCATCCGTAGACCCGTCATTTACCACAACGAGATTACTTGTATAAACCATAAGGTCCTGAAGTACACTGGCGAGCGTCCCCTCATTATTGTAAGTGGGAATTAGGACACAACAATTAAACTTGTCGAACCTGTTCTGGTATATTGGCGAACTACTCAATTAGGTTGGGTTTAAATGCAAAAATATCATTTAATTCCAGATAGCAATATCGTTTGAGAAGTTAAGCAGAATTGTTATTAATTATAAAAAGCATTTATTTTTAAGGCGATACTGCCGTTGTTTTTAGTAATAGCCTTAAGCGTAATAACCTCCTCATTCTCTTCTGTTTCATATTCCATAATCAGCACGTCGTCTATATTTGGATCTACCACAGCCATAAATTTCACATTGGAAGCTTTGGAAAAACGCAGTTTTCTACCCGTTTGCCGCTCCATTTCTTCACGGAACATGTGCATTAACACCACGCCCGGAGTTACAGGACGATCTGGAAAATGCCCTTTATAAAGTTCATGGTTTTTATTGATCCTGATGTGGGTAATAACCTTGCCTTCTTCTTTTTTAGACTGAATTACGGAATAGAAATCCTGTAGCAACATCTTCCTGTATTTTAATTATCCATCTAAAATAAGCAGAATTTTAATGGAAGCATGAAAGAATTTAATTTGAAGAGGAAGAACTCTTTAATTAATGCTGAAAAACGGAATTCTCCAAAGGCTGGTTCATCTGTACATTTCTAAGATAAATCTCTGTGGAATCCCCACCTTCATCTATAAGTTTTACAGACTGGATTAGATACTGATTATTGAAGCGCATCAAAATCTTGCTGAACATTTGCAAAATATCTTCGTCCTTTGGTTTAAGGCTGGCACAAATTTGCTCATTTTCGCGAAAATAGACCACTTCAAAATTCTCGGTTTTTCCCAACAACTTACCATTCATGGTCTCAGAAATCATCGTGATCATCTTACCATATAATTTATTGCCGGATGCCTCTGTTATGCTTTTACTGCCGTCGTCGTTAATGTATAATTTTCCGTCCCTGAAAAGAACGGTATATTGGAAAGGTTCAGAATAATGCCATTTTATAATATCTGGAGAACGAAAGAAAATTTGTCCTTTGCTCCTGGTATCTGCGGTAATCATTTCTATGTGCTTGGTCTGCACAAAATCTGCCTGCAGGGTTTCCAGGTTCTTTGCCTGTGACGCCACTTCCCGCTGAAATTTTTCTTTTTCCGCCTGATTAAGCCGGTTGTCCTGCGCCGACATGTTCAGGACCAGGAAAAAAAATAAGAAATTTAATATTCGCATTATATGAATTAAATTGCCCGCACAAGCTCGATTTTGTGCTCCTCCAGATATATCAATTATTGTTCCAACACGATTTTAAGCTAGAGCTTATTGTATGCAAAGTCCCACACTTTTTTTAATGTTCTTAATGAGTTTTTAACTCCTAACATTCTTCAGTAATAACCATATATCTTAATCTACGGTCACGGTTTTCATTTCAGAAGTGGCGATTAATTTGCCATTTTCATCTTCAGTACGCGCTGTTACCAATGTTACCTTCATAATTTCATTAAGGATCTCTACATAAGTGGTTAGCCTGGCTCCTGCAACAGGCAATTCCAGCACTTCCACAGTTTTTATTGCTCCAATAAACCCTGTTCTTGGTTTATCTAAACCTGCAAGATAATCCCGGTACCCGCGATGCAGCGACATACTTTGCGCCATATGTTCTATAAGCCCGGGTTCTGAAAATAAGCCATTTTCAACTAAAAGGTTGTTTGGCGGAATCGTAAATCCCATTTTACCGGTAAGCGCCGTATATTCATATATACTATCTACCATCACAAAAGGAGGCTTCTGCGGAATCAATTTCAGAATTTGTTCCTTTTCCAGGATGGGTTCTTTAAGTAAATTTTCTGCCATAGATTAAATTTTAGCTGAAGTTGTTTTGGTAATTTTAATTGAACAAGCCTTCTTGCTTTTCAGATTTTCTTCCGGGTTTCAAGATATGATATTAGTAGCTTTCCTGAGGAATTTTTCTCAAATATTGGACATTCCGGGACATCTTGAAGAATCCGGTTCTTACATCAAATCAAAAAAGGAAGTAATTCAAGACTGGAAAATCATAAAAATAATTTTATTTTTCACCAGTTAATTTTCTGAAGTCAAAGTATTTAAAGTCGGCACCCGTTTTTGTGATCTCCTTTTTGGCTGAAAAATGTAAGGAAAGTTTGGAAGGTAAGTAAGTAAAACATACATTTGCATCCGCAAAAACAATTGCAAAGTTCATTACATAACGGAGAGGTGGCAGAGTGGTAATGCAGCAGCCTGCTAAGCTGTCATCCTTTTTGGATGCCCGGGTTCGAATCCCGGTCTCTCCGCAGAAGTTCAAGGTTCCAGATTTAAATTGATTTAGCAAGACTTGAAATCTGAAGTTTTGAATATGAAATAATTAGGATAACTAATTATTTCGGGGTGTAGCGTAGCCCGGTTATCGCGCCTGCTTTGGGAGCAGGAGGCCGCAGGTTCGAATCCTGCCACCCCGACAATTACGGTGTCAATAGACACCAAAATATAGCTAATCTTATGAAAATCAAGGATTTTCATTTTTCTTGAAATCATAAGATTGGCTTTATTATCAAATGAAAGGTTACCTATTCGGTTACCTGATTTATTACCGGAATTTTCACTACATTGGTAATTCAATAGACTTGACTTTCGCAGCGATTTGACTTTCGTAAACAAATCGATTATTCACTTAAAGCGAGAGTTTATGCAAACTTCCAAGACTTTTACCATTCATTTTTGGCTGAGTATGGCCAAAGCGAAAGATGATTTTGCACCCATTTATGCCCGTATCACGGTCGATGGAAAACGTGCCGAAATCAGTTTAAAACGATCTACATCGGTTACCTATTGGGATACCCATTCCAAGAGGTCAACTTTGAGAACTTCTGAGGGCAAAGCCCTCAATGTCTATTTAGACCAAGTGTATTCCGATTTATTGGAATGCCACAAACAGCTTCTGGGCGAATCCAAGTATGTCACCGCCCAAGCTATCAAAGCCCGTTACCTTGGGGAAGATGAACAGCACAAAACGCTTCTTCAACTGGTTTCCTACCACAACAAGAATATGATTTCCATTCTCAAGCCGGGCACGTTGAAAAATTATTTCACTACGGAACGCTACATCAAACGGTATTTAAAGAACAAACTAAAGACCAATGACGTTTTTCTGAAACAACTGTCCTATAAATTCATCATTGACTTTGAACAGTTCCTTCGCAACGGAAAATCCATAAACCGTTCCCAGCCCCTTAAAAATAATGGAGTTATGAAACATTTGGAGCGGTTGAAAAAGATAATGAACCTTGCCCTTCGGTTGGAATGGATCGAAAAAGACCCTTTTGTAAGGTTTTCGCTAAAATTCACAAAACATCAACGGGCATTTCTGTCCCAATCGGAACTTGAAGTTTTGGAATCTGGTCAGCTTTTAAAAGGGATGCACCAAAAAACAAGGGATGTTTTTGTTTTTGCCTGTTATACGGGACTATCCTATATCGATGTGAAATTGCTCTGCGATGATCATATTGTACGTGGAATTGATGGGGATTACTGGATATTCACAAAAAGGGAAAAGAATGATGAAGCGGTAAAAATTCCCCTTTTGGATAAAGCGCTTGCTATCCTGAAAAAATATGATCAAGAACCTAAAGGCAAGCAAGAAAAACTGCTACCGGTTTTTTCCAATCAAAAGATCAATAAATATTTGAAGGAAATAGCGGCAATCCTAAAAATCAATAAAAAGCTCACGTTCCACGCAGCCCGACATACGTTTGCCACTACCGTTACGCTTTCCAATGGTGTGCCCATTGAGACCGTTTCAAAACTACTGGGTCATACCAAGCTTTCCACAACGCAAATCTATGCCCGGGTCATCGAGCAGAAAGTATCTTCGGATATGCGTTCGTTACGCGGTAAATTAAACACCAAGGACAAAGCTGAAACTAGGGTGCATTATCAATAATTCATTTCGGAAAACACCTTTTAGGTTCTAATCCAGTCGACACTCTTATTTTTTCCCGTCTGATCCTTTGCAGATTTTGGTTTTTTATTGAGCCATAAATTTCTACGTTAAGTCATTTTTCATTTCGGTCAGCTGAGGCAACCAAAACCAAACCGGGGGCAAATGTAGCCACCTTCCACCGCTTGGTCAAGGCCAGGCCCTTCGGGATGCCGAACATTTTTCTGCGAAAAATAACCGCTCATACCTTGCCACTTCCTCCCTGTGGCTGTTAATGCCCTGTTTTGGTATTGCTCGTTGCCTTACAAGCTGCCAAAACGATTTAAAATAATGTTTAACTCAAAAATTTTAATTATGGCAACAACAGTAAAACAAAACGGAACTGCAAAAAAGGATACTGCATCCGTTAAAAAAGAAGTACAGAAAAAGCTGACCGATGAAGCTATCGGAAAAGCTGCTTCAACAGAAAAAGCGTTAGCATCTAAAAAGGCTACCATCAATTTGGATGATCGGATTCAAAATTTCGAGAAACTGAGAGGATTGGCGACCCAACGGGAACGGTTGACCCAAACCTTGAACGAGTTGACGAAGTTCAACTACAACCAAGGGGATTCAGCCTCGTTCTATATACGGGATTCCCACAATTTGGAGTTTAAAACGACCAATACGAACCTTATCAAATTGGTTACAACACACTTACAGTCCACTTTGGAGGAACGAAAGTCCGAGATTGAAGAACAGATTGTAGAGTTTGAGCTCTAGAATAACTTCAAATCCTTTAAACAGGAAGCCTACTCCCCAAGAGTAGGTTTTCTTTTGTGATTTTGAATGAAAAATAGAGGTAAATAGTATTCAATCAATATGTGCGCAAAGGTAAACCCGTAAAATACTCACATCAAAAGACTACAGCATAAAACCGCTCCCGCACTCGCTATTTATTCCGTTTCCTTTTGAGCCGAGATTTTATCTTCCGTTTGGTTCCAGCTTAAATATTAATTGTTTAACTAAAATCAAATGTTATGTATTTATCAAATTTACAGCAGGATGAAATCTTCGTTCCATCAGAAATGAAATCCTTGAAAAGCCTGACCCAGATGGAATCCCGAAGGGGACTTGAAAATGCCATAATTTCGAATGGCAAAATTGTCAACGTGGTATCGAACAGCTACGGCCACGTACCGAACGAACTATTCTTTAAGAAAGCAGAGGAAATGTTGACTGATGCAAAACTGAATTATCAGAAACGGACGATCAACAGGAATGATAGGTCTTTCATTACCGACTTTATCATCGACGATAAAAGCCAGTTTTCGGTAAAGAATGAAAAAGACCTGATACTGCCGATGCTGCGGTTTAAGAATTCCTATGATGGGAGCGAAAAAACTTCCGGGCATTTTGGCTTTTACCGACAGGTATGCTCCAATGGACTGCACGTTTCGCAGGCGGAAATCGAGTTTTCCATCAAGCACAGTAAGAACAATACCGACCTGATAATGCCAAGGTTGAGCAATCTCTTTGATAAGTTCTTGGATAATGAATTTTACACCATTACCAAAAAATTCGATAGAATGAGGGAATTTAAAATCATCGACACAAACAAATTTGTCAAGGAAATTCTCGAAAAGACGAAATTGTTCCGGTATGAATGTAGCGATAAGAACAATGATCCTTCAAAGAAATCCCGTGAAGTCCTTGAAATTCTGGATAATGAAGCATTGTTACTTGAGGAAGCTCCCAATTTATGGATAGGCTATAATGCGTTTAACCAGATGCTTCACAATACCTTGAAGAAAAGCTTTTCACAACAAGAACGCTTGGACAAAAAACTGTTCGATGCCGTCTTTGAAATGGCTTAATGCCAACAAAGGTTTATCCAGTACCTTAAACTGGATTTTTTCCTGTTTTCTCGGCAATGCTGTTTATTTAGAAAGTTGGCTTTGCAATCCCACTCAGCCCATTCCCCTGCATTCCGCAGAAAAAGCTGCATTCCGGGAAAAGCGCTTCATTACAAAGGTCTTGGACACAACTCCAAAGCTTCCGATTTCCATTCCACTTGCCCGCTCATTCCCTAGAAAATTCGGGAAGCGGCCAAACTCCATTCCCAATCTACACCTTTGAAGTCAAGTCCGCTTTAAATCCTGCTTCAAGAGGATAATCCGTTTTTATAATCCGGTCAGCACATTGCCGCTCCATTTCGCGAAAAGCTACATTCCGGGCAAAGAGCTTTCCTGCAAAGGTCTTGGACACAACTCTAAAAGATTCCGATTTCCATTACGTTAACCCTGCCTGAAAAACGGCAGGAACACTTCATTCCCAATCTACATCTTTAAAGTTAAGTCCGCCTGATAGGAATTCCATTTATCATTTAGTCCCGCTTCCTATGTTTTTATACTTCACAAAAGGCATTTAGACCTACCCCCGAGCCACCGCTGTCCCAACCGTTTTTTTGTAAGCAAAATACCAACATTTGGAAGTTGAACGGACTGCATAACCGGTCGTGCCTCCCTTTTATAAGTCCTTATCAATTCCAAATATTGAAAATGTATCAGCAACAAAAAAAGGTAACAGCGGACGGCTCTATGGGAAGTAAATCTAAATTGAATATTATGAAATCTTACAAAAACATCAAAAAGGAAGCGGGACTAAAAAAACAAAAAAAGGAAAACGCTCTGGATATAATAAGTAAATCACTTCAAAAAAATATAAACGTAAACTGCCTGAATGGTTCAGGTAGCATTTTAATTAATCTTTAAATATTTTATTATGAGTACTTTAAAAAATCACGTGCAGTTAATCGGAAACGTTGGACAAGAGCCACAGATCACGAACCTTGAAAGCGGTAAGAAAGTAGCCCGTTTTTCACTCGCCACAAACGAGTATTACAAAGGTGCCAAGGGCGAAAAAGTCCAAAATACCGAATGGCACACGATTGTAGCCTGGGGCAAAACTGCCGAAATCATCGAGAAGTATGCCGGAAAGGGCAAGGAAATCGGGGTAACCGGGAAATTGAAATCCCGAAGCTACGAGGACAAGGACGGTATCAAAAGATATGTTACCGAAGTGGAAGCCAACGAAATCCTTTTGTTGGGAACTAAGAACGGCAACAATTCAGCCGACTAATCTAAAATTAAAGAGGGCGTAACCGTCTAAAGATGCGCCCTCTTTTTCATTATCCATTAATTAAAATTAGATAACAATGAAAGCACAAGTTAACGAAATCAAACAGGGATTGCAACATTTTCACGGTTCGGAAACCATATTTCAAATCCCATTATTAAGAATCCGATACACCAACGGACTGAAATATTTGGCGGAAGCTGCCGAATGTTTTTGGCTCATTACGGACGCTTCCGTAATCGCACAAAACCTGATGAACCAAAGCGAATTTATTACTATCGACTTCAAGAGATTGTCCGAGGACAAACAGGATTTTACGGGCTACGAAGCTGAGATAATCTACACGGATGGAAATGATAATATTTTGGAAAAACACGGGTATCGGGCGACTGATTTTCCGCTTGATGAACTACGGTTGTTTTTTGTGAATAATACGCTGATGTTACCGAGCGAATATTAACCCCTTCAAAACCTAAAAATTATGATCTATCTAAATTTTTCAGACTTGAACGGGGATGCCCAAGAACGTCTTTTGGAAAGTTCAAAAAAAGACGTCGAGCAAAAATTTGGCGATGATATTCGGAAGTATTCAAAAAAGCATTGCACCAATTTTGAGGTAATGATTGAGGAAGAAGCACTAAGGAATTTATACAGTTATACCTATGTGTTTAATATCTGAAATTGTCCAAATAGGAACGGAAAGACCTTTGAATTTTCGAGGGCACTGAAAAACTATCTCTTTTGAGGTGATTTTTATTAAAGCGATCAAGTCAAAAAATATATTTTGACTTGATCGCTTTTTTTGTTTTGTGATTTAAGGCGTTGATATTTAAATCAATCTATGACTTAAAATGATCGATATGAACCTTTTCTCCTCTTTTTATGCTTGCTCTTATCGATATCCCGGACTTACCTGTTTAATTTAAGGATTCTCTTGAGGTTTACGGTGAAAATTGCAAGTGCCCCCTGCATCTGCATACTATTGATGCCATAGGCTAGGGCGCGACCGTAACCATGGACATTTTTTAGTTCACTGTTTTTGGCCTCGATCTTATAGCGGTGTTTCGATTTTTCTTTATAATATTCAGTTTCCTGAAATATCATCTGTTCTTGGTGCAGACTTGATTTTATGGAGAGCGAATAGCTTTTGGTCTTGGCCCCTGGCTTATAACAACCATTCTTTAATGGGCATACCTTGCATTTCTCCACATCAAAATAATAGGTATGTACCTGATTGTCCCCGATGTTCTTTTTTCCCTGTCGTGCCTTTCGTATGGCCAGGTGTCCTGCCGGGCACACGAACATGTCGGCATCTTTGTTATAATCGAACCTATCCTCTTCCTTCCTAACGCCTTGTGTTATGGCGGGGTTGAGTTTTGCCACTATCTTTATTTTCTGATCATCTTTGCCCTTGAGCTTAAGGTTTCCCTTTCCGGAATAGGCTGTATCGCCGATTACCGCATCCACCTGAATTCCATTGTCCTGACTTATCTTCAAAAGCACTGGCAACTCCGGGCCATCGCCTTTTTCACCCGATGTGACAACTGCTGCGGTAATGATACGTTCCTCCGTCATGGCCAGGTGGGTCTTGTAACCAAAGAATTTGCTGTCAACTGATTTATGGCCGATTTTAGCATCTGTATCCCTGGAAAGGATATAGTTTTCCCGGGTATCTTCCACAGTCTCCTTCAATAGGTTCAACTTCTCTTTGACTGCGGGGACCGAACTTAATGTTTGGTCTGATTCAATGCACTTCTCCAGTTCCCTGCAATAATCCAATTCTTTGTCCAGCTCCCCGGAAGCATTCTTTTCCGGCATGCGGTCTTTCATGTCCTCGTCTATGGTATAAACCGCTTTGCGAAGCAGCTTTGAACGCTCCCTGAGAACCTCAAGTGCGGAATATGGATTGGATCTGGACAGGGAATGTGTGGCATCAACAATAATGGACCTGGACTTGATGATTCCCTTCTCAATGGCTATGGAGACAGTCTTGCTTATCAACAGGTTCAACAGATCGGTATCCTTCAATCGCAACTTACGGAACTTGGTCAATGAACTGGAATTGATGACCGCATCCTCAGGTGCCATTTCCAGGAAATACTTGAAGGACATATCATATCGGGAACGCTCAACCACATCAACATCTGAAATGGAATAGATCGTTTTCAGTAACAAGTATTTGAACATGCGGATGGGACTTTCTGCTTTTCGTCCATTATTTGAACAATACTTATCTACCAGTTCATCGTAGATAAAGGAAAAATCAATCAATTCATTGATTTTTCTAAGAAGGTTTTCCTTGGGTACGATCAGATCATATAGATCCGAGTACGCACTCAATTGAATTTTTTGTTGCTGTAATAACATACTTAAGTTGTTGTTAACCAGCATTTAAAATACGAAAAAAGGAGCAAAAACATTACTGTTTTTGCTCCTTTTCATCTCTTTTCATACTAATTTATTGAGGGACTTTTTCAGTGCCCTCGAATTTTCAGAGGTCTTTTTTTGCTAAAACATATCCAGTTCAATAAAAATCCTTATCTTTATTCCGCTGAAATTCAGCATTCAATTTTACGCAGGGGTATCCATTTTTTGACTTTCGCCGATAACCCTGCCCATCGAAAAATTACATAACGGGAAATCTTTTCCCTGAAATTGGCAATTGGCTTTTTAGCCAGATTGTACGAAATTTTTGTTCGCCCGTGGCGAACGAAAAGGAGTAGCAAGAGGGTAACACGCGATGCGATGTTAAGCACTCCTATTCCTTGTTAATCACCTGATTTTTAAACACTTAAAAATCAGCCGATTATTTAGATTTCTACAATTTGCGACAAATGCCCTGTGAGCGCCTATTTTTAGGGAAGGATTTGCGACAAATCGGCGAATTATGGACTCATTTATCGGCATTAGGTTTAAAAAGGAAACAGCAAAGCGTTTTCAGGAATTTTCAAAAATACATTTCAAATCGCACACCGAGGCAATGGCCACGATGCTCGATTTTTTCTTCTACAACGAAATCTCTCCACGGGAAAGATTGGGCCCGACCGGAAGGACGATCGAGGCCAATTTAAAGAAACGGATCAATGCCGTAATCGCCATAATGAGGGATATGGAAAAGACCCAGACCAAACCTACGGTGGCGATGATCGAATCCCTTTTTCAGACCGAAGAACCCAAAAAGAAACCGCTGATCTTAGAGAAGAAATATGTGGAAGAAAAGCCGAAAGTAAGATTTCAGGAAAAGCAAAACCACAACAACGAACTATAAATTTTTGAGCTATGTATATCACGATCACACCTCAAAAATTGGGCAGGAACTATGCCCAAAGTTCGGCCGATTTTGTAGGCTATCTGGAAAAAGAAAACCAAGGTCTGGAGCAGGAAGAAATGGAACACTTTTTCAATCAATATGGCGATGAATTTTCAGCGGAAGAAGTGGTAAAAGATATTGATGGGAACGGTGCAAAACTGAAAAAGAAAGAGCCGAAATTCTATTCGATCACGGTCAGTCCTTCCAAATACGAATTGAACCGGTTACAGAACAGCAGCGAAGATTTAAAAAAGTACACCCGTGAGCTGATGAAGGATTATGTGGCATCATTCAACCGGGAAATCAATGGGCGCCCTGTGACCATCGATGACATAAAATATTATGCAAAAATCGAGCACCAACGAACGTTTAAGGGAACCGACAAACAGATTAGGGAAAACCAACCTTTTGCTACCAAAATACTTCAGCTAAGAAATGAAATCCGAAGCATAGAAAACGGCTCGATGGAAGGAAGTGTTAGGAAGCGGGAACGGGAAATCGCAAAATTAGAAAAGCAGGCCCCACATCAACAGGATGGGAAACGGATCGTCCAAGGAATGCCCAAGGCGGGAAGCCAAAGCCATATCCATATTATCGTGAGCCGAAAGGATGCGTCCAATTCGTTCAGCCTTTCGCCCGGGAGCAAATACAAAGCTTCCGATGTCGAGATGAGGGGGAAACAGGTGAAACGGGGTTTTGACAGGGATAAATTTTTTGAAAATGCCGAAAAGAGCTTTGACAGGACGTTTGGCTACCAGCGGAACTTTGCGGAAACCTACAAGGCGCGGAAGGATTTTATCAAAAACCCAAAAATCTATTTTGCCTCGTTGATGAAATTGCCCACCAATGAAAAGGCAATCGCTTTCAAGTTGATGCGGGAAACGGGCATCCCGATAATGCCAAGCATCCCGACCAATCAGGCGCAGCTCGCCCTAAAGGTTTTCAACAAACTGCGCAAAGGTTTGGACGTGGCCATCAAATCAAGTTCAATCGGTATTTAATTCAAGACGATGGAAATAGAAAGTCTTTTTACGGTACTCTCGGTTATTAGCTTGACTAGTTTATTATTTTATTCGTTTTTCAAGATCAGTCGGTATGCGTTCGCGCTGAATATGCTGCTAATCGCAGCTATCTTTTATTATATTTCCGAAGAGAATCGGTTGATATTGACCCTACTTTATTTAGGTTGTCCGTTGATGCTAATTAATACAGGACTGTACGTTTTTTTGCACAAAACGGAGGAACCGAAAAATGCCGATAGCAAGTATCGTGTAAGCTTTGCAACGAGCAAGGGAAACTTCAAACTCGAAAACGTAAAAAGAGGGGCATCCATCATAGGATCTGCCGGAAGTGGCAAGACCGAAAGCGTGGTTTATGGGTTTTTGAGGCATTTTCAGAAAGAAGCCTTTTGCGGGATCATTCACGACTACAAAGATTTTGAGCTGACTGAAATGGCCTATCCACTTTTCAAGGATGGTCAAATCCCGTTTAAGGTCATTTCCTTTGATAAAATCATCCATAGGGTCAATCCTATTGCACCTCGCTATTTAGAGAACGAGGAAAGCGTAAACGAAGTTTCAAGGGTGCTGATCGAAAATCTTTTGGAGCAAAGGGAATCCGGTACGAGCGGCACTACCAAATTTTTCAATGATGCTGCCGAAGGCTTGATTGGTGGATTGATTTGGAAACTGAAAACCGACTATTTCCAATTCTGCACATTGCCCCATTTAATAGCGGTTTACCAATATCTGGATACAGACAGCCTTATCCAGTTTTTGGAATCCAATACAACATCCAGAGCGATGGCAGATGCCTTTATTAGCGGTAAAGATTCAGAGCGACAGACAGCAGGTGTAAAAAGCACCTTGGCCAATGCGCTAAAACGAATCAGTACACAGCGAATATTTATGGCATTGTCCGCAGACGAAGTGCCACTTAATATAAATAGTCCAGAAAATCCTTGTGTAATTTCAATTGTGAATAATCCGAAATTTGAAACTTCTTATTCCCCTGTCATTGCAACAATAATCCATACTATTACCAAGCAAATGAGCGTGCGGAATTCCAAACCTTCTTTCCTGTTGATGGAAGAAGCCCCGACCATTCGGCTATTGAATATGCACCGTATTCCGGCTACGCTGCGGAGTTATGATATTGCCACAATTTATGTGATGCAGGACAAGATACAAAATGATATGATGTACGGCGACAAAGCGAGCAAGGCAATTTTGAGTAACCTTTCCTATCAATTTTTCGGCAAGGTAAACGACCCGGACACCGCCAAATACTACGAACGCTTTTTTGAAATTATTAAAGACCCGACCAAAAGCGTGAGCCGTGGCCATAACTTGGATTTTGATACACGAGTAACAACTGGGGAAAAAGAAATCCCGAAAATAAGGGCAGATGTTTTCTTTCGGCTGAATCAGGGAGAGTTTATTACCTATGCGGACGGGAAGGATAAAAAGGTGCAGTTTAAATTACAGCAAATTAACAGGGAACTTCCCGAAGAATCTAAACAGTATTCACAGGCAGATTTGGAGGCTAACTTTGAACGGATTTATGAGGAGGCGCGGTCGATATTTGGATAATTAGGATATGCTAAAATTTTCATTAATTTCCTTTTCAATAATCTTATATTTATCCTTCACATCTTCACCCATATAAAAATCTAACAGATCATTTTTATCCAAAGTTCCATCTTCTAAAAACTTATTCAGATACTGTTGGTTGAAGTCTAATAACAACATAGATTTCTTAATTTGTTTTAAAATTTTTTTATTATTCTCAATATTATTCTCAACTAGATTTTTAATCAGGGATATTTCATTTATATCCTTAATGATACGATTTACCAGAATAGCCAAAATATTATTATCGACTTTAACACTCTTAGCATTTAAAGCTATATCCCTTGCCAACATATAAGCTATTGCCAAATTAGAATAATTCCCTTTCTGGGAATCGATTATAGCGATAAAACCAATAGAAGGAATGTAGCCCACATTTTCAAATGCTTTAAGAATTGAGTTATCCACGAGAGAAATATCAAATACGATAAGGCTAACCTTTGAATCCCTATTTGCTTGAGCTTCTATTAATTGACTCCAGGCTGTATCGGTTCTACGAGTAAAAATTTCTTTTGATTCTATATCTCCAAATTTGATACTCTTATCAAACTTGCACTCAATAACAATCTTTAAGTCTTTATTTCCCTCTATCTCGCAAACAATATCACCTGTTTTATTTCGACTGAGTTCACCTTGTTCATTCCCAGTTAAGTAGGCTTTGTCTTTTAAACGCTTATCTTTAAAATACTGATTAAGAAACCCGGCAACTTCATCTTCGGCCAAGTTTCCTTTTATTGCAGATTTATAGAAAAGTTCCTTTTTCATTTCAAAAATTATCTTCAAACTTTCCAGTTCAGTACCCAGTTCATTTGATGTTTTCGATAAAAATGCGGATAGTCGATCTTCCATAAGTGCGAGGACACCAATATAAATAGCTTTTAATAATTTTTCATCACGATCAGACACGGGAAGATTATCAAAATAATTAAAGACTATTTGATTCTCAATTTCAAACTCCTTTACTTCAACTCGTTTCAGTTGTTGATTGAGTCTTATCATTTTGCTTAAACTTTAGAGTACCTGTACCTTCCTTTGATACTTTGGGCTAAATATGTTCCGTGGGATTCAGCACCAATAAGCCCTTTATATTCTCTTTCTGGAAGGTCAAAATATTGATAGACCGTGCCGTTTTTAAATTCTATTTCTAATGTGGATGAATTGTCGTCATAGCCAATAGATGCTATGTTCGATGATTTTACTGGTTTTCTATTCATAATACTTTATTTGATAATTTTACTAATTTTAGGATTTTGAGACCTCCAGGCCTCAATAAATTCTTCGTAGTTAGGGCTTTCTTCCATTTTGTTGCCCCAACCCCCAGGCATTAAAGATTCTTCTGTATCAACAATATCGAATACGATAGGATCTTGACTATCAGGTCTTTTATCCTTCGGTGGAGCTTTGATAAGCGATCTCATAGGAAGCTTTACCGATTCTCCTAAGATTATAGCCTCTCCCGTTTTTAATATTGGGAGCATACTTGTAAGACCTTCCAGATTATCTGTGACAGCACTTGTTATGTGGGCGCGATCAGTAGAGTTCGCCAATCGGAGAGCAAAGAATGTACCACATTGTGAAAGAATTGTAGAATTTATTTCTGACGGTCTTTGACTAACTATCATTGAGCCTATCCCATATTTCCTACCCTCCTTCACAATTTTTTGAACAATCGATAACGCGCTACCTTCAAAGTTTAAATAATTGTGAGCTTCTTCCATTACCAAAAGCAATGGACGTTCCTTGCCTCCTTGCGAGAGGTTTCTTGCCCAGAATAAGCCTTCATAAACTATACGCAGTAAAACTCCGATAATTGTATTTAAAATAGTTATTGGAACACCTGATAAATCCAAAATAGTAATTGGCTTGTCGCTTCCTATCCAACCTTTTATCAGGGAATCTAAATCTTTTTCTATAAATCCATCCTTTTTTGGAGTCCAATCCCCAGGTTTGAAAATAAAATCATACCTTGGAATTCTCAACTTTGAACCCAATGAATGTAACTGTTGGCTATTATTTAAAGGGGTTTCAGGCAAGTATTGAACTCGATCACCATTTGCTTTGGAGGTATTTATTTTTTTAAAAATAGGAGGAATACCCCGAACTGGATCACCTAATATCTTATCTCCATTTTCATCAGTTTCAAAAGCAAGATTTTCCATAATCGTCCCATCCTTGTCCGGATAGAACTTTCCTAGCGTTTCGGTATAAAGGTCATACCAGAGATGATTCAAGCTAAATGGTATGGGAGAATCAATACTAAGGTTATCTATGTCGATTCCGGTTTTAGGATGTTTTTCCAAACTTTTCAACTTAGCTTGCTGAATTCTTTCTAGAATTACATTTTGATCTTTTTCGGCAGCAAATTTTCCAAAACTGATATCACATAATTCTTCAAAATTTAAGGCCCAAAAGGGAATAACCAATTCTTTTTCTTGACTTCCTTCGCTTTTGTCAGCGTTAATTTTAAAAATATTCGCTCGATCTTTTAGAGCTTGTCCATACTCTCCGTGTATGTCAAACACCAAAATTCGTGATGATGGATATTTCTCAGAATCGGATAGCGCATTTAACAGACTTGCAACTGTCGTTGACTTTCCTGAACCAGTTGTTCCAACTACTGCTGAATGTCTCGTAATTAACCTATTTACATCCACCAAAGCAGGAATAGATTCGGCTCCCGCAATATGTCCAATATTTACAAAGTATGGTTTGTCTGGTTGTCCATAGATTCGTTTTAGGTCTACTTCAGATACTAAATGCACTTCATCACTAATTGTTGGATATTGAGAAATCCCTCTTTGAAATTCACCAGATCGATGTCCTTCCCCAACCAGTTGTACAGTTATCCATCTATTTCCATAAGGTTGGTCGTTTTCTGGTGCTGCGCTTGCGCCGACCTGAGTAATAATTCCAAACAAAAAATTGTATCCAATTGGAATTTTAACAAAACTTCCAATTTGTCCAATTTTGTAACCTTCACCATTTACATATGTCAAACCAGATAGTGAATCGTTGACCATTGCTATTCTAATGGTAGTGCCACTAACGTCTTGTACGGAACCAAGATAAGTAGAGTTATTTTTCATCCAAAAGAGTTTGATTATATCCGATTAAAGCTTGAAGGAAATCCCCCATTTTTGAAAAATCACCAAGATCTAAATCGCAAAGAGCTGCTTCTTCGTCATCCCTTTTAGACAGACAATTAGCTAAATTATCCTCATCTTCCAATAAGGCTCCTAATTTCCACTTGCCTCTAACCGTACCAATTATCGCTTCGTCTTTAGCCCATATAGCAAGATTGCCTCTGTTTAATGCAGCATCCACACCTTTAGGGTACTTTTCAGTCGTTGAATCATTTTCTTTATTTTTCTCAGTTAAAGAGCCAAATAACATCGAAATTACCATACTATTTGGGTTCGCTCTTAGTGAACCTAAAATGCAATCATTTATATGCTCGTCGTTAAAAGAATAACCTGAGATAATAAGTAATGCGTTAGGTTTTCTCAAAAAGCGAGAAAGTTGATCCATCAAAGCCAAAAAAGGCATTTTTCTACTTTGGTCATATTTGAGATGAGATGGGTAAATTAGCTGTGAAGCGTCTATTTCTTTAGTTCTGCTTGATCTGAATACCTGATGATTTTTCTTTTGAAACCAATTAATAGAGCCGTGGATTTTCCAAAGACGTGTCCAATGATTTGGTATTAAATCGTCTTCAACTGATCTCAAATCAAAAAATGACTGTCTTGAACCGACAAAACCATCAAAGTAGGGTATGGATAAGTCCTCAAAGGCTTGTTCCACTAGCAAATCATAATTCGTTGTAAATACTTCGACAGGTTTCTCACGATCTATTGATATCCATTTTGCAAGTTTATGATATGGGGATTCTTTATTTGGTAATTCCACATCCAATTTACTTACGATTTTCGTGCATATTTCGCTTTCCAGTTTGATAAGCTCTTCATTGCTAAAGCCTCTAACGCTGTTACCAACCGAAACATCTTTCAAACCTCTTATAAAACTCAAAATATCTTCAATGTTTTTAATACTTTTTTGAGCTAAACTTATTTCATCTAAAAGTTTATCATAATCATTTTTGACATCTGTTTTTGATGATAGTTCCGAACTTAGAAATTGGGTCAATCCGGCTACATCAGGAATCAGAGGCCATTGCTCCTTCGGCATATTTACGGATAAGGGACAGCCAGCAGATATAAAGTAGCCTATTGGTTTTTTGTCTTGGGATAAAGTTTGACGTAAAAACTTAATATGTTTAATAGGATCGTGATAATTATCCATATTGTTGATTGATTTCTGTTTTGGAGTAAATTTAACAAACTTTTAGAATTCGCTTTCAAATTTTCAAGTTTGTTTGAAATAAAGCCAATCTTGGATTTTAAATAAATATAAATTTTATAGTATTTATTTTAGTTTTATGTCTAAAATACATATATTGCTCTAATAATTACTAAAGTTATGGTGGCGGAATATATCGACAAATTGCTGTCTGTGGAAGAATATTCTTTTTCCCTGGAAGAATTGATGAGCCGAACCCAGAAGAGCAAAAACGCAATTTGGCAGGAATTGGCTCATCTGATCGAAAAGAACAAAGTCCTCAATCTAAGAAAGGGCTTCTACCTTATACTGACCCCAAGGTATTCCAGTTTTCGAAAACTTCCCATAAATCTCTATATCGACAAACTTTTCGATTATTTAGGCCGTAGTTATTATTTAGGTTTTTACAGTGCAGCAAAAGCCTATGGAGCAAGCCATCAACAATCTCAGCGCGATTATGTAATGACATCCTCCCCGAAACTGTTGGATATTCAGAAATCGGCCATTGATATCCGTTTTTTGACCACTTCCGCTTGGCCGGAACAAAATATACTTTCAAAAAAATCAGATGCCGGAATCTACCATATTTCCAGTCCGGCTTTAACCTTGGCCGATCTGGTACATTATCAGAACAAATTAGGCGGGCTGAACCGAATGTTATCCACCATTGAAGAATTATTGGAAGAAGTCAACCAAAAAGACCTAGAAGATTTGTTGAGCTGGTATAGCAACAAAGCCACACTTCAACGATTAGGTTTTTTATTGGATCAAATAGATGAAGAGAATAGTTTTTCTGCTTTAATTTTTCAACATTTGGAAAAACAAAAAATACATCCGGTTTTATTAAAGCCAACCAACCAGCAAAGACCCGGTTCGGTGGATAATAAATGGAAGGTAGATACTAACCTACAGTTAGAAAGCGACCTATGATTTCAAAACCTTATATAGCCCAATGGCGGGAATACGCATCTTGGAAAGAATTTGCACAGGTTGAACAGGATTTGATTATTAGTCGGGCGTTGGTAGCAATTTTTGCCGATGATTTTCTAAGGGAAAACCTTGCTTTCCGGGGCGGCACCGCTCTACATAAATTATATCTGAACCCGGCACCGAGATATTCCGAGGATATTGACCTTGTACAGGTTCGGGAAGGCCCTATCAAACCCATTATGAAGCGCATTGGCGAGGTCATTACTTTTTTTGAGGAAGACAGGCGTACACAGGTAAGAGGGCACGGAGCAAAAGCGCTGTACAGGTTTACATCGGAATATGAAGAAGAACGTCGCCGACTAAAATTAGAGATTAATTGTAAAGAACACTTCAACGTACTCGATTGGGTAGATTTCCCTTTTGAAATGGCGAACCCTTGGTTTTCGGGGAGAGCTGATATTAAAACATATAAAATCAATGAACTTTTGGGCACGAAGTTGAGGGCGCTTTATCAACGAAGTAAAGGAAGGGATTTGTTTGATCTGGATTATTCCAGACAATATATGAAACTCGATATTGATGAGATTATCAAGTGCTTTAGGGTTTATATGGAATCTTCCGTTGGCAAAGTCCCTTCCCAAAAAGAGTTCCTACAAAATATGGAAGCCAAGAAAAACGATGCAGCTTTTGAAGGCGATATGGAAGGTTTGTTACGGCCGGAAATCCTATACGATCAAAAAGCTGCTTTCCATTGGTTGAAAGAAACGGTTATTCCAAGAATGTGATTATTTTAAAAAGGCGATTTATCCTTTGAACCTCTTGCAGTAGCCAACCACTTGCCGTCCTGCTTAATCAGTTTAAAAATACCAGGCGTTTTATCGTATGCTGTGTTATATTTTACCCAAGCCACATCGCCCATAATCGTATCCTGCAAAACAGTAAAGTTAGAATCATCCTTTGGTGTAGCGTTGAACATATTTATGGTATTCATATAGTTGGAATACGCCTGTGGTGTGGAATGTGCTTTTAAGGTTTCCTCATCTTTTTCATAAAAGCTTTCAATGACAATTTGGGCTGTAGCACTTGGTCCTGAAATTTTAGTTTCAGAATCAGCACAAGAAAGGAACAGTAATGTGAGCGAAAAAACGACATTTTTTTTCATAACAGTATTAATTTGGGTTATTAATATATCTATGTGATAGTTTCATTTCAATATTTCGTTCGCCATCCTTTTCATTCAATTCCAAAACTGCCCTACGGTCATTGGATAATGAAAACTTGGGCAACACATAAACGAAGCGAACCGTTTCACTTTCTGTAATTTTTGAAGGCAGATTATTTATGTAAATAGGTTCTTGATAGAGGCGTTGTAACGATTTTCTTTTTCCTTTTTGCCGAGTTTCAATCGACAGGTTCAAGAAATTCAAATCGTAATCCAAAGCAGAATTATTTTCAATCTGGATAACGAAGTAGAGCTCTTCCTTATCAAAAACAATATTCTCAACACTCAAAACAATACTTTCGTTTCGTTTCTTAATTCGACCTATGCGCTGTTTTCTATTGAGAAGATACGAGCAGAATTTTTGGTAATAATAGGTTCTATTATCTACAAGTTCTTCAGAAGATTCAACAAGAACCGAATCAGTTACAATCGGTTTTTCATTACCGATACTATTTGATAACGGAATGAAATAATTGAGCTTAGAGAGCTGTTTCTTATATCTTACAATATACGAAAAAATTGAACCATTTCTATTGACTACTAAAAGGTTACTTTCTTTTCCGGGCTTTGCTTGAAGAAGTCCGAAATACTGTTCTTTTTCACGGTTGTAGGTAAATATAAAGTTATCTGAACCCGTTATGCCTTGCCGTATGGGTTCTGGGAAGAATAGCGCAACGTTTTTGGTGTCGTTTGCATAAATGGTGTCGAGTAAATGAGTGGTTTGTGCTTTTACTTTTGCGAAAGTCGAACAAATAATAAGAGCGGAAATAATGATATAATTTTTCATAAGAGTGCGTTTTAAATGCCCATTATGGGCTCATAATTTCGGTTTTAAGATTAATCTGTAATTGTTCAATACTGTAACCTTTACGTTGCGGTTACTTCGTCTTAGTACTTTTGTAACGCCACCTACTTGCGGAACGGTAGGTATGTTGATGTCGCCAATAATATCGTCCAGAACTTCGGTTGTGGCTTCTGCCCGAAAATTGTTCTGTACGTAGATACCTTCGCTTCCATCAGATATATCAAAAGCTTTAAGTTTTGTGGGATGGTGCTGTATGTTCTCGATTTCAATTAAAGCCCGATTAGGCTGAAAACTTATAAAACCGAAAATGGGTGTGTTCTTTGGCATTTCTTTACCATTAATGGTAGCAGTTTTGGTCAGTCGCATTCGTAATCTGGTATTTGCTTTTACAACTTGGTCGCCATCTACCACTACATAAATGGTTTCGTCTGTGTTGCCGATGATGGATTCCTCATTGGGTTTAGGTGCAGCAGCGAAGAACAATTGATGTTCTAAGCCCAATTCTTTCGCTTCAATTTTTTGTTCCCGTTTTACTTCAGCAGAATTGATTGTTGATACCGCTTTGCGAACAGTTCTTCTTCGTCCCAAGTTTTGATATCGCGTCTCTGAATACTGAATCTTACCAGCCTCATAGATGCTATCTACGATACGCTCTTTTTCGCGTTCGGGAAGGTTTGGGTCGTAAAATCCCAAGGAATCAATCAGCTTTTCATCATAGATGCTGGGTGCATTGTTTTCACGCACTTTCTTCAAGTCGTTAATCGCATCAAGCTTGGAATCATACTCTTTTTGGCCTTCTTCCAAATCAGGAACTAAGGTCTGCTTAAGGTTTTCTGTTTCACTTTCATCATCGCCCATTACCATCACGGAATAGGAAATCAGAAATATGAAAATCACGGTCAAAACCGCTGCAAATACTATCTTGTTTTTTTCTACTTTCATAATAGTGCGTTTTTAATTACCGATTATCGGCTTTCAACTTTCATCTGATATTTTCTTTAAGGTGTTTTCGAAATAGTTAGTAATCAATAATCCGTGCGGATTGTTCGGAAAGTTTCGGTCGACCATAATCAGGTTTCCGGTGGAAACCAATTCGTAGGTGTCGATGATTGAACCTCTATTGATTTCAAAAATGGTCGTCGTGGTAAAACTATACGCACCATCATTTTCGGTTATCCGTGAATCGATGCTCAGCACTTTTTGAACCAATGAATACTGAAGTAATCTATTGTAAACACCATCGGCTTTTTTCTGGCGGTAGAGATTGTCCACGGAACTATTACCCAACCAAAGTGCCTTTTCCAAGTTGCGCTCGTAATTACTGGCATCGATGTTATAGAAATAGTTGTGGAACAGATCTAAATGTGCCAAAGCTTCTACTCTGAAATTCTCTTTTTGGGTCACGACCTTCAGCGGAATGATACTGCCATCGGTATTGATGGCAAAGGCACTATTGAGTGCTTTTTGATTGGTGTTGAATACCATCCAAACCGAAAATGTACTGGAAAGCAAGGTACACACAACAACCGCCAAAACGATAAATCGATTCAGTTTTAGGACATTGTAAATATTCTTATATGGTGTTTTCATATTTAATCTGATTTAGGCAGTAAATAATCTGAGTGTAAAGGACGTGGCACGTTTATACAGTTTGAATTTCAGGAACACAATAAATCCTACTGAACCCAATTGAACCACAGGTGCAAAAAATCCTTGACCTGTATCGGTTCCGAATAGATTGACCCAAAAATTGGTATTGATTTCAGTATAAATGGCATTGATAAATACATTGACAAGAAAGAATGCTGGCACGAGCATATATACCGCTGCATATAGTTTAAAGAACGTATAAGCGAGCGAACGGAACTTTTCAAAAACTGCCAGGCTAATGACCAGAGGAAAGAAGGCTTGCATTATTCCTAAAAGGAAGAAGCGTTCTGCCAAGAATAACGGATAGATGAACAAATCCAATATCCAAAGTATGGTGCTCATTATGAAAGCCAATATCTTAAAACCGTACAATGGCGTGACCAATGCTTCGTATAAAAGCGTCATTGCCGAACTTGCGGCATCAAACAAACTTACGTCTTCCTCTAAAGGAATGTCTTGCATCTGTAAAGGCAATAATGCTGGTGCTGTCCCTCGATATTGCCCTTCAATAGCGACTAAGATGCCATCGAAAAAGCTTAAGACCTGTGTTGAGAAAATGACCAAAATGACGATAGCAAAATTTTTGGCCAATTCGCCAGGGCTCAATCCCCAAGTGTAGCCATCCTTATCTGCAATGCCTTCGTTATACTTTTTAAGGATGTTAACCAGAAAGAACAAGACAGCAAGCGTTTTCATTCCGGCAATGGTGTATTGCGAAAAGTCGCTGGCCTGTATAGTCTGGAAAACCGTGTCTATATATTCCAGTCCGATTCCTAAGAGAATGGTCGCAGTCATTTTTAATATTCCGTTTCTCTGTTATTGACTTTATCCTGCATTTTTCTGAAGGAAATAATGTCGCGATAGCGTTTGGTTTTTGTAGTGATGTTGGAAACCATCTGCTTTGATTCCAGCTCTTTTTGCTTTAAAATTTCAGCGCGCTCTGCATCACTCATTTTTAGGTAATCGCTTGAGAGAACTTCATCAATAAAATCCACCGTGTCCAATGAGTTTTGAACTATGGCATCAAAAGATTCCACAACCTTTGAAACTTCATCTGGCTTAATGTAAGGCGAGTTGAGAATATCCTGTACATCGTTTTGCATTACGTTGATAAGGCGTTGATTGTTCTGTCCAATTTCCTCAACTGCCCTCAGTTGCTGGACAACGCTTGATACTTTTTCTATTGCCTCTTTTGCATCTTTCAGGAATTTTACAGACTTAATCATCTGGGCTGTCTGCTTTCCAGATTCTATGAGTTGTTTTACCAAGCTGATAAAATTGGTATTATCATAAGTGGGCATTCCTTGGGCAGTCGCATTACCCGACATAAACAAAGTCAGGGCTACTGTCATTACTAAAATTTTGATTTTTGTCTTCATAATATTATGTTTTAGATGTGAATTGAATTATTGCTTTTTGCATATCGTGATACTTTTCATAGAGCTTCATAATTTCCTCATTTTCTTGCCCATCGGTCAAGTAAGCGGCATACACTTCCTTAGGAACTTCAAGCCGGAAGATGTTACTTTCCTTTCCAATCTTAATGAACATTTCGGTGTACTTGCGCGGACCGGAAAGGTTGTTTTTGATGGATTTTAATTGGTTTAAATCGTGGCTAGATAGGTTGAGCCTTTTGACCAGTTCGTCATAGCCTTTTTCATTGTTCAGACTATAAATGACCTGCGTATTTTCGAGAATACTTGCGGAAGTCGAATTGTTCGGCAGCTGGTTGATGGATTGCAGGATGATACCAATAGCACCGTTCTGTTTTCGGATAGCCTGATAATAGAATTCCACGCTTTCGAGTACATTGTCGAACTTCAGTTGCTTCGCAAACTCATCAAATAGAATAATGCCTTTTTCAGCTCTGTTTTTCCAAATAGTTCTTTGAATGGCGGACTTTATCAGTTTCAGCATCACCGACAGGATTTCCTTATTGTCCTTGACTTCATCCAGTTCAAAAACAATCAATCGCTTGTCCTCGATTTTATAGGTCTGGTCTTCGCTAACTTCAAAAAGGAAGCTATATAGACCATCGCCGACATATTCGGACATTACGTGCAAGAAGCTGGTAACGTTGAAGTAGTCGGGATGGATTTTAAGAGTGTCAAGTAGATTTTCTTGGCTCTTTTCTATAAAGCTGTAGAAACCATCTAATGAGTGATTTTCAGAAGTACTATAATAATAATGGCGCAGTATCTTTTTGACGGATACTGACTGTGCCTTGGTTACTTTTAAATCGGAAGCAAACAGTTCAAACAGGAAAACGGATAAGTCTTCCAATCGTTCGGGTGTGAGGTCATTTGTGTCACTTATGTAAAATGGATTGATGCCTAAGTTTTTTCCGCTTTCGTAGCGAAGTACCGTGTATTTTTCAGGATAGAGTTTGGCAAACTTGGTGTATGAGCCACCCAAATCAATGATGACCAAGCGAACACCACTTTCAAAATATTGGCGCAGAATATTATTTGCCAAAAAGGATTTACCTTCGCCTGTTGGCGCGAAAATAGCAAAGTTCCGTGCCTTGATGCGTTTCTTCTTTTCGTCCCAAACATCCTTTAATACGGGAATGTTATGCTCACGGTCATTAAAGATGATTCCGGTATTATCAGATTTATAGTTTGTATTGTTGATGAACAGGCAAAGTGCGTGCTTTAAATCCGTTACATACAGATCGTTGTTTGAAAAGTTGGATGAAAAGCAGCAGTAACTATTTAGAATATAGTTTTTACGTTCTTCGCCTCGTGGGTAATACGGGATGATATCCAATTCTTTGAATTCAGTTTTTATTTTGGAACCGATCTGGCTAAGGTTGACCGGGTTTTTATCCCAATAGACAATGTTCAGATGACCACGAATAATCCGCGCATTGTCATCCGCATTGATCTGGTCAAGGATGTGCTGGATTTTTCCTAATACCACTTTGTTTTGCGAACCAAAGTTGGAACTTTTGTTTAGTTCCTCGACTTTCTTATCGAGCAGCTTGCGCCACTTCTGTTTATCGTCCAGATAAAGAATTTGGTTGACAATGTGGTTTTCGTTAAGCGTAAGCCCTAAACCATCAATAAACCCTTGATGAAACACAAAATCGTCAGAAGTGAATTTCTCATTGGTCTTGCTACTTTGTACACTTTCGCCAAAGCACAGTTCGCTGTTGATGGCCAGGGCATCAAGATAGTTTTCGCCTATATTGACGTTTTTCTTTTCAAGTAAAATATCCGTATCAAAACCTTCATTGAAGCCATTAAAGTACCCATTGGTCAGTTGCTCAATCCCTTTCGCTTCAAGCGGAAAAAATTCCATTTTACGGCTATTGTTGATAAAGGAAACCGAATCACTTACCGAGCCGATAAAGCGTTGCACGGTATCATCAAGTTCCCGGATAATGCTCTTGGAAACCTTTCGGAAGGGGTTGACATATTTGGGACTGTTAAGTGCTTTGTTCTTGGTCAGGATAAAGAACAGGAAACAGCGGTGCTCCATATATTCACGCCCTTTAAAATGATCGTGGGTCGCTTTTTCCAAAAAGGTTTTATTGGGCAGTTGTTGCGAAGAATAGGATTTTTTCAAATAAATATCCTGCTTATGAACTACAGTTCCCACCGGCAACGACTTCAAAGCCTGAAACCAAGCCCCGTGCATATCCTCAAAATCCTTTTCGGACAAGGAATAGATTTCGGGCAAATTGCCTTCATAGCACAAGACCACATTGCCATTATTGGCAAAAATGATATTGTCCTGAATATCCGCTATGGGTCGGTATGCCGAAAGGTTAATCTTGTTCATAATCGATGCCGGAGTTTCTTTTGTTACTGATGATTTGTGGGAAGGCTTTTGCCATTTGGAAAAGCTGTGGATTGCCGGTTATCCGGGTCAAAGCGATATACAAGGCTGAATTGAGCAGCAATACGCCAATGATTATTCCGAAGCTGAACGAGAAGATGATGACCAGTAGCGAAGCGAGAATGGAAACCATCATTATGGCAAACAAGGATATGGGCAGTCCGAAAATGACCGCCCGCTTCCTGATGTTTTTATAGACCTCGAATTTCTTCATAAAGCTCTTCTATTAAAGCCCTCGATGAGGGTTCATTTATACTACGATTCCTATTAGGTAAGTAAAGATTCCAACTACAGCTCCCGCTATTAGCACAAATACGAGTACACGGGTAATTCCTTTTTTAAGGTCTGCATTTTCCCCAAAGAAATGTCCTGCGTTGAACAGGAAACCGATAAGGAAAATCACCCCGAGGATTATCGGAAAAATGGTTCTGATGGTGTTTGAAACATCGTCAACTGAATCTTCGATTCCGCCGATTTGTGCAAAAAGTGATGTTGAGAGCAACGAAAGAAAAGTTGCCAAGTAGATTGATTTTTTCATAATGGAACAGTTTAAATTTTTGATTCGTTTTCGTTAAGGGAAAAGTACATATATTTGTATTCAAATACTTGAAAATCAAATATTTGTGAATAAAATATTATTTGGTATTAATTGAATTCCGTTGCCATTATTTGACATCAAATTTTATGGATTTTGGAAGGTAGATTGTTGATAACCCGAAAAGTGAAAATGAAAAAAGTGCTCAAAAACGTCAGTTTTGTGATTTTGCTTCTAAAAATGTGTGTCATTTTTGGACAAGAAACGAGTGTTCAAAAACGAATAATAATTGACGTTGGACACGGAGGAAAAGATGCTGGTGCAATTGGTGTAAATGGAATCTAAGAAAAGGATGTGGTTTTGGATATTGCAAATGCCATTTTGAAGCTGAATAATGTATTGGAAGAGCCTTTGGATATTTATTTAACCAGGTATAGTGATACACTAATTTCTTTATCTGACAGAACTAAGCTGGCCAAAGCATTAAAAGCGGATTTATTTGTGTCCTTGCATTGCAATCATTCTGATAATCCGGATGCGAGAGGGATTGAGGTTTATGCTTTAAGAAAACAAGAAAAATTCTCGATGGAATTGGTATTTGCAGGCTATAAAATTGAAAGGGCACTTTGTGAAGTAATAGGTTATGAAAGTAGAGGTGTGAAGTTTGCCAACTTTCAAGTTCTGAGGGAAATGATTGGGTATTGCCCGGCCATACTTGTGGAAGCTGGATTTCTTACCAATGAAGATGAGGGAAATTATTTTTTGATACCTGAAAAAATTAAGGCAATGGCATTGGCTATTTTGATGGGAATAGATAACTATTTAAAAACCAAATTATGAAAGAGGCATTTTTAGAAGTGATAAAAAACATTCGGGAATTAGGCAAGCAATTTTTTATTGAGTTGTTTATAATATTCAAGTCTTGGCGGGCTTAATCTATTTCCTCTTATCCCCAGCCCCTTCATCAAAAGCAATCAAATTAAACAGTTCCCGCATCCGGCTACGGACACGGTTTCCATAGCGTTCTTCCAGTTCCTCGGCATTGAGGTTCGTAGTCGCGTGCGTCTTGATTTTATGTTTGGTCTGTAGGAAGAGCTCGTATCTGGATAACAGGACTTCACCCATCACATTCAGGTCCTTACCGTAGAACCTTCCGGAAGGTTCTACGCCCAGATCGTCAAAACAGAAAAACTTCGTGTTGCCATAGTCCTCGATGGTTTTAAAACCAAGATGATTAAAACTGAATGCAACATTCCGACAGGGAATCATTTCATACGGGCGTTGCAACGGTACTAAATGTCGTAAAAGTTTCATTAAACTGGTTTTACCGCACCCTACCGGGCCTGATAGTAAAATGCCTTTCTCAATATCGATGTCGAATTTTTGGCAGTTTTCCTTGTCCTTGATGAAGTAGGAACAGAGCTTTAGCAAAATATCCTTGTCCTCTTCATAAATTTTGAATTTCTTTCCAAAGAGGAGCTTTCCCTTGGCATTCAGATAAATTAGTATTCTCGGGAAATCGTAAAGCACGCATTTCCCGTCAAATTTGCCGAGCGAATATTCCACGCCGCCTTCGGTTATTTTAGAGGGGTTGTCCATAATCCTTGGTTTTAGTGGTTTTAAGGTTGTCCCGATTTTGGGACGCTCCCTTTTTGTTTGGTTTGTTTTCTTCGGTAAATAATTCGGTTCTATCCATCCAATTTTTGGCTAGAGCCCGCCAATCACGTATTATTTTTCCATCGCTTGTTTTCCAATTGTTGGCTTCATAGTGCGCAAAGAATTTTTTTCCTTCATCAGCATTAAAATTTTTTTCAACAAAAAAATCTAAAACGGCCTGCCTGCCCTTTGGTTGTTTATTAATGTTTACTTGTTTGGTATTGTTTATATTAGATACCAATGCTTGTCCACTCAAGGGACGGTGCGGGTACACAGCTTGTCCGTTGGTGGGATGGTGTTGGTACACTACTGGTTCACGTATGGGATGGTACCGTTCCGCAAGCTGTTCCAATTCGGGATTGTACCGTCCCATATCCGGTTCATCACTTGTCCCGATAATGGACATCTTGATTTTGCTACCTTTGTAAGGATTGTTCGATGGAAAATAAGATAGATAGTTCCACGAGTGCAGGTCGGTAACACAGCGATGATAGGTCGATTTAGAACCTATTTTAGCCACGCGCATCAACTCTCGAGGGTTCACAAAAAACTCATCGGCAAAACGGCTGCTGTTCCACTCTTGGAACAGCGCCATATACAGGCTGATATGGGTCGGGTTCAAGCGGTCATCGAAAAAGAATTTTTCAAAAGCCGCGTTGAGTAGCTTTATATAATTCATCGCTTAAGAATTTAATCCGTGCTGCACACGGTTTGCAGACATTACATTCTGGATTTCTTCGGCATCGTAATAGATGATACCGCCCACTTTCGTGTATGGCAATGTGCCATTGACACGAAGATTTTGAAGTGTTCCCGGACTGACCTGAAGCAGTTCCATTACATCGGAAGATTTCAGGTACTTTTTAAGTTTACCGGTTGCTTGTCGGGATAGGAGCTTTTTAATGTCATCGAGCAATTCCATTTTGAATTCCCGAAGATCGTCTGTGGTAATGATACTTGTTGGCATAATAGAACGGTTTTAAATGAAAAGGGCTACCGCCTCAGTCTAAACTAATTTGATAGCCCCTCGCAGGATTTGACTTTCGTTCTACAAATTTGGGATAGTTTAATGGGTTTTATTCCCAAGTTATACCCAAGTTGGGTGTTTTTATTTTCTCATTTTCAATGAGTTAAAATGGTTTTATTTGTTTGTTGTTCATTGGAAGGTCAACACTAAACAGCCATAAAAAAAATTAATTTTATTTTTTCCCAAGTCGTACCCAACTTGGGAGAAAATTTAACATTTTCAGGGTTGAATAAATTAACCGTCGGTTTCTTCCATCCTTTGTAAAAGCGCAGATTTTAGCCTATCGATAAATTTGGTCAGGTCTATCTTCCTTTCCCTGATTTCTAAAAAAGTCCTGTACACGTTACCAAGATTTAGGTCAAAAATACTTTCGCAAGCCGAAGCCATTTCTTTAATCCCTGCCGTTCCGCTTTTTATGGCTCCAGAGGCCTGCAAGGCATATATCAATTCGATCAAGTCTGTTTTTGAAGCAGTCCAGCTTAGCCGGTCCCCGTTTGCCAAGGTGTTTAATTTCCTTGGTTTTCCATAAGATAGATTCCTTAAATCTTCCAATTCCTGAATGTAGTGGTTGACCAAAAGATCATACGCCATAATTTTAGCTTGTAGAAAATTCAGCATCGGTGTAAAAGTGAGATGTATCTGAAACCAAGCTGATTTTATCCTTTCCCCTCAAAAAATAAAATTCATCGAGAACCGTAGATTGCTCCCTATAATACTTTATGAAATCTATATTACGCCGGTTACTTTCTTGAAGTTTTTTTATTTCTGCGTCTATAAATTCCTGTTGGGATTTTATTGTTCCCGCAGGCCTATTTATCAAGAAATTATAGAGTTTAGCATAAAATTTTAACCGACTGTATATGTAAGGTTTATGTTCTTTAAAGAATGTTATTTCGTCCTGTTGATTACTGAACTCATTTTGCCTTACACATATTCTTAATTTCTGTAAATACTGCCTGGAAATGGAAATTCCTTGCTCAACGTTGTTAAAATCGTTAAGATTGGATTCTACAACCCCCTTCATATCCTCTTTGTAATCATCTAATATTTTATGTATTAATTTAAGCAAAACATATATGGGGCTTTAGAATTCGGTTAATTATCAGTAAGTGATCTTTGGGTATTTTCGTTGGTAGGTTTGTAAAAGCTTTTATAAAAATACAGTAATCCAATAGCGGTCAGTATGATGATGCCGGCAATAATAAATGGGTAATAAAACCCACCTGCAATAAGCCAAGTCCCTATGACCGGCCCTAAAATCTGTCCCACACTATTTGCCGATGTTTGGATAGAAATATTGCTGCCCGCATTTTCTTTTGAAAGTAAGGAAACGGCCGAAAGTAGGTTCGGGGTTACCAGAGCACCTCCTGTGGCAAATGTGATGATTAACACATAGACATAAAATTCGTTGTTGAAAAAAGGGAATGCGATCATTGAAATTCCCGAAATCAATAATCCAGCTCCGATTTGTTGCTTTGCCGTTATCAATTTTTTACCGTAGGTCGCAAATACAGGTTGTAATACCGCCATTACAACCCCACAGAGCATAAAACCAATGCCTATTTGAATACTGGTAAATGACAACTCGTCTTTTCCATAAATTGAAAAAACCGTTTCAAAGAGGGTGACTACAAACTGCATTACAAAAGAAAGCAGTAAAAGGACGATAAAGAACCTACTAAAACTAAAATTTAATTTTTGTTTTCCTGAAGCAAAATTGATTACTGGTGCTGTATTTTTAAGCCATTTAATAAGTATCATCATTACAATAAAGCCCAAAAGAGCTATCAGAAGAAATGGGATTGAAAAGCGATCCAGATGTAATATCCCTAATGAATATTTAAAATGTAGGTTGGTTTGGGATAGGAAGCTGCCTAAAACGGGTCCAAAAATAACCCCGGAACTTATAGCCACACCAGACCAAGCCATAATCTTGGTCCTATGCTTTCTAGAAGTGATATCACTAAGGTATGCATTACTGACAGGAATAACAGCCGATGTGAATATACCTCCAAGGATACGCGCTATATAGAGCATTGTAAGAGATGTTGCCAGTCCAGTAAGCAGTTGCATTACTATAAATCCAATTAATCCGACAATGATTATGGGTTTACGTCCATATTTATCGGATAACCTACCCCAGAGTATAGCGAAAAGAAGCTGAAAGAGCGGATAAATACTGGTCAATAAACCAATATGAAAGTTAATCGAATCAGTATCCAGGTTATCTCCTAAAGCAAGCCTTTCGGTATAGTATGGAAGGATTGGTAATAAAATGCCATACCCAAGCATTACCATAAATAAACTCAGCAGGATCAAAATAATCCTGCCGAGCTTTCTTTTTTTGCTCATTATTTCTTTCCAATTTTCTTTTTCAATAATTGAGCATTAATGGCCACAATAATTGTACTCAAACTCATAAGTACGGCTCCAACGGCTGGGCCTAAAACAAAACCGGTAGAATAAAGCACCCCAGCAGCTAACGGAATGGCAATAACGTTGTAGCCCGTCGCCCAAACAAGATTCTGGATCATTTTATTGTAGGTAGCCTTGCCAAACAGAATCAAGTTAGCAATATCTTGTGGATTGCTATTTACCAAAATAATATCGGCGGTTTCGGCGGCTACGTCCGTGCCAGAACCTACCGCAATACCCACATTCGCCTGGGCCAAAGCTGGGGCATCGTTCACTCCGTCGCCGGTCATTGCCACAAACTCTCCTTTACTTTCCAACTCTTTTACTATTTCCACTTTTTGATGTGGCAAAACTTCGGCGTAGTATCCATCCAATCCGAGTTTATCACTAACAGCTTTGGCAGTTCTTTCATTATCACCAGTAGCCATTAAAACTTTAATATTATTCTTTTTAAAGACCTTTATAGCTTCGGCAGATTCTGGTCTGATCTCATCGGCAAGCGCAATATATCCAGCCAATTCTCCATCAATCAGGACAAAAACAACAGTTTCTGCGGCATCGCTATAAGCATCCTCGGGAATAATTATTTTTTCATCTCTTAAATAGCCCGGACTTACAACTTTTATTTGTTTCCCCTCTACGTTGGCTTCAACCCCTTTACCGGTAATTGCGTTGAAGTTTTCTGGATTTGGAATAGCAACTTCATCTTCTTTTACTTTTTTAATTATTCCAACCGCAATAGGGTGTTCAGAACTCTGTTCCAATGCACTTGAAAGCCTCAAAATTTCTTTAGGTGGATATTTCTGATTGACCGACTCAACCCTTGTTACACCAAAATCACCTTTGGTCAATGTTCCAGTCTTGTCGAATAATAATGCCGTTATTTTTCGGGATTCTTCAAAAGCTGTTCTATTTCTAATCAATAATCCATTCTGTGCAGAAACCGCAGTAGAAATAGCGACCACTAATGGAATGGCAAGACCTAAAGCGTGCGGACACGCAATAATCATTACCGTTACCATACGCTCCAAAGCATACACAAAAGGGAAGCCTAAAATTAGCCAAACCGCCAATGTGCCAAATCCAATACCTAATGCGATATAGGTAAGCCATTTTGCAGCTCTATCCGAGAGGTTTTGCATTTTTGATTTGGACTTTTGTGCTTCTTCAACCATTGTGATCACCTTGTTGAGATAACTGTCCTTTCCTGTATGCTCAACCTTTACCTTTATGCTGCCATTACCGTTTACCGAACCTCCAATAACCTTATCATCTATTTCTTTCTTAACTGGTTTGGACTCCCCAGTAAGCATAGATTCATTCAGGTAGCTGGTGCCTTCTGTTATAATACCATCAGCAGGCACCTTTTCACCTGGTTTTACTAATATGACATCATCTTTTAACAAATCTTCCAACGGAATATCTTCTATGGTATCACCCTTTACCCTATGGGCTTCTGCGGGCATCATACTTACCAAAAGCTGTAAGGCCTTTGATGCTCCCAAGACGCTTTTCATCTCTATCCAATGTCCTACCAACATAATAGCGATAAGGGTAGCCAGTTCCCAGAAAAAATCAACTCCTTCTAAGCCGAACACGGTTGCCGAACTATAAACGTAAGCCACGGTAATGGCCATAGAAATAAGGGTCATCATCCCTGGTGCACCTTTTTTAACTTCGGACCAAAATCCGGTAATAAATGGCCAGCCGCCATAGAAATACACTACAGAAGAAAGGCCAAATAATATATATTGGTTTCCGGGAAGCAGGAACTCATACCCAATAAACCCTTGGATCATCGGGGAGATGATGAGGATGGGAATGGTCAAGATTAAGGTTACCCAAAACCGTTTCCTGAAATCGGCAATCATCATTTTATGATGGTCGTGGCCCATTTGACCGTGACCCGGATTGTGACCCGAATGGTCCCCACCTTTGTGGTTCATTTTAGAATGGTCTTCTTTTTTGTGTTTCATCTTCGAATGGTCCATTTTAGAATGGTCCATTTCATCGTGATTGTGGTGTTCGTGATTTTCCATTATTGTCTTGTTTAAGTGTTATCGTAATTTTTTTCTCATAGCTTCCGAAATGTTTTCGGCATAGACGCCATAGGCATCTACCAAAAGTCCTTTAATCCCATTTTTTGATGAAATAGCATAAAGCACACTATTATCGTCGGTACTGCTCATACCCTCAAAACGATGCATCTCGTCAACATTAAAATCTTCTGGGTGTATTTCAATTTTTAGTGAGGCACACTCCAAACATTCTGGTTTTAGGTTAAAATCATATGTATAGCCATTTCCCTGTAAATCGTTTATGGCTTCTGAAAGTGTATCGTAATTTTTCATCTGTCTTTATTTATAGTTTATTGTAAAATAGCTGTTATCTGCTTCTGAAAATTTCTGAAAAGTCAATAATCCTTTTTCATTTAATTTTTCAATAACAGTATAATTGAATTGCTTGATGCGAATACCCCAGGCATAGGCCTTAATATTTATTTTTGATTTAATAGTGTTTTTGCCAGCTTCTAATTTTCGATCGTAAATTTTTATGATGCTTTTTGAACCAAAAAAAGCCAGCAGTCCTGAATCAAAAGTCATTTCCAATTCTATATCTTCAAGGTTGTCCAAATCGTAGAGATCTTTAAAATTTTCGGATGTGGTATTGATTTCGGTTTCCTTTGATTTTGGGTTGGAAAATGGAAATGCCATTACCATTACACTGGCTTCGTTTGGTTTACAGCGATAGGTCGTTGTATATTTATCGGTAGATTTTTTGTCTTTGTCAAATAATTCTGTGATTACCTCAATTTTAAAATATCCATTTTCCTTTATCATTTTACCGGCTTCAAAAGTCTGTTTGTTGAGAAAAGTATCTTCTTTATCAAAATTTTCGCGAACCACAAATCTGCCTGAAATCTGCCCAATAAGCATTTCAGTCTGGCCATTCATTGTGATGCTGAATAAGATGAAGAATAATATGAAGCTGTTCTTTTTCATATATGGTGCATTAATTTTTTTACCTCTTTTGCCATAATATCACTTAAATCTATTCCCTTTGAAGAGTGTGGGATGGTATTGCAAGTCACTATTTTTTCTACTCCAGAATCCAATAAATCTTGATAGGCATTTCCTGAAAAAACAGCGTGAATGCCTACACAAATAGGTGGTTTCATTCCTGCTTTTTTAAGATGTTGTACGGTTTCAATCATTGTTCGGGCTGTGGAAATAATGTCATCTACTAAAATAGGTGTAGCATCTTTATATATATCCACATCGGGAACAGAGACTTCTACATCACGGTCACCGTGACGCACCTTTTGTAGTACCGTAAATGGTGCTCCTGCATTTTTGGCGACTTCGGAAACCCATTGTTCACTTTCCGAATCAGGCCCAATAAGTACCGGGTTTTCAATGTTTTCTTTTATCCATTCTGAAATGGCATCGGCAGCGTGAATCACTTTATTTGGAATTTGATACACTTCTCCCAACGAACTAATTCTGTGCAAGTGAGGGTCAACCGTGGTAATGCTATCGGCAAAACCTGATATCAATTTTCCGAAGAAACCAGAAGTCACTCCTTCACCTTCATTAAATACTTTGTCCTGCCGCATATACGCCAAATAGGGTGCTACCAAACAGGTACACATTGCCCCCAATGATTTGGCTGTGTGACTTAAAAAATAAAGCGGCAACAGTTTTTCATCCGGTTCGTGTAAGGTGCATACCAGTACCACACATTTACCTTTAACATCAGATAATATACGTGTGTACGATTCCCCATCAGGAAAATTACGCAAAGTGGCTTTGCCCACTTCAGCATCCATTTTTGTAGCCATAAGTTCTGTGAGTTCTTCATTTCCGGGAAGACTGAATAATATTGTTTTCATAGTTTTTTAAATTATAGTTAGGATGTCGTTATGGTTGTTTTTATATTCCAAGGCATAGTTAAGTTCACCTTTGGATTCAGCATATATGGTATAAAGCAATTGGTTCTCCTCAATGGGTTCTCCCAAATGGACATTTAGAAGAATCCCTGCCGATTTAGATTGTGGTGCCCCAGAAAGCTTAGCTAGTTTTGCAATTTTTCGGTTATCAATTCGTTGCAAAACACCTGACTTTTCAGCTTTAATTTCAATTTTATAAGGTGCTAAAACTGGTTTTGAAAATTGACCTTGCGCCTTACAAATAGCTATGAATTTTTCATATGCTTTTCCAGATTTGAGAATTTCACGTGCGGTTTCCAGTCCCTTTCCTTTTTCTACTTTTCCAGAAAGTTCTATCAGTTCAGTAGCTAAAAGCAATGCTCTTTCTATTAAGTCTTTAGGTGCATCTTCCTCATTTTTCAAAACTTTTAATATATCTATGGCTTCTAATGTTGGACCGATACCCCTTCCAACAGGCTGCGTGCCATCCGTAACTACAACTTTCACATTCAACCCAACAGCAGTTCCAACAGTTTCCATATGATTTTTTAGTTTTTCTGCCATTTCGGTACTGCGAACCTTGGCGGTTTCTCCCACGGGAATATCTATGACCACGTGCGTAGAACCAGCTGCTGCCTTTTTAGAGAGTACTGAAGCAATGAGCTGACCTTCGCTATCGATATCCAAAGCTTTTTCAATTTTAATGAGCACATCATCGGCAGGACTTAACTGCGCCGTGCCTCCCCAAACAAAACATCCGCCTTCTTTTTCTACTACGGTCTTTATTTCCTCGGAAGAGAGCGTAACATTGGTTAGTACTTCCATTGTATCTGCTGTGCCTGCTGGCGAAGTGATTGCCCGTGAGGATGTTTTTGGCATAGTAAGACCATACGCGGCAACAATGGCAACGACCAATGGTGTTGTCCTATTGCCAGGCAATCCGCCAATACAATGTTTGTCGACCACGATATCCTTGTTCCAGTTCAGTTGCTTTCCGGAAGTAATCATTGCTTTCGTTAGGTCGGATATTTCGTCAATATCCATTCGGTCGCCAGCACAGGCAGTAATAAATGCCGAAAGATGGATGTTGGAATAATCGCCTTCAACGATATCGGTTATGATTTCATTAAATGCTGAATAATCCAGTTTTTGATTATAAATTTTCGCCCTGACGTGGCTTAAGGATTCTATAGGTTCTAAATGGGAAACATATAATGTATCGTTTGGGGAAACATTCAGTTTTTTCGCAGCAGCATCTGATAGTCCGATTTCATTGGGCAACAGGATATCAGAATTCAAAACATTAAGACTTGCCACGATTGATGTACTTGCGTTGGATATTCTTATTCGGGTAAGTGCCTCAAACCCTTCTGAAATACAAACGTGGCAATCTTCGCGCATATACACTACATTCTCGTTTTGGGTATAGATGCCGAGGTGTTTGTATTTTAATATGTTTGAGTGTGTGTCCATATTTTTTTGATTGTTGTGATTTATTCTATTTCTTCGATGGTGTATAATTGCGGAATTTCAGCATCCCACCCATAAGTTTCCTTGATGCCTTTTTGCAATGCTTCTGCACTCTCTTTTTCACCGTGTACAATGAAAATACGTTCGGGTTTGTTTTTTACCTTATCCATCCAGTCCATAAGTTCTGCGTGGTCTGCGTGTGCTGAGAGCCCTTCAATTTCTACAACTTCCATATCAAAGGGCACCCATTTTCCATACACTTTAAGTTCTTTATCGCCTTCCAATAATTTTCTGCCTCGCGTACCTTCAGCTTGATAACCCACAAAAAGCAAGGTGTTGTTGGGGTTTTGTGCTTGGGTTTCAAGGTAGTTTAGCATTCTTCCTCCTGTTAGCATTCCACTTCCTGCGATTACTATTTTAGGTTTGTTATCGGTTCGTAACTCCATTGTTTCCCGATAACTGCTTACGATCGTAAAGTGCGAACACATTTCATCACATTCGTTATCTTCCAACCTGTGCCAATCCCTTGTGCGATGAAACAATTCTAATACACTTGCTCCCATTGGGCTGTCCATTATCATTTGTATTTTTGGGATTTTCTTCTCTTTCAATAATTTCCAAAAAATCAGCATCATCAGCTGGGCACGTTCTACTGAAAAACTTGGAACAAATAAGCTGCCACCTCGATTGATAGTGTCATTAACCAATTTTTCTATCTGTGGAAGTGCTTCTACTTCATCAGGATGAAATCTTCCTCCGTAGGTGGATTCAATAAATAATACATCTGCCTTTTTTGGCTTTAATGGCGGAAACAGTAATAAATCGTTTGTTCTGCCTATATCGCCAGAAAACACAAAACGTTTCCTGTGTACATCCAACTCAATGTAAGTTGCTCCCAGAATGTGTCCATTATATTGAAATCGAGCCGTTATGCCATTAAACAATGGAATCCATTGTGATTGCGGAATTCCTTTAAAATGAGGGATAGTTTTTTCTACATCCTTTAGGTCGTACAATGGTTCAGCAGGATTATGTTTGGAATAGCCTTCTTTATTGGCACGTTCTGCTTCTTGTTCCTGAATTTTTGCACTATCATTCAAAATGATTTTTGCAATGTCCAAAGTAGGATTGGTGCCGTATATTGGTCCATTGAACCCCTTCTTGACCAATCTTGGTAAATACCCTGTGTGGTCTAAATGGCCGTGGGTAAGAAGCACCGTATCAATTTCTGAAACTTCCACGGGTGGATACTCCCAGTTTTTAAGGCGCAATTCTTTTAACCCTTGAAAAAGTCCGCAGTCTATGAGTATCTTTTTATCTCCTGTGTCCACTAAATATTTTGAGCCGGTTACCGTACCTGCTGCACCTAAAAAGTGAATATTTATTTTATTGTTATCCATCTTTATAGTATTTATTTAGAGTCCACCACAGCAAGAAGGTGTATTTCCTTTATCTTGTTTTGATTTGCTCAATTCCACTATTTCTTTATATAGATTACGAGAATCCTCTTTAATAAAAAGAGCCAATTTCTTTACTGATTTAGGTTCAAAGTGAACCATTTCCAATAATATCTCAAGGGCTTCTTCAAGTAGTTTAGAGTCATCTTCCAATGCTTGGTAAAATGGCTCTAAATCTATACTGTCCTTTTCTTTCAGTTCATCTGTTTTCATTTGTTCTATTTTTAAATTAAAAATGTATGTAGTGCTTTATTGAATTCTACATAGTTCTCTTGAATCTTCGAGAATCTTTTTGTGCCTTGACTTTGGCACTCCTACTTGTTCTAAAACTTTTGGGTTTTCGTGAAGCTCTTTGCAGAGCACAAGACCTCTATCCAATAATTTCGTTTTTTCGGCCTTAGTAAGCGTTGTTATTGCTGTTAATGGATGTAGCCCCGACTTATCTATTCTGTCTTTTAACCCGTTATCCATTGGGTAATCCCAACTTGTCAATAATAGCCCAACGCATTTACCATATTGTACCGCATCACTTGTAAATCGTGTATTGGTATAGACGCCTCCTTTGTGAAGTTTAGTTTCGTGACCTTTTTGGCGTTCCCAATTTTTTTCTACATCTAAAAATCTTGAATTGATGTATAATGGAATCTTCACGTTGCAAACTCGTCCTTGATCGCTATGGTATTTGCATTCAATCATATAATGATTATTGTCTTTTTGCGCTATCACATCTATTTCGTGCTGCACACAATTGCCCTGCACAATCACACCAACTTGTGTTGAAAACCCTTCGTGCGTTAATAGTTTGCCTACGAATCTTTCAAATGGAAAACCGGTTGGACCCAGTTCCATCAAAGCTTTTTTGAGCTTGTACTTTGAAGCACTTACCCTGGATTTAGCCTTTAGCATTTTAAAGGCCATTTGATAGATCCTTTTGGTGGTCATTCCTTCTTCAATCTGCTCTTGCACCTTCCGGGCTATATCCTGAATGATATCCTCATCTGCCCGTGAACGCCGCAGGGAATTGATGAGTTTGTTTATATCAAAAGCTTCGTACTCACCGGAATATTTTTTTATCAGAACTGATTTATTCATCCTTACACTTTAATAGTCATTACTGGTAATTCGGAATGATTGGTTACACCCTCGGCGATACTCTTAGAGAACAGGCTTAAAAAACCTGTACGGCCGTGGGTACACATTGCAATCAAATCTGCATCTCTATACTTTAAAAAATTATTTATACCTGTTTCTACGTCAGGTTCGTTATATACATTCATTGAATACTTTTCTAAATGGGGGAATTTTTTCAGGAATTCCTTAATGGGATTTAACCCCTGCTCAATACTATTAAAATCAGTCTCAGTATTGATCCTCAATAAATGGATATGTGCACCGCATTTTTCAGCAATCGAAATAACCTGCTTAAAGCTTTCACTCACATCTTCCGAAAAATCTGAAACAAAAACGACATCTTTAAAAGGAAAGGATATTTCTTCGTTCTTGACCACAATTACCGGTACATCTGCTTTTCTCACAATCTTCTCAACGTTGCTTCCCAATAATTCACGAACGCTGCCGCGGGTACCACTGCTTCCAGTAACTATAAAATCGTGATGGAAATGGCCGGAATGTCTTAGAATGTTGGCCTGACCGCCATCAAATTCCAGAAAGGTCCTGCATTCAAGGTTTTGTTGTTCTGCTTTTTTCTCCAATTCTCTCAGGTTAGCTTTTGCACTGCCTATTTGTTTTACTGTTTCCGGATACTGCTTTTCCTTTTGTTTATCTAACTTTACCCATTCCACGGGAGTTTTTATCAAATGAAAAAAATGGATTTCGGAATTATAAAGCTTCGCCATTTTAATTCCGAGTTCTGCTGCCTTGTTGCAGTTTTCTGAAAAGTCTGTAGGTACGAGTATGTTTTTCATAGTTTATTGATTTTTTTAGTTTGTATTTTATTGTGCGGTATAACCGCCGTCGATTACCAATTCAGAACCTGTCATAAATTTAGATTCATCCGAAGCCAGATACACCACTCCATAACCTATATCATCTGGCTCTCCCATATGTCCAACAGGGTGCAAACTTTCCAATTGCTTTTTTCCTTCTTCTAAATTACCTTGGGCTTTAAGGAAATTTTCTACCATTGGTGTCCATATATAAGCTGGATGAATGGAATTGACACGGATGCCATAACCTTCTTTTGCGCAATGAAGTGCAGCGGATTTGGTAAACAAGGTCACACCGCCCTTGCTCGCATTATAGGCCGGTAGATTGGGGTCGCCAACAAGGCCTTCTATGGAAGAAAAGTTAATGATTGAACCACCTTCCCCGGTCTCCTTCATAGCTTTGATCCCATATTGGGTGCCGAGAAAACTGCCATCTAGGTTGATATTTAGAAGATTTTTCCAATCTGCAAGGGTGACCTCTTCCACAGTTCCTCCAACTCCTATACCGGCTGAATTTGCCAGAATATGGAGTTTCCCAAATGTTTTGAGTGTAGTATCCATAACCATTTCCCACTGATCTTCTTCCGACACGTCCTGTTTTATGAATATGGCTTCACCACCGTCGTCCTTGATTTGTTGAACTACTACATTTCCGTTTTCTTCGTCCAAATCTGTTATCACTATTTTTGCTCCTTCACGTGCTAACAAAATAGCACTTGATTTTCCGAGGCCAGAGGCACCTCCCGTGACAATGGCTATTTTATTTTTTACTCGATCCATAATTTTAAGATTTAAGTGTTTATAAGAGTTTTGTTTTTTACTTACCAAATAATTCTAAAAGTTTCTGTAATTCATCATTTACTTGATGTTGCTTAACTACCTCTTCAAAAGGTGTTAGGTATAATTCATTATTTAACAATCCGACCATTTTGTTTTTATTTCCGTTTAATAGTTGCTCTACTGCTGCTACTCCAAACCTAATACCAAGCATTCTATCTAAAGCAGACGGATTACCACCACGTTGAACGTGTCCTAATCTAGTAATGCGTAAATCGACACTTGAATTGACTTCATTAATTTTAGATGCGAGAAGTTCAGCACCTATTTCATCCCCTTCTGAGACCACGATAAGAAAAGCATCTTCGCTATCGTAACTTTTAACCTTATTCAAAAGATAAATAAAGTCCCTGCCGCTTTCGGGAATTAAAATAGCATCAGCACCAACGACCAATCCTGAATGAATAGCGATGTAGCCGGAATCCCTCCCCATCAATTCTATAACGAACACCCGATTATGCGATTCGGCGGTATCTCGTATCTTATCTATATTTTCAATAGCGGTATTTACTGCGGAATCAAAACCAAGGGTATAATCAGTCCCAGAAATATCGTTATCTATTGTTCCAGGAATACCTATAAATGGGATGTCACATATTTCTGAAAAAGCCAATAGCCCCCTAAAAGTACCATCGCCACCTATGGCGATCAAAGCATCTATATTATTTATTTTTAAGGTTTGTAGTGCCTTTTTTCTGCCTTCCAGTTCCATAAAACGTTTGCTCCGGGCAGTTTTAAGGATGGTGCCGCCTTTGTGTACCAATTTCTGTAATTGATGTGTTTCTAAGGACATAAAATCACCATCAATCAATCCTTCGTAACCTTTTCTAATTCCGGTAGCTTTTATGCCATTTGCTTCTGCTGCTTTTGCAATTGCGTATAATACAGCATTCATTCCCGGGCTATCGCCTCCAGATGTAAATACTCCAATATGTTTTATGGATTGATTCATTTTTATATTTCTATGTGCAATAGTTTACGCTATTGTAATTTCATCATTCAGATATACTTTCTGAACGGATTGTAATATTTCCACTCCTTCGCCAAAAGGCTTTTGAAATGCTTTTCTTCCCATTATCAATCCAGAGCCACCAGCTCTTTTATTGATTACCGCAGTAGCTATAGCATCAACTAAATCTGACTTTCCTTTAGAACCACCGCCAGAATTTATCAGCCCTATTTTACCCATATAACAATTTGCTACCTGTAATCGACAAAGGTCAATGGGATGGTCTGTCGTCAACGTTTTATACATTTCATCATCATATTTTCCAAATCCTATTTCTTTAAACCCGAAATTATTGGTTGGCAATTTTTGTTTAATGACATCTGCCTGAATGGTTACCCCTATATGGTTGGCCTGCCCGGTTAAATCGGCAGCGGCGTGGTAATCTTTATCTTTGGTTTTAAAAGCTTCATTGCGGGTATAACACCATAGTATAGTAGCCATTCCAAGATTATGCGCTTCGGAAAAAGCTTCGGCTATTTCCTTTAATTGCCGGTCACTTTCTTCGGAACCAAAATAGATGGTAGCACCCACGGCAATTGCTCCCATATCCCACGCAGATTTTACTTTTCCAAATAGCGTTTGGTCGTATTTGTTGGGATAAGTGAGCAACTCGTTGTGGTTGATCTTTACGATAAAGGGGATTTTATGGGCGTATTTTCGGGCATTCAATCCCAAAACCCCAAAGGTAGAAGCCACACCATTACAGCCGGCTTCCATCGCCAGTTTTATAATATTCTCTGGGTCAAAATAATCAGGATTTTTATAGAATGAAAAAGCTGCGCTATGCTCAATGCCTTGGTCTACAGGAAGGATGCTCAGGTAGCCTGTGCCACCAAGATTTCCGTGATTATACAATTGTGAAAGACTTCGCAGTACCTGTGGATTTCTGTTGCTTTGGGTAAACACCTTATCCAGGCTTGCTTTACTAGGGGTTTGCAGTTCATCCTTGGTTATTTTTTCACAAACGTGTTCTAAATAGAAGTCTGCTTTTTCTCCTAAAAGTTCTATTATGTTTTTGTTTGTTTTCATCTCGATAGTGTTTAATGAATTCCTAAACTTTCATTTGTTTTGGCGATGGATTTTGCTCCATCTGTTTCAATTCCAGTTAATGCTCTAATAGCATCAATCGTTTCAGGGATGACAATGGCTTGGTTATCGACCACGTAGGCATAAAAAAGTTCATCGCCCTGTACCTTCAGCATATCTTCCCAAAGGGCTACTTCGTACATATCGCCCCAAGGTCTTCCCATATCCAAGAACATTTCCTTAATGGTATTGTTTGAAACCAGACCTTGATCATATTGAATTAGCTTGATACGACTAGAGGTTTTAAAAGCATCAAGCACTTCTTCTTTTGAGGCTTGTTTTTTTAACTTCACGTTCCAATAATGCATATGGCTTAATGTTTCCGGTACTTTTACCGCGGAAGTAATAACATTCAAATCAGGATCTACGCTTTTAGCGTCAGGACCTTGATGGCTTGGGATATCTCTTTCGGGAACCATTGTGTTCATTATACCACCTAGATGACTTTCCCAAGGATCTGTAGCTCTTCTTAAAAGTGTACCTCGGGCATAATCCAATAAATCGACTCTTTTTAAAGCGGTCAATGTTCTTAAAATAGAAGTGGTATTGCAGGAAACAACTCTTGTAGCGTTTATGTTGAGAGCAGACTCATAATTATTTTCTGCACTAAAGGAATGGCCTGTTGTTTCGTGTTTTTCGCCACCGTGTAGAATAAATTTGATGTTCTGCTTCTTATAGACTGCTACATTTTTTGCTGCAATTTTTTTAGGGGTACAATCCACAACGAGGTCAGACTTCTTTAAAAGTTCCTGCATATCGCCTTTTACTGAAATATCTTCGGATTTCATTTCGTATTCGGCTTCTTGAGTTGCTGCATAAATTTCGTATTCCTTTCTTACCGCATTTTGAATACGCCAATTGCTAATGATGTCGCACACTCCCGAAAGCTTCATATCGTTTTGTAAGTTGATGGCATCTGCCACCCTTTTTCCAATGACTCCGTATCCTATAACTGCTATATTTTTCATATAATTTGATTTTTATTAATTATGTTTTATTGTTTGTAGTTTCCATTCCCATATGCATATTTCCTTCATCGTCTGTATGTGAAATCATAAAAAGGCGTTCCGCAACAATGATTAGAACAATCCCAATTGCTGCAACGATAAGCACCAATGGATCATTCAGATATTTTATATAAAGAAAGGCCGTGAGTACTGCGACATCCAGTATAATGGCGACCAAGGGGATAATTGGTTTAAAATCAACTTCTTTTTTAAGGTGCCTTACAAGCCCCCAATGAATAGCAATATCCATAATGAGGTAGAAAATAGCGCCGATAGAAGCGATTCTTGTTAAATCAAATAGGACAGTTAGTAAAATAGCGAGTGAAACCGTGAATATGAGCGCAGGATTTTTAAAGTTCCCCATCCTTTTTAAAGACGGTACCTGTTTCATATTGCTGAGCATCGCTAACAAGCGTGATGATGAGAAAACACTAGCAATGACCCCAGATACTGTGGCAATTATGGCAATGCCAATGGTAATCCAGGATCCCCATTCGCCAAAAATAGGTCTTGCTGCAGCCGCAAGGGCATAATCTTTTGCCGCAATAACCTCAGGGATGCTTAAACCTCCGGCCACGGCCAAAGCCAGTGCTACGTAGATAAGTGTACAAATAAGAATAGAAATAATAATGGACCGTCCCAGATTCTTATGCGGGTTTTTAATATCCCCGCCTTGATTGGTAATAGTAGTAAAACCCTTATAAGCAAGTATAGACAAGGCCAAAGCAGCCACAAAGGCGAATCCTTGCGGTAATGTTTCGGTATTTTGAGGGATATAGTTTCCGGTAATATCTGAAAAACCTGAAACTATAAGTCCGGCAATAGCCAATAATGCAATTCCCACAACCTTAATTATCGCCGTGAAGGTTGCAGTTGCACCTATAACTTTGTTGCCCAAAACATTCACTATATAAGCCGTCACTAGCAATACTATACCCAGTATTGACGCATAACCGGCAAAATCTTCGGGGAACAACCGAAGGGTATAAGCTCCAAAGGTACCTGCAACAAGGCTTTCTGAAATTACCATAGAAACATACATCAGTAAAGAAAAAACACCAGTTGTGGTTCCCGGGCCATAAGACTTATCCAGAAACTTGACTACACCTCCAGAGGATGGAAAAGCGTTTGAAAACTTTACATAAGAGTACGAACTAAAACCCACCACAATGGCTCCCGCTATAAATGCTATGGGGAATAAATCACCTACCAGTTCGGCTATCTGTCCCATAAGGACAAATATACCTGCACCGATCATCACACCGGTGCCGAGGGATATAGATCCAATTAAAGATAGTTTTTGAATATTTGTTGTATTAACTTTCATATTGGCCTGATTCTTTTGTTTGGGATGACGTGGGTTTAAAATTTCTAATAATCAGGCGGTTGCTCTTTTCATAGGTGAAATAGCTTACCGCCCAATTAAAGCCAACCATCAATTTATTTCTAAACCCACTTATGGACATAAGGTGTACGATAGACCATAGCAACCAGGCGAAATAGCCAGCAAACTTCATTTTCCCCAAGTCGGCTACTGCTTTACGTTTTCCTACGGTTGCCAAAGAACCCTTATCTTTATATTCGAAAGGTTTTGGGGACTCGTTCTTAATGATTTTTAATAGTGAATTACCCAACCATTTACCTTGCTGAATAGCTGTCTGGGCTACTTGTGGATGCCCTTTCGGTGTTTTTTTTGAAATTACAGCTGCAATGTCGCCAATGGCAAATATATTTTTGGAACCTTCAACCATTAGAAATGAACCAGTTTTTATACGGTTGTCTTTGACCACGTGTTTTTTATCAATGCCTTTTGGAAATTGTCCTTTTACTCCAGCCGTCCAGATTAGATTCTTGGCTAAAATGGTCTTGCCACTTTTGGTAGTGACTTCATTGCCATCATAATTGCTTACAGCTTCATTTAATAATACCTTTACATTCAAATCTTCTAAATATTTGAGGGTTTTCGATGATGCCTTGTCTGACATCGTGCTTAACAAATCATCAATGGCTTCTATTAAATAAATATTCATAATGGAAGAAGGGTACTCAGGGTAATCCTTCGGTAGGATGTATTTACAGAATTCAGCCAATGCTCCGGCCATCTCCACACCAGCAGGACCACCACCTACAATTACAAAATTTGTTAAGGCATCCCGCTCATCATCATCACAGGTAATGGCAGCCTGTTCCAAATTTTGCAACATCATATGGCGAATGTTCAGGGAATCGCGAATATCCTTCATCCCCAAACTATTTTTGGCCACAGAATCCATCCCAAAGAAATTGGTGGTTGTACCAGTAGCCAACACCAAATAATCATAAGAAACACTTCCTTTATTGGTCATTATAGTATTTGAATCAGCTTGAATTTCCTCAACTTCAGCCAAACGAAAGAAAACATTTTTATAGCCATTGATTTGTTTTCTGAATGGAAATACAATACTATCTGGCTCCAAGGCACTCGTTGCCACTTGATACAATAAAGGCTGAAACTGATGGAAGTTATTTTTATCGAGCAAAACCACTTGAACCTCTTGGTGTTTCAGTTTCTCAACCAATGCCAAACCTGCAAACCCACCACCAATGATAACTATACGCGGTAAGTCGGAATCTGGAAGGCAGATTTCATCTGTTATCTTGCAAGCAGTTTCTGTTATTTTATTATTTGAGTGGTTGACATTCATATTTAATTTTTATATCATTGGAATTAGCCATAGTTTATTTTGCGTCTTTGTCTTTTACAATCATTACTGAACATTTGGCGTGCGTTGCTAAATATCGTGAAACAGAACCCAATAAAAGACGTGAAAATGCTCCTTGCCCTTGCGAACCCACTACAATTAAATCGGCATCAAAAGATTCCGCTTTTTCTAAAATTTCTTTTTTAGGAAGGCCACTAACAACACTTGTGGTTATAGTAAGTGCCTTGTTTTCGGTCTTGATTTTATCGAAAGCTTCTGAAACGATTTTGTTTCCCAATTTTTTAGCGTTACTTCTAATTTCTTCTATGTAATTACCTATCCTGCCGCCCATAGTATGCAATCCCAGACCGGTTGTTTTAGGAACTTCATAAACATTTATAATATGAATTTCACTTTTTGAGGATGGGGTCATTTTTATAAGTTCGTGAATGGCTACTTTACTAAAATCTGAACCGTCTATGGCCAATATAATTTTCATAATTTGAATTTGTTATTAATTGAGATGTCCTATGCCTTATTGCATATACTTATGCTTTTTGAGTTTTTAAATAATCCACTGTTTCCTTTACTGATAATGGATACGTAGCATTTCCTGTGCGTACATAAAAAGTGGTGTTTCCTTCATCATTCACATAAACCGGTTCGTTGGAAGGTTCGATATTCACTACGCACACATCTTTTTCATTAATACTGTAGAATGAAATATGGTTGCTGAAACAAGCCTCGTGACTCAATTGCGTAGAAATAATCCTGAACACCTCACGTTCATACCCATCCCTGTTTTTGTGCTTTAGGGTTTTATAATCTTTTTCCAACCCCAAAACATTTCCGTCGTCATCAACACCAATTATTAATTTTCCACCTTTTGCGTTCATAAACCCTGTGATGGTTTTGGCTATGATAACTTCTAGGTCGCGATTGGTTGATTTACGGTAATAATCATAACGTATGGAAGACTTAAATTCTACCCGTTTATTTTCGCCAGCTTGAATTAATTCTTCAATGTCACGAACAAGCAGCCGCTGTTGCGTGCCTATAAGCTCATTTTTCTTTTTAAGGTTTATCCAGAACAAACCAGAAACTATTCCCAAGAAACCTCCCAATAATGTTAAAAGGCCACCCATTCCCCGCATATCGAAAGTAAAGGACTCTAAAAAACGTTGTTTTAAAACTTCTTGGAACAAGGAAAATGAAAAAGCTGTCTCGCTAAATTCAAACCAATAAAGCACCATTGTAAAGGGGTGTACTAGGAAATAAAAAATGCCTGCACCCAATAGAAAATGAATTAAAATGATCTTAATTTTCGCCATAACTTTTTTCAACTTTCACAATTTTATTTGTTTTTAATTTGAGCATTGTAAAAAGCAGCGATGCACGCGCCAATAAGCCATCCTAAAATAAAAATCTGTATGATACCAATAAGTGCTTCCGATAAGGGTACGTCCATCCTAATAATAGTGGTAACATCCAATCCGTGCGCAAGGCTATTAAAAAATGTTATGGATCCTTCCTGTCCCGCTGTAGCCATCACGATCATACAGCCCAGATATATCAAGGCTCCTGTTAGACCAAGAGCAAAACCGAATTTTTTTACGTTTAATCGATACATAATTTGTGTGTTTTAAGATTAGTTATCTGAGTTTAGTAAATTCTTGGATTCTTCAAATTCTTCCTTTGAAATTTCGCCCTTGGCAAACCTCTTCTTTAGGATGTCCAAAGGCTTTTCTTCTTTTGTTCTTTGGTATGGAATATCGGTTGGGATAAAGAAAATCCAAATGATTAAGGCCAACCAGATAAACCACCAAATGAGGTGCATACCTCCGAAACTTCCGTCATAAAAGTGCATAATTTTTAATTTTAAGGTTACTTTTCTATTTCCTCAATTGTATAGTCCTCAATAGTATTGAGTTGCTTTTGTAGTTCATCCACCGAAAGAGCTTCTTTCATTGTTATAAGTGTAGCTCCTTTTGGTGCCAAAAAAATCTCTGCTTTTTCGATGGCGGGATGCTCTTCCAAGGTCTTTTTGACCCTTGCCACACATCCAGCACAACTGATTCCGTTTATTTGAAATTTTTGTTTCATTAGGTTTAGTTTCTAGTGATGTTGATTTTCTTTTTTGTTTTTCTTTTTTAATCTCTCATCGGATAACCCGTGAGTATGGTTCCCGTGCCGCATTGGCATTAGCAAGTGTATGGCGAACATTATTATGATAAATGTAAATAGCCAAGTGCCGCCACCAATTCCAATAGAGGGTGCTAAAAAAATGAATAAAAGTGGGAGTCCGCAACCGAGGACCATCCATAACCAGTGATTTTTCATTGTTTTGTTTTTTTTGAATTAATATTTATTGCCCCTTACTTACAAGACCTGAACAGGCTTATGAGATAATTGGGGGGTTATCAACAAGCCGTGAGGAGATGTCTAGGCTTAAAATGAATGTGAATCTACCTGCTTTTAAAGTATTTCATCTGCATAACTTTCGTTGTTATCTATAAAATTTCGTCGTAAAAATTACGCTTCCAATTTTCCGTGTTTTTGTAGTCTGTCATACTCATACCCACTACTTCTTTAAACTGTCTTGACAAGTGGTTAACACTACTATAATCTAACAAGTGACCTATGTCTGAAAAAGAATGTCGTTTTAACTGAATGAGTTCCTTTACCTTTTCTATTTTCAGTTTTATAAAGTATTTTTCAATTGTTGTATTTTCATTTTTAGAAAATAGCTTACTCAATATTTTATAATCCCTGTGAAGAATAGAAGACAAGTGTTCTGAAGTATTCATTTTTAAATGAAGTGGTAGCTGAGTAAGCAGTTCGATTAGGATAATTTTTACTTTTTCAACCAACATTTCCTCTTCACTTTGTACTATTTCAAAATCATTGGAATGGAGCACTTTAGTCACAGCATCAGTAATATCCGTATCCGTTTTGCTGGAAGCTTCCACTAATAATTTGCCCAATTCCAAAGAGAGCACAATTACCCCAAGCTCTTCAAGTTCTTGTTTTATAACTTTTAGGCAGCGGCTACATACCATATTCTTTATCCAGAATTCTTTCTGTAAATCCATAGTATTATTTATTTACTGTTAGAAAATTTTTATCTAACAAAGGTTTATAATTTGCTCTTTTGCAAATAGTTGAGAGTGTGGCGTGCTCAGGAATGAGCGCACCAATTGTTAGCCTGTTCTTAGTACCGGCTAATACGGGAAATGTAGGTTATTTGAAAAAGAACCCACTTAGAAAGAAATCAAATTAAATATACCTCGTGGAGTACCTGAAAGTCTTTTGGTATGAGGGGTGGATCATAATTTAAAAAAGGGACGATATTTTGCTCAAGTCCCTCGAATAGATTTACGTAAGCGTAAAAAAATGTGTGCAGGAAAACCAGATTTTGATTTTCCATTTCAAATGAAGTTTTTTGAAAGTTATCGCTACCTTCTTTTACAAAAGATTTATTATCACAACAACCTTTTTTTTCAAAAGAACATTCTTTCAAAGAATTGGTTTGACCCTTAATCGAGTTATCACAAACCTGAGCTTTAGCAAAAACAGCCATATCCACAAGCTTATTACAGCAGAAATGCATATTCACAGTAAAGGACGACGAAGCGAACATTACTGCAAATACTAAAGAGATAGCTATTATTTTATTAAAACTTTGCACAATACGAATATAAAAAAAATTAACAAATGTTAACTATTTTTTTGGTCTAATTTTCTTAGTAGAAGATTATTATAAAAATTTTTTAAACCTTATTTTTTCCAAACGTAATGGAAAAAAGACAACTGAAATATGATATTTGTCATAATTTAAAAAGTCTAATCCTTTTATTTTTGTCGAAAATAAAAAAGGAAATAAAACTCTTTAAAAGTTTATTTTAACCGAAATAAAAAATTAGTAATATCTTTATATATTATTGTTTTTTATATCTTTGCAGAATTATGAAATCATTTTTCCATAAAATATTATCTATTGCCTTGGCGAGCTTAGTGTTTTTTACCACTATGTCGTTCACGGTGGATATTCATTATTGTGGAGATTCTTTGGTTGACTTTGCTTTATTTCATAATGCGCAGACCTGCGGAATGGAGGATCAGCCATCCCAAAAAAGTTGTGAGGAAGGTTTCTCGGAAAAACCTTGTTGTTCAGATACTCAAATAGTGGTTGACGGTCAAGATGATTTAAAAACATCCTATACTAATTTAACTTTTGAGCAGCAAGCCTTCGTTGCTACTTTCTTTTATACCTATTTTAATCTTTTTGATGGACTGGATAAAAACATTGTTCCATTTAGAGATTATACACCTCCCTATCTCATAAGGGACGTCCAGAAGCTTCACGAAACGTATTTAATTTGATTTTAAACAGTTTCCGATAAATATCGGAATAATTAGCCCTATGGTCAATACTATTTTGGGCTCAATTTCTTGTGTTTAATGTTTTGATTTTATCAAGATATTATTCGATGTATAACTGTTTAATAATCATTGTAATGCTGAATAAAAGCATCAAATTTTTAATCGAGAACAAGCTAGTAGCCCCGTTCTACTACTTGCACTTTTTATTGCTTGGGGAGTCGTAAACGCCCCGTTTGAATGGAATACAGGCTCACTTCCTCGAGACCCTGTTGCCGTAGATGCCATACCAGATATTGGCGAAAACCAACAAATTGTATTTACTAAATGGGATGGTCGTTCCCCTCAAGATATTGAGGATCAAATAAGTTATCCCCTTACTACTACACTATTAGGTATTCCAGGGGTAAAGACTATCCGTAGTTCTTCTATGTTCGGTTTTTCGAGTATCTATATCATTTTTGAAGAAGATGTGGAGTTCTACTGGAGCCGTAGCCGTATTCTAGAAAAATTAAATTCTTTACCGGCCGGCTTGCTCCCCGATGGGGTAAACCCATCTTTAGGTCCAGATGCCACTGGCCTGGGGCAAATTTATTGGTACACCTTAGAAGGGCGCGATAAAGATGGCAATGTAACCGGAGGTTGGGATTTAAACGAACTACGAAGTATTCAGGATTATTATGTGAAATATGCCCTTTCTTCGGCAAGTGGTGTTTCGGAAGTAGCTTCCATAGGAGGCTATGTTCAGGAATATCAGGTGGATGTTGACCCCGAAAAGATGCGTCAGTATAATATAGGATTAGGAGATATTGTTACAGCGGTCAAGGAAAGCAATAAGGATATCGGGGCGCAAACTTTGGAAATCAATCAGGCAGAATACCTGGTGCGTGGCCTGGGATATGTAAAGTCCATCGCCGATATAGAAAACGCTGTTGTTACTTCTGAAGAGTATACTTCAATAAAAATTAAAGATATAGCAAACGTTAGCTTGGGGCCTGCACCGCGTCGTGGAATTTTGGACAAGGAAGGCGCCGAAGTTGTAGGCGGGGTTGTTGTGGCACGATATGGGGCAAACCCGATGGAAGTGATCAATAATGTAAAAGAGAAAATAGATGAATTAAAAGCAGGCTTACCTTCCAAGGAACTGGCAGACGGACGTACCTCGCAATTGACCATCGTCCCCTTTTACGATCGGACGGAGCTTATTCAGGAAACCCTGGGTACCCTTGATGAAGCATTAACACTGGAAATACTCATTACCATATTTGTGATTGTTGTGATGGTGTTCAACTTACGGGCTTCCTTACTTATCTCTGGACTATTGCCAGTTGCGGTATTGATGGTCTTTATTTCGATGAAATTTTTTAACGTTGATGCCAATATTGTAGCACTATCTGGTATTGCCATTGCTATTGGTACAATGGTAGATGTAGGGGTCATTCTCTGTGAGAATATTATCAGGCATCTCGATGAAGAAGAGGAACGTTTTAGCAAAAGTGGCACAAGGCAGCCTATTAATACCGTAGTCTATGATGCTACTGCCGAAGTATCGGGAGCCATTCTTACCGCGGTATTGACCACTATTATCAGTTTTATACCGGTGTTTACAATGATTGGCGCGGAAGGAAAATTATTTCGACCCTTGGCCTTTACCAAAACAATGGCATTAATAGCATCTCTTATCGTGGCTTTATTCTTAATTCCACCTTTCGCATCTTTTTTGTTTCGTAGAAAAAGCATCAGGAGAACTAGCGGATATATCCTCAATGGGTTATTGATCCTTTTAGGGATCACGGCAATAGTTTCTGGATATTGGTTAGGGCTATTATTAATTGGCTTTGGAATTACAGCACTTTTAAAAGATGAAAATATTGCTTCTAAAATTTCCGATAAACTTACACTTTCAGATAAGCGGGCCAACACTATAAATATTTTTATTTCTGCCTTAGCGATTGTCTTTCTACTTGCAGAATACTGGCGGCCACTTGGCGTAGATGAAAGTATATTTTGGAATTTGCTATTTGTAGGTTTTATCTGTTTCGGTTTATTGGCGGTATTCTGGTTGTTTCAAAGTTACTATACGCGAATTCTACGTTGGGCACTCCGTAATAAAATTTTATTCCTTTCAGTTCCGACTATCATTGTGATTTTTGGAGTCCTAATTATGCAGAATACGGGTAAGGAATTTATGCCTTCCTTAAATGAAGGTTCTTTTCTTCTAATGCCCACCTCTTTACCTCACGCAGGTGTGGAAGAAAATAAACGGGTGTTGCAGCAATTGGATATGGCAGTTGCGAGTATTCCAGAGATAGAAACGGTCGTTGGAAAATCTGGACGAACCGAATCAGCACTGGATCCCGCACCTTTATCAATGTATGAAAATATCATTCAGTATAAGTCAGAATATATGCTGAATGACAAAGGGAAGCGACAAAGGTATAGGGTAAATGAGGATGGATTATTTGTGTTGAAGGATGGAAATTTGGTGGTAAACCCCAATAGTGAAGTGGATGAAGACGGAGATTACAAAGATTCAGAAATTAAAGATCCTTTTCTTATAGAAAGCCAAAACCTCATTCCCGATGATGATGGTGAGTTCTACCGAAACTGGCGTCCCGAAATACAATCCCCAGATGATATTTGGAACGAAATTGTAAGGGTAACCAAGCAACCCGGTGTAACCTCGGCCCCTAAATTACAACCTATCGAAACCCGACTGGTAATGCTCCAAACGGGAATGCGTGCGCCAATGGGAATAAAAGTAAAAGGTCAGGATTTACGTGAAATCGAAGCTTTTGGGATGCAATTGGAAAATATTCTTAAACAATCTGAAGGAGTAAAAAAAGAAGCTGTTTTTGCCGATCGTATTGTTGGAAAACCTTATCTGCTCATCGATATTAAAAGAGAGCGGCTGGCACGCTATGGAATTACTATAGAAGATGTCCAGCAAGTACTTCAAGTAGCCGTTGGCGGGATGCCACTCACACAAACCGTGGAAGGCCGGGAACGCTATGGGGTACGCGTAAGGTATCCGAGGGAGCTTCGCGGTAACCCTGATGACATTAAGGACATTTACGTTCCGGTCGAAAAAGGAAGCCCTGTACCATTGGGAGAACTTGTTGATGTGCGCTATGAGCAGGGTCCTCAGGTTATCAAAAGTGAGGATACCTTTTTAGTGGGATATGTATTGTTTGACAAACTCGACGGTTTTGCGGAGGTGGATGTTGTGGAAAATGCCCAGGCACTGATTCAGGAAAAAATCGATAGCGGTGAGCTTATCGTCCCCAAAGGGATCAACTACCAATTCACAGGTACCTACGAAAATCAAATAAGGGCAGAAAAAACATTATCTGTCGTAGTTCCTTTGGCTTTAGCAATAATTTTTCTAATCCTATATTTCCAGTTCCGCTCGGTGTCCACTTCCCTAATGGTCTTTACAGGTATCGCCGTTGCTTTTGCCGGTGGTTTCCTAATGATTTGGTTTTACGGACAGGATTGGTTTTTAAACTTCAACTTTTTTGGAGAAAACCTACGGGATCTTTTCCAGATGCACACCATAAATTTAAGTGTGGCGGTATGGGTTGGTTTTATCGCATTATTTGGTATTGCGACCGATGACGGGGTCGTTATGGCAACCTACCTTACCCAAACTTTTGACCGTAATAAACCTGAAAATAAAAAAGAAATACGGGATTCTATTGTGGAAGCGGGACAAAAACGCATACGTCCGTGTTTGATGACCACGGCTACCACAATCTTGGCTTTACTGCCAATACTGACCTCTACAGGCAGGGGAAGCGATATTATGATCCCAATGGCGATTCCAAGTTTTGGAGGGATGCTTATCGCATTAATCACGCTTTTTGTGGTGCCCGTACTATTCAGTATGAAAAAGGAATTTCAACTTAAAAGAGCGAGTAAATGAGATATTTTTTAATCATAGGAATTGTTTTATCGACCATAACTCAAATGAATGGCCAACAACTGCAATCCTATATTCAGGAAGCGGAGGCAAACAATCCGGAGATTCAGGCTTTCAAGCTGCGGTACAATATCGCTGAGGAAAAGATAAATGAAGTGAATACCTTGCCCAATACCGAATTTGGAGCGGCCTATTTTGTAAGTGAGCCAGAAACCCGTACAGGGGCGCAACGCGCTAAATTTTCTGTAAAACAGATGTTGCCCTGGTTTGGGACAATTACTGCACGGGAAAACTATGCTTCCGCTATGGCAGAAGCCGAGTATGTAGAGGTTAGCATTGCCAAACGAAAACTTGCATTATCGGTATCGGAACTCTATTATTTATTATATGGGATTAGGGCCAAGCAAAAAGTTTTGGACGATAATATCCAGCTGCTGGAAACCTACGAGCAATTGGCTTTAACTGCCACAGAAGTTGGCAATGCCAGTGCGGTAGATGTATTGCGGTTACAAATACGCCAAAACGAAATCTTACAACAGAAAGAAGTTTTGTTTCAAAAAGCCAAAGGAATCCAGGCGGCCTTGAATAGTTTGTTAGATCGTAAATATGACGAAGCTACAGAGGTAGTCACTAATTTAGGGATTCCAGAAGATGATCCCGTTCCCGGTTTTGAGGCACTTTCTTTAAATCCGGAGTTGCTTAAATTCGATAAGCTATATGAATCGGTTGTCCAATCAGAAAAACTCAATCAAAAAGAAAGCTTACCAAGTTTAGGGGTAGGATTGGATTTTATCCCTATCGAAGAACGCCCAGAGATGAATTTTAGTGATAACGGCAAAGATATTTTGATGCCTATGGTTTCGGTTTCCATCCCCATTTTTAACAATAAATATAAATCGATAACCAAACAGAATGAATTAAAACAACAAGAAATTCAATCGCAAAAGAATGATCGTTTAAACACATTAAAATCGAAGTTTGCCAGGGCGATTTCAGAACGGAACGAGGCCAGGATAAAATTCAACATTCAGGAGAAAAACCTAAAACAAGCCAAAAATGCCGAAGAAATCTTAATCAGGAACTACGAAACGGGCACGATTAACTTTAATGATGTATTGGATATCCAGGAGTTGCAGTTAAAATTTGGTATCAATCAGATAGAAGCTATACAAGAATACTATACGCAATCGGCGATGATTAATTATTTAACCAATTGATATGAAAAAAACGTTTTATATAAAAAATATGGTCTGCGACCGATGCATCAAGGTTTTAAAGTCTGAACTGATAAACGAAAATATTAAGGTTCTGGATATAAAATTAGGAGAAATAAAGATCGATATTCAAACAAAAAAAGACAAACAAACCATACAGGACGTGGTAGAATCGAATGGGTTTTACATTATCGATGGTGAGAACTTTAAAATGGTTGAACAAACAAAGATAACTTTGATCAATTTGTTGAATAATCTACCAGTAACTAACGAAAAACTCTCGGAAATACTCTCAAAGGAGTTGAACCAAGAATATTCCAGAATCAGCAAAATATTTTCTTACAATGAAAAGGTAACGCTGGAAAAGTATTTTATCAAACTAAAGGTTGAAAAGGCCAAGGAGTTGATACACAATAGGGAGCTCAACTTTACCGAAATAAGCCAACTTTTAAATTATAGCAACTTAACACATTTGAGCAATCAATTTAAAACAGAGACAGGGATGAGCCTAACGGAGTACAAAAATTTGGAAAAAAATTTTAGGAATCCCTTAGACCGAATTATATAAATATAAGCAATAATTATTAAACAATAATTTTAGAAAAATAAATATTTTTATGTTAAAAATCAAATCGATGCCTAAAATATTATTGACATTTTTAACAATGCTTGCGCTTTTCAATGCAACGGCACAAACCGCACGTCCCGAAGAAGGCAATGTGAATAATTTGCCGGTGCACGAATACACGCTAACCCTTAAGGAAGAAATGGTCAATAAAACGGGAAAACAGGTAAAAGGTATGACCATCAATGGCAGTATACCTGGGCCAACATTAGAATTTACCGAAGGCGAATACGCGGTTATTTATGTAAAAAACGAAATGAGCGTTGAAACCTCCATCCATTGGCACGGAATGCTATTGCCCAATTTTATGGATGGTGTGCCCTATTTAACAACCCCACCCATAAAGCCCGGCACCACCTTTAAATATGAATTCCCTATAAGACAATCAGGAACATATTGGTATCATTCGCACACGATGTTTCAGGAACAAAGTGGCGTTTTTGGATCTCTCTTAATCAATCCCAAAGAAAAAACGCTGGATTATGACAAAGATTTGGTATTGATGTTATCTGATTGGACCAATGAAAATCCTAAAAATGTGATGCGTAACCTTAAACGCGGTAATGAATGGTACCAAATGAAGAAAGGTACTTCCACCCCTTTAAATCAAGTTATTGGGCGGGGAGCATTTGGCGCACAACTCGATTTTTGGCGACAACGGATGGAAGGAGCAGACATTGCCGACGTCTATTATCCTGCATTCTTGATCAATGGCGAAGAATCGGTTGAATATCCACAATTTAAACCGGGAGAAAAAGTTCGGTTGCGTATCATAAATGGTTCCGCCTCCTCCCAGTTTTGGATGACCTTCGGTGGGGAAATGCCAATGTTGGTCTCAGCTGATGGTCAAAATGTAGTTCCCATTGCCCATAATAAGACTTTTATAGCCACTGCTGAAACTTATGATTTTATTGTTGCCGTTCCACAAAATGGAAAAATTGAGTTACGTGTAATGGCACAGGACGGTTCAGGGACCACCACAGCTTATATTGGTCAAGGTAAAATACTTCCTGCGGAAGTTGTCCCGAAACCCGATAAAATCCAGATGATGCAACAAATGGCAAAAATGGATATGAAAATGGGGGCGCACGCCCTAAAGTTCCGCCCTAAAAAGGACGAGCGGTATGAAATGAAAGAAGAATATGGGATGCAAATGGATATGGACCATTCGAAAATGAAGATGGACGATGACAAGATGAATATGCCGAAAGATTCAATTAAGCACGAAAAGATGAAACATCCCCAGGATAAAATGGATGATAGGGAGATGGAAGGAATGCAAATGTTTTCAGAATACAATTATAATTATCTTAAAACAACCGAAAAAACTTCGTATGATCAAAATCTTCCTGTCAGGGAAATACTGCTAAATCTAACAGGCAATATGAACCGTTACATTTGGAGTATGAATGGCGTTCCATTGAGTGAAACCGATAAGATAAAGATAAAGAGCGATGAAGTAACCCGAATTACCTACAATAACCTTACGATGATGCACCACCCGATGCACTTGCACGGTCACTTTTTTAGGGTTATTAACGAAAATGGGGAATATTCCCCCCTAAAACATACCGTAAACGTCCCGCCAATGCAGAAAGTTACTATAGAGTTTTATGGCAATAATGGTGATGAGTATGGGGATTGGTTTTTACATTGCCATATCCTCTACCATATGAATGCTGGTATGGACAGAATAATAAGTTACGACACACCTCGCGATCCTAGAATGAAAGAATATCCAGTTTCAAAATTAATCAACGAAACAGATCCATTCTACACCTGGGCATTGCTTGATGCGGCGTCCCATATGACGGAGTTTAATTTTGTGGCTTCTAACATTCGCAATCAGTTCAATGTATCCGCGGAATATGGGTGGAACAAGAACCTAGAGGCCGAAGTAACTTATGAACGTTATCTGCACGACTATTTGCGGGTCTTTGGCGGTGTAAATGTTGAAAATGAATTGGAGGACAGTATGGATGAAATTTCAACCACTGCAGTTGCTGGTATTCGGTATTTAACACCTTATCTCTTTAATCTCGATGTACGCATTGACAATAAATTAAGACCTCAAATAAGCTTAAGTCGGGAAATCCTCATATTTCCGAGAACTGCAATATTTGGAGAGTATGAATATCAAGCCGATTTCGGATGGGTTGACGACCTTCCAGTAGGCGATAATTTCGCCAAAGAAGTGACCTGGAATGCAGGAGTAGAATATTATTTATCACGAAACTTTTCCTTGATGGCAAGTTACGACAACCGCTTCGGTGCGGGTGGTGGGCTTTCCGCAAGATTTTAAAAACCAACTATTATGATGTACGAATGGGATTGGCTGATTTTACTGGGGGTTATAATACTAGGTATTGTTATCTACTCTGGCAGAAAACAGCAAAAGAAGAAAAAAAGAAAGGATGCCCTGAAAATATTGGATGAGCGCTATGCCAAAGGCGAAATTACAAAAAAGGAATATTTGGAACGTAAAGAAACAATTAATACCGATAAGTAATTTACAATTATTAAATAAAAATGAAATGAAAACACTTTTGAAAACATTATTAATTATCGCTGCAGTAGGAACGCTGGTTAGTTGTAAATCAGCCTTCAATGCTTCTGAAACGATGGATATTAAAGACAATCGAGAATCGATTTATCAGGAAATAATTTCAAATCCAGACCTGTTCAACGAATTTCTCGACCAGGCCCAACAAGATAGGAGGGCAAGAAAAATAATGATGCAAAAACATATGGAACAAATGGAATCTGGCAATATGCAAATGATGATGGAGAAAAACCCTGAAATGAAACAAAAAATGCAATCACATATGCAAATGATGATGGAGAAAAATCCGGAAATGAAAGGGAAGATGCAGTCCAAAATGCTAGACAAAATGATGGGCAGTGAGAAGGGCCGTAAAATGTTGATGAATAAAATTCATAACAACAAAATAATGAAAAAGGAAATGAAAGGGAAGATGATGCAAATGATGGACGAAAACCCTGAAATGATGAAGGAAATGATGCAAAAAATGATGAACGACCCAAAGATGAAGGAAAAGATGGAAAAAATGAAGGGCGAGATGAAGAACGCCCAAGGGCATAAGCACTAAAAAGAACTGAAAAAGAACAATAAGAACTTTCAATTATGATGATGTGGTGGTGGATATTGATACCGATTGTACTGGTATTGGTCTTATTTCTATATAATGGAAAAAACAGACAATATACCGTAAAGAAAGAAAATCCTATGGATGTTCTGAACAATCGATTCGCCAAAGGCGAAATTACCAAGGAAGAATATATCGAACGCAAAAAAACAATTAATCCCACCAATACCAATAATAGAAAGCCCAAGGACAATAACAAACTGGGAATGTGATTTTCAATAAAGTAACTGATTATTAATTTAAATTTAGAACCTATGAAAAATGAAAAATTGATTAAAGCATTGAACGACTGTGCCGCACATTGTAATTATTGCGCCGATGCCTGTCTGGACGAGGACAACATCCAAATGATGGTAGATTGTATTAGGACAGATAGAGCTTGTGCAGAAATTTGTAGCGCAACTGCAAAATTGCTCGCCGCAAATTATTCAGATGTAAAAGAAAAGGTAGAATACTGCCATAGGATCTGTAAAAAATGTGCAGATGAATGTGCAAAACACGATGCTCAGCATTGCAAAGATTGTGCAGAGGCGTGTAAAAAATGTGCAGAAGCCTGTGAAGCGTTCCTTGCATAATAAATTTGGATTTCCTCTTCTTAAGAAAATAAGAGGAGGAAATCCTTATTAACTATTAAAAAGATAAAATGAAAGCACTAATAAAAATATCATTTGCTGCCTTAACACTCATAGCATTTATAAGTTGTAAGGAAAAGCAAACGGTAAAAATTGATACACCAGAACAAGTAAAGAAAGAAGAAAAAATGACGGCGGATATTGCGGATCAGGATTTTGTAGATGGGATGACCGGTAAAATATGGCATAATTATCTGGAAATAAAGATGGCATTAACTGAAGAGGATGCAAATCAGGTGCAAAAAATTGCCAAAAGTATGGCAGATTCCTTTAGTGAAGAAAGAGCAACAATGAAAAGCATTTCCCAAAAAATGGCAGATACTGATGATATCGAAAAACAACGTGAATTGTTTGCGCAATTTACAGAAAAGGCGGGGCCAATGTTTGAAGATGCACTATCTGGAGGCACGATTTACAAAAAATTCTGCCCAATGGCCTTTAATAATAAAGGAGCGTATTGGTATGCTGACGTCAAAGAAATTTCTAATCCCTTTTTTGGTGATAAAATGCCTAAATGTGGATCAGTAGAGAAAACCATTTCAAAATAAAGAGTATTAATTTAAATCTAATCAAAATGAGAAAAGTAAGAATGACACTAAGTATCCTAACAATGACATTGGTAACCCTCACAGCAATGTCTTGTAAAGATGGAAAAAAAGACGGGGAAACAACACCAATGTCCAATGAAATGCATCAAGATGAGGGGCATAATCACGAAGGTTCCGAGAAAATGATGACAAACAATTCGGGTAATAATGCTACAAATGCAATTATCGATAATTATTTACAAATAAAAAATGCCCTTGTGGCCGATGATCAAGAGGCAGCCGCCAAGGCCGGAGGAAGTTTATTCGGTGATTTTAAAAATTTTGATAAGAGCAGTTATTCTTCAGAAGAAAAACAGGAATTGACAGACATCATTGAAGATGCGAAGGAACACGCAGAGCATATTTCAGAAAGCCCTATTGAGCATCAACGGGAGCATTTCGACATATTGAGCAAGGATGTGATAGATATGATTGCGATAACAGGAACTGATATGAAGCTGTATCAGGATTTTTGCCCGATGTACAATGATAATAAAGGGGCGCAATGGTTAAGTGCTACCAAAGAAATTAAAAATCCATACTTTGGAAGTAAAATGATGAAATGTGGGGAAATACAAAAGGAAATTAATTAATGAGAATTATCAAAATCATTGTATTGATTTTGTTGGTTGCATTTGTGGCGATTCAATTTATACCTGCAAGTCGCAACATAAGTGATACTGTTCCAAAAACCGATTTTATGGAAGTAAATAAAGTGCCTGCCACCATACAAAACAAATTACAGGTGTCCTGTTACGACTGCCATAGCAACAATACCGATTATCCTTGGTACAATAAAATACAACCGGCCGCCTGGTTCTTGGAGGATCACATTAAAGAAGGAAAAGATGAATTAAATTTTAATGAATGGGGGGATTATTCAGCCAGAAGGAAAAATAGCAAACTACGGTCTATTATCAGTCAAATTGAGGACGATAAAATGCCATTGGACTCCTATACTATTATCCATAGGGATGCAAGACTTTCCGAGACGAATCAAAAAGAAATTATAAAGTATATGAACCTGCTTAAAAATAGTTTGTAGCAACTTAAAAAGTCATAAAATAGATGAGATTATACCTAAAAAAAGGGAAGGGAATTTGTTTATTGAAGTTTGTTAGTTAAGCCTTTTCTTTTTAGGGTATAATGATAAAGTCCTGTAAGTGAAGGGTATGCTTAATTTAATTAGTTTAAAAAGCCCTTCCCTTGTCAGGCACAAAAAAGAAAGCCGATGAAAGATTGTTGCAATACAGGTAATAGCAAAGCACAAATCAAAAACCCGTTAAAAAAGCGGTTCAATTATATCGTGTACGCTATCATAGCCATCATAGTTCTTGGGACTTTGGTACTGCAACTAATTGGGGACTAATTAAAAACCATAAAAGATGAATACAAAACATTTTTTTTCAATCATTTTGGTCATTGCCTTCTTGGGTAGTTTAACCAAGACCTTTGCCTTAAATGAAGAACGAAATAGCCTTGATGAAACTGAATTATCGGTCAGCACAGCATCTGCTGTACAATCAGATTCTGTAAAAGCAGATTTTGATGCGTTTCCAAACCTGCATCCTATGGTCGTGCATTTTCCCATTGTGCTATTGCTGTTAGCGGTGGTCTTACAGTTGATACAGCTGTTTACCTTGAACCGGACAATGGATTGGGTCATCCTCTTAATGGTAGGCTCTGGATTTATTGGTGCGTATGTTGCCGGAACGTTTGTACATCCACATACAGAAGGACTTACCGAAATGGCCAAAAGCGTACTGGAACAACACGAAAAATATGCCGATTGGACACTTTGGTCGAGTGCTCTTGCAGCTATTCTGAAAATAGTTAGCCTGCTTTGGGTCAAATTAAAGCGTGGTTTCGAAATAGCAGTTTTTGTAGTAATGGCCTTTTCGGCCTATTCGGTGTCCGAAGCAGGACATTATGGTTCGCAGTTAGTATATATTGAAGGGATCGGTCCACAAGGAAAGTATTTGAGCAACGAAGCCGAAGAAGACCACGGAGGACACTAACATTAAATTGTATGCTCGGTATTGTAATTATCAGAATCTTTAAAATAAATAGTCGATATGAATGATTTCTTAAAACAATGGGGCGAAGCGGCTTATACGACCACCGGATTTTTCTGGATGGCATTGTGGGCATTTGTTTTGGGCTACATCATCAGTAGTATGATACAGGTTTTTGTGACCGAAAAAAGGATGCAGAAAACAATGGGCGAGAATGAAAAGAAAAGCGTGCTTCTGGGAACATTCTTCGGATTCATAAGCAGCTCTTGCAGTTTTGCCGCACTTGCTTCTACCAAGTCCATTTTTAAGAAAGGGGCAAGTTTTGTATCATCCATCGCTTTCTTACTGGCTTCTACTAACTTGGTTATTGAATTGGGAATCATCATTTCCATTTTCTTGGGATGGCAATTTGTCGTGGGGGAATATGTAGGTGGAATCCTCTTAATCCTCATTTGTTGGATACTTATACGGATTATAAATCCAAAAAAACTTATTTCAAAGGCCAGAAAAAATTTAGAAAGTGAAGATAGCGATGATGAAATGGATGATTCCAAAGACTGGAAAAAACAAATCCAGAAGGAGACTAGCTGGGCGAGAGTAGCCAAAAAATACAAAATGGAATGGCAAATGGTATGGAAAGATGTTACGGTAGGCTTTACTATTGCGGGAATTGTTGCAGCTTTTGTGCCTGATTCCTTTTTTCAAACACTTTTCATTAATAGCGGTAAGGGCAATACAGATTTTACTTTTTTTGAAATTTTAGAACATATTATAGTAGGTCCAGTTGCAGCTTTTTTGACATTTATTGGCTCTATGGGCAACATACCCTTAGCGGCATTATTATTTGGGAAAGGTGTGAGCTTTGCAGGAGTAATGGCCTTTATTTTTAGTGACCTTGTGGTATTTCCCGTGTTACGTATAAACGCAAAATACTATGGTTGGAAAATGTCGATCTTCATAGTATTTCTATTGTTTACTGCTTTAATAGGAACATCTTTAGCATTACACTACACATTTGATTTGTTCAACATTTTACCAGATCCTTCACAAGTTAAAATTCAAGACAGCGAGTTTTTTAAAGTAGATTATACGTTCTTTTTGAACCTGGCATTTTTAGTTATTTCTGGTTATTTGATATATCTCGGTTTTTTCAAAAAGAAGGATGTAGAACACTCTATGAGTGAAATGGCACCTAAAAGCCAATTACTCGAAAGCATTTTAAAATACGCCGCATTTATTTGTTATGCCTGGTTGGCGGGAGGCCTTATTGTGAAATTTTTTATGAATTAAGATTTAAACTAAAAAAATAATCATTAACAAAATGGTAGTTAAAAGAAAAATATTATCAATTTAAATAGACCATAAGTCTAAAGACTTAGCAATTGTCAATCAAAAAAAATTAAAAAATGAAGTCAACAGAAAAAAAACAAGACAGAATAAAAAAAAGTAATTATAGCAGATTTATAGCTATGCTTGGCCTTTCCTTTATAGCTATGTACACCACAATGTATCTCAATACATACGAAATTGACCACGTGTATTTCAGTCTTACCAGATTTTATATGACCTGTTTGGGTATAGCCTGTATGGCGGTGATTATGTGGTTCTTTATGCGAAAAATGTATCAAAACAAGAAAAAGAACATCGCGATTCTTGTGGGAAGCGCGATTCTGTTTACCGGTGCTCTTGGCTTGGTAAGAGCACAGGCACCCATCATTGGAGATGTTTTATATATGAAGGCTATGATACCTCACCACTCCATTGCGATTTTAACAAGTAAAAGAGCCGATATTCAGGATCCTGAAACAAAAAAACTCGCCAAAGAGATTATAGAAGCTCAAGAAAGGGAAATTGCACAGATGAAGAAAATAATTTATAGACTTGAACAAGAAGGGAAATAAATTTCACCCTGTAAATTAACTTTCCTCACCAAGTTAATTGGTTAGGAACAAAATAAAACGATATGAAAAAGAATATAATATATTTAACGATTGCAATAGGTGTTGGTCTAGTAGCGGGCTATTTTATTTTTGATGGTTCTGCCAAAGATCCTATGATTAACAAAGATTCAGCTGAGATGTCCGATGGTCACGACCATTCTGGCGAAACCTCCAATCAAATGTGGACGTGTTCAATGCACCCACAAATTATGCAACCTGAACCGGGAGATTGTCCTATTTGTGGTATGGATCTTATCCCAGCTGAGTCAGGCTCTGAAGGCTTGTCCCCAAATGAAATTAAAATGACCAAAAATGCAATGGCACTGGCCAATATTCAAACAAATGTAGTAGGTAATGCTGTAGGCGAAACTGGAAATGTAACTTCTTTATCCGGTAAAATCGTAGAAAACGAAGAAGCGAGTGCAGTACAGGCCAGTTATTTTGATGGGAGGATTGAACGTCTCAATGTAAATTATGAAGGACAAGAAGTTCGTAAAGGGCAGCTTTTGGCAACAATCTATTCGCCTAATCTTGTTGCAGCCCAACAAGAGCTAATTACCACGGCTTCCCTTAAAGAAAGCCAACCCGAACTTTATAAATCCGTGCGGAATAAAATGAAGCTCTGGAAACTTTCAGAAAGCCAGATCAACAGTATCGAAGAATCAGGAAAGGTGCGTGAGAACTTCCCTATTTACGCTACGGTTTCCGGAACTGTTTCCGAAAAAATGGCGGAAGAAGGTGATTACGTAAAACAAGGCCAGCCTATTTTAAAATTGAACAACTTAAATACGGTCTGGGCAGAGTTTGATGCCTACGAAAATCAAATTTCACAATTTGAAAAAGGGCAGGAAATAAAAATGACCACCAACGCCTATCCCAACAAAGAGTTTGATGCCACAATATCATTCATTGACCCGGTGTTAAACACCCAGACCAGAATAGTAACGGTAAGGGCTACCATACAAAATAAAAATAACCTGTTGAAACCGGGAATGTTCGTCACAGGTAAGGTTGAAGGTATTGGTGCTTCTAGCGAACAGCAGCTTCTTGTTCCGGCAAGCGCGGTAATGTGGACAGGGGAGCGCTCATTGGTGTATGTAAAAACCAAACCTGACGAACCTGTCTTTGAAATGCGTGAAGTGACGATAGGTAAAAGAAATGGGGAAACCTATTCGATAACAAGCGGATTGGAAGATGGGGATGAAATCGTGACCAATGGCACATTTACTGTGGATGCCGCTGCACAGTTAAGTGGTAAAAAATCAATGATGAATCAAGAAGGGGGCAAAACAATGACTGGGCACGAAGGGCATACCGGGATGGAGCAAGCAAATACCCAAGCAACTGGTAATAGCATTGACCATACAAAAATGAACGAAAGAATAGATGTTCCTGCCAAGTTTCAAAAGCAGTTAAAGCAAGTTTTTGATGGCTATATTGACTTAAAAGATGCCTTAGTGAATGATAATGCGAAAAACGCACAGCAAGCTGCTGAACGAGTAGAAAAAAGTCTGAACAAGGTGGATATGAAATTATTGGAAGATGAAAAAGCGCACAAGCACTGGATGACCATTCAAAAGGAATTAAAGTCATCGTCAAATGCTATTTCCCTTTCTTCAGATATCAAAACACAAAGGGACCACTTTAAACATTTATCTGCCCATATGATAAGCAGTGTCAAACTCTTTGGCGTAAACCAAAAGGCTTACAGCCAATTTTGTCCAATGGCCAATAGTAACAAGGGAGCCTATTGGTTAAGTTTAGAAAAAGAAATCCAAAATCCATATTATGGACAATCAATGTTGACCTGTGGCGAGGTTAGGGATACATTTGAGTAATTATTTCAAAAAATAGCACGATTTTTTTACTTGGAAATTTAAATATGAGTAAAAATAGAAGAGATAGGAGAAAAAATAAAAACAGGAAAAAGAAACAACCAAAAAATAATACCATTTCCAGAAGAGAAAAAATTTATGGCATTATTGCTATGGTTATCTTATTTCTCGCGGCTTTATTCGCAACCATCTATGTAAGCTTTTAAAACTTTAAAACGTGGAGAATCAATTTTTTAAAATCCTATAACAACTATGTCGAATACCATTTACATAAAAAATATGGTCTGTCCAAGATGTATAAGCTCTGTATCCCGTATTATGAACAAATTGAATATTAAATACAATATTATAGAGTTGGGTGAAGTAGATTTGACAAATGAACTGAGCCCTAAAAATAAAAGTTTAATCTCTGTAGAACTTCAAAATGAAGGGTTCAGTTTGGTTAATGATAGAAAAAGTCAACTCATTGAACAAATGAAGAATCTTGTAATTGAAAAAATACACCATTCCACTGAAGATACCGATTTAAAATGGGCAGATATTATTAGTCGAGAACTTAACTTGGATTATAAATATTTGAGTTCCTTATTTTCGTCGGTAGAAAGTATCACGTTCGAGCAATATATCATCAACCAAAAAATTGAGCGTGTGAAAGAACTCATTGTCTATGATGAAATGACATTGAGTGAGATAGCTTTTCAATTACATTACAGCAGCGTTGCGTATTTAAGCAATCAATTCAAAAAAGTAACTGGAATGACACCCACGCAGTTTAAGAAATCTGTGGATAAAAACCGAAAATTTTTGAACGATGTTTAATGCTAAAAAGATATTTCAATAAATTCTACAAATCATTCAGCATATTACATAACACTTTAAAGTCCTTAAATCCTGAAATTTGTAGTGCACAAATAAGAGTGGATTTATGGAGACAATCAACATATTTGAAACCGAAAAAAAGAATCATAAAGAGGGAATAAAAAAATCTTTTCCAGTAACAGGAATGACCTGCGCGGCCTGTGCATCCAGTGTTGAATCTATACTCTCACATACCGAAGGTGTGAACGACGCGCAGGTTAACTTTGCCAGCAGTTCGGTATTGGTGGATTACGACGAAGCCACTACCGAAGAACAATTGCAAAACGCTTTAAGACAGGTCGGTTACGATATTATAATAGATACCGAAGACCCTTCGGAAGTACAACAAGAACTTCAACAAAAACATTACCAAGACATAAAAAGCCGTACTATCTGGTCGGCTATCCTAACGCTGCCTATTTTTATTTTGGGAATGTTCTATATGCAATGGGAACCAGGTAAATGGATTTCTTTGGTATTGGCCTTTCCCATTCTTGTTTGGTTCGGGCGCAGCTTTTTCATCAATGCCTTCAAGCAGGCCAATCACGGTAAAGCAAATATGGATACCTTGGTGGCGTTGAGTACCGGAATCGCCTTCCTCTTTAGTGTGTTCAACACTTTTTTTCCTGAATTTTGGTTAAGTCGCGGCATCGAGCCTCACGTGTATTACGAAGCGGCTACCGTTATTATCACCTTTATTTCATTGGGGAAACTATTGGAAGAAAAGGCAAAATCAAATACGTCTTCGGCCATCAAAAAACTAATGGGGCTTCAGCCTAAAACCCTTAAAATTATTGAGAATGGGGAAGAGAAGGAAATCCCAATTTCATCCGTACAGCTGGGGCAGACCATTTTGGTACGTCCCGGAGAAAAAATTCCCGTGGATGGCGAAGTTTCCAAGGGAAGCTCGTATGTAGATGAAAGTATGATAACGGGAGAACCCGTTCCAGTTCAGAAATCCCAAGGGGAAAAGGTATTCGCTGGTACCGTTAATCAAAAAGGAAGCTTTCAGTTTACCGCTGAAAAAGTAGGTGGGAAAACCCTGCTTTCCCAGATTATAAAAATGGTTCAGGAGGCACAGGGAAGCAAAGCACCTGGGCAAAAATTGGTCGATAAGATTGCGGGAATTTTTGTTCCCATTGTATTGGGTATATCCCTTGTTACCTTCATCGTGTGGATGTTTGTCGGTGGCGATAGTGCATTTTCACAAGCCTTATTGACTTCCGTAGCAGTGTTGGTCATTGCCTGCCCTTGTGCGTTGGGATTGGCGACGCCAACAGCCATTATGGTGGGAATAGGAAAAGGCGCAGAGAACAATATTCTCATAAAAGATGCCGAAAGTTTGGAGCTTGGGCATAAAGTGAATGCAGTAATCCTTGATAAAACAGGTACGATTACAGAAGGAAAACCACTGGTAACCGATATACTCTGGAAGCATAAACTTCAAAATCAAAAGGAATACAAGGAAATTCTTTTGGCTATCGAAGCACAATCAGAACATCCTTTGGCAGAAGCGGTCGTCAATCATTTGAAAGAGGAAAATATTGAACAAGCAGAAATTACTTTCTTCGAAAGCATAACAGGAAAAGGTGTAAAGGCACAATTAGAGAATGGTTCAAAATATTATGTGGGCAACCATAAACTAATGGTAGAAAATGATATTCAAATCGACGCTTCTTTAATGCAAACAGCGGAAAGCCTTGAAGAAAAGGCAAAAACAGTCATATTCTTTGGTAACGAACATCAAGTGCTTGCGATACTGGCCATTGCGGACAAGATTAAAGAAACTTCAAAAAAAGCCATAGCTACGCTTCAAGAAAGAGGCATCGAGGTGTATATGCTCACGGGAGATAACAATAAAACGGCTTCTGCCGTGGCACATCAGGTGGGAATATCCAATTATAAAGGCGAAGTAATGCCTTCGGACAAAGCGGCTTTTGTCGAGAAATTACAGGCAGACGGGAAGATAGTCGCAATGGTAGGCGATGGTATCAATGATTCGCACGCTTTGGCGCAAGCCAATGTGAGTATAGCAATGGGTAAAGGTTCTGATATTGCGATGGACGTTGCAAAAATGACCTTGATAACATCAGATTTACAATCCATCCCAAAAGCATTGGAACTGTCAAAGAGAACCGTGTTGGGCATACTCCAGAATTTGTTCTGGGCATTCATTTATAATATCATCGGTATTCCAATTGCTGCAGGAGTTTTGTATCCGGTAAATGGGTTTTTATTGGACCCAATGATTGCAGGTGCAGCAATGGCATTCAGTAGTGTATCCGTAGTTGCAAATAGCTTAAGACTGAAACGCATAAAACTCTAATATTAATTATAAATTCAAAAACAATGAAAACTTTAAAATTTAAAACAAATATCAATTGTGGTGGGTGTGTATCAAAAGTAACCCCATTTTTAAACAAACAGGAAGGTGTCGAAAGTTGGGAAGTAGATACGAACAATCCTGATAAGATACTGACCGTAGAAACTGACAGTGCTACGGAAGAAGAAGTAAAAACTATTTTGCAAAAAGTGGGGTTTAAAGCTGAGAAAATTTCATAGAATTCAAAGGATTTGTGGGGTACTCTGAAAAGTTTTGATAGGCTCTTTCACCCTTGCAAATCAAGAAACAAAATTAACTATTTTCTTATTATATTGAGAATCAGTTTTTTTCTAAAAAGAGCTTATTGAAATTAAATATGATAGGGTTTGTTCGTGTTTATATTCAAATATTCCTATATCTTTGCTTTTACGAATAAAATCGGGGCAAAGGTTACCTATTCGGTTACCTCGTTTTATTGAAATAGACTAAATGTCTGGTAATCAAAATATTGTTGAGTGGTAGATTAGTTCTGCCACCCCGACCAAGACCATTATCAAATGGTATTAAAACCTTGTTAATCATATGATTATCAAGGTTTTGTTGTTTTTAGGTGTTCATAGAATTTGATATGAAACTATATTAAATGAGTCCGATTCGGTGACCTATCCGGTGACCTCAAAATATAGGGCGGTTTGCCCGAACTGTTGATTTGACTTTCGTTTTCACGCATTTTGTTTAACCCTGAAAACGAATACTATGAGAAATTCGGTGACCTTTGGGATTGTATTTATCCCAAAATCAAGTAAAGCAACAAATGGCAAAGCTCCCCTCTATGCCAGAATTACCCTGAACGGGGAACGTGTAGAAATCAGTTTACAGCGCAGGATCTCCTTAAACCTATGGGATGAGCGTAAAAGCAGGCTGAAAGGTAGCAGCATGGAAAGCCAGCAGGTAAACCGGTCTTTGGATCGGATTTATAACAAGCTTTACGAATGCTTCCGCCAACTAAATGATGCAAACCTGATCTTATCTGCCCAGGCAGTTAAGGCAAGATACCTAAGGGAAGATGATTCCTTTAAAAAGCTTTCGGAGCTCTTGAATTACCATACCGAGCATATGAAAGATGTGCTGAAGTATGGCACTTTAAAGAACTACTACACCACAGAACGATATCTTTATAAATTCCTGAAAAGGAAATATAAAGCGAATGATATTTTCCTGAAGCAGATCAATTACCAGTTCATTACTGATTTTGAACATTTCCTCAGGAACTATAAACCCAAACGTGCAAGGAAAGCTCCTGCCAACAACGGGGTGATGAAACACCTCGAACGCTTAAAGAAGCTGCTTAACCTGGCTCAGAAACTGGAATGGGTGGATAAAGATCCCTTTGCTAAATTCTCCTTGAAGTTTAAAAAAGCCGAAAGAGCCTTTTTAAATGAGGAAGAATTACAGCACCTGGAAGAATATCTATTTGAACGAAGCAGCCATAAGAAGATGCGGGATGTATTTGTTTTCTCCTGTTACACCGGCTTATCCTGGGTGGATGTAAAAAATCTGGAGCCGAAGAATATTGTTGCTGGCATTGATGGACGAAAATGGATTTTTACAGTAAGGGAAAAAACAGAACAGCCCCTTAAAATTCCTATCCTGCCAAAGGCAATGGAGATTATCTGGAAATATGAAAAACAGGCGGAATGCTCGGGTTTTGTGCTTCCGGTGTATTCTAACCAGAAGACCAATCAATATTTAAAGGAAATTGCAGAGAAACTGAAGATAAATAAGACCCTGACCTTCCATGTGGCCCGGCATACCTTTGCCACCACCGTTACCCTTTCTAATGGCGTGCCTATTGAAACCGTTTCAAAACTTCTGGGACATTCCAAGCTGTCTACCACACAAATCTATGCAAGGGTGCTAGAAAACAAGCTGAGCAGCGATATTGATAATCTGGAAGAAAAAATGGCGAAGAAGAAAAAGCCAAATTCATAAAGAAGAACCAATCCGGGCTAAGGAATTTTTTCTTTAGCCCTAATTAATTTAAAAATCCTCTTCCCTCTCATTGAAGAGGTCTGACATTTCCTTATTTGGATCTAACATATATATTCCTGCAGCACCTTTAATGCTTTTTCCTGGATAGCACCGAGGCTTTCTTATTCAAGGGAGTCAGAAGCTATATAATCTTCCTCAAATCCGAATCCTGGAACAGGTAAGTATCATCTTCTTTATAATAACAGATTCCACGTCAGAAGCCAGTAAATTCAGCTCCAGCGAATACTGAATTTGATCAAAATAAGCTTCGGAATAAATTTCCGGAAATTTGAAATATATAGCCTATAAAGTCAGATAAACCTATTAAAAACTCATAATTTTAACGTTTGTATAATAAATTAATATATTTATTGTAAGTATATTAGCACATATTACACATTAAAATTTCGATTAACAGTTAATATCGCCGATAAACTGTTAGCTCTCGATTTACCCTACTGGATTGAGATTTATTCTTTATTAATCTTAAATTCAAAAGTATGCCTAAAACTACTTTTCGAATGTTAAGGGTATGGCTCTTTTATGTGGTTCTAATGTCTGTGCCGCTTGCCGCTCTTACCGCTCAACAAACTGCAAATTCAGTTATTTTCCAGCAGAACGTGGATAATGCTACTAACGCTACAGGTGTAAATGGACAATTTGCAACTTTAAGTTCCGATTCTGGATTTCTATTGGAACCTCGGGAGGATGGAATTTTAGAATTGGGTTATCCCTCCACTTTAGAAGGAAATACCCCCTCTTATATCCGATTGGATTTTGATGATGGCCTGTTGGAGGCCCTTGTACAGGGAAGTCTGGGAAATCTTATAATTGATCTTTCAGAGTCTCTTCTATTGGGAGATCATTATTTTAATGTAATAGCAAAACAAAATAATCAGGTAGTCTATTCCGGCTCTACTGAAAACTTTCCTGCAGATGAGAGATTCAAAATAGTAGTCGACAAGGATGATAATTTTTTTGCAGCTCTAAGTCCACCGGACAGCTACAATCAGATTAGAGTGGAAGATGTCACGTCATCCCTAGTTGGTCTGGGAGTAGAAAATTCAATGAATATTTATCATTCATTATATTATTCTCAGCCACAGGAAGGATGTTATTCTCCTGCTTTCACCAGTGGCGATGCTTCAGGTATTTCTCTGGATGTTCTGGGGTTGGGAGGAGCAGGTATATCAAATCCTGGAGCAGCGATAGATGGGGAGCTCTCTAGCTTTTCAGAGATTAGTCATGGAACATTAGGAGTAGCTTCTAGTATTTCTCAAATTTTCTATCTTCCAAATCCTGCAGCAGCTTCAGATAATTTCAGGCTTTCATTTAAGACAGATGGTTCTCTTTTGTCGGTGGGTATTTTAGATAACCTTCAGATTATAGTTTATTCTAATAATACTCAGGTTTATACTGCTTCAGCCTCCACTTTAATCGATGCGGAATTACTTACCAGTCTTCAAGACAATGAAGTTATTTCTTTAGTAGTTAACCCCACTTCCGGCTTTGATAAAATAGAAATTGAATTAAATGCCCTTGTTGATGTATCACTTGAACAATCGGTAGATATACATGATATAACTATAGCTGCTGAAGGTTGTGATTTGGATAACGATGCAGATAATGATGGTTTAACGGATGACGAAGAAGCTGAAATCGGCACTGATCCTAACGATCCCGATACAGACGGTGATGGTATAAATGACGGCGATGAAGTCGGTAATGGTTCTGATCCATTAGATCCTTGTGATCCAGATGCAACTGCCGGGCCGTGTGACCAGGATAAGGATGGGCTGACCAATGATGAAGAAACTGAACTTGGCACCGATCCCACTAATCCTGATACAGACGGTGATGGTATTGGTGATGGCGATGAAGTCGGTAATGGTTCTGATCCTTTAAATCCCTGTGATCCAGATGCAACCGCCGGACCTTGTGACCAGGATGAGGATGGGCTCACTAATGACGAAGAAGTTGATCTTGGCACTGATCCTACCATTCCTGATACAGACGGTGATGGTATTAGTGATGGCGATGAAGTCGGTAATGGTTCTGATCCTTTAAATCCCTGTGATCCAGATCCAACTGCCGGGCCATGTGACCAGGATGAGGATGGGCTCACTAATGATGAAGAAGTTGATCTTGGCACTGATCCCACTAATCCTGATACAGACGGTGATGGTATTAATGATGGCGATGAAGTTGACAATGGTTCCGATCCGCTTGATCCATGTGATCCAGATGCTACTGCCGGGCCTTGTGACCAGGATGATGACGGGCTGACCAATGATGAAGAAGCTGAAATTGGCACTGATCCTACCGATCCTGATACAGACGGTGATGGTATTAATGACGGG
>NZ_JAVRHQ010000020.1:0-78430 GCF_031846485.1 Autumnicola tepida
CGTTTTTTCTTCACAGATTAACAGGAATATTTGCCTAGTCCACAACTTTTAGGAATGATCCACTTTTTTGAAGAGGTTTTCAAGTGAATTTGCATTAGGTTATGAACAAATGAGTACAAAAACTGGTAATAAATTGGAAATAGAATAAATGAAGAAATGTTGTACCTATGTTGTACCTGAAATAAAAAAGCCGAAAATTAATTTCGGCTTTCCTTAGTGTTTACTAGTAGCGAGACCGAGATTTGAACTCGGGACCTCCGGGTTATGAATCCGACGCTCTAACCAACTGAGCTACCTCGCCAAATTTTCGCAAACCAACATTATACTTGCATTATAGAGTATGACGATCTTTGTAAATGCGGGTGCAAATATAAAAACAATTTGAATTGCCGCAAACATTAAATTCCAAAATATTTAAATCTTTTCTTTTTTATCTTTCCAATTAATATCTATATTGGCGCAAATCAATAAATCAAGAAATGGAAGAAAAGATTAAGTACGAAATGGAGTTTCCTATTCACGCTTCTCCTTCTTTACTATATCAATACATCTCCACACCCTCCGGACTTAGTGAGTGGTATGCCGATAACGTGAATTCCCGCGGTGAGATATTTACATTTATATGGGAAGGAAGTGAAGAAAAAGCCAAGCTGGTTAGTAAGAAAAGCGACGAGCGAATTAAATTCAGGTGGATAGAAGAAGACGATACTTCATATTATTTTGAAATCAGGATACAGGTTGACGATATTACCAAAGATGTTTCCATTATGGTAACCGATTTTGCTGAAGAATCAGAAGTGGAAGAAAGCAAAATGCTTTGGGAGAACATGATTTCAGATTTAAAACAGGTACTTGGTTCGGTTTAATATTCATGATATAAATACTACCTTTGCCCCGCTAAACACGGGGCTTTTTTATGATAAATCTTAACGGAGAAATACTAAAGAAAAAAGACGCCAGTCTTTCAGTTTTCAACAGGGGCTTTGCCTATGGAGATTCGGTATTTGAAACTATAAGAGTAATTAACGGCAAAATAATGTTCTGGGAAGACCATTATTTCAGGTTGATGTCCTCCATGCGTATTATGCGGATGGAAATTCCATCTTCTTTTTCTCCTGAATTCCTGGAAGAAGAAATATCGAATTTGATCGAAGCCAATGAATTATCTAATTCTCCTGCCCGCATACGTTTTGCAGTTTACCGGGAAGAAGGTGGGTATTACACTCCTGCAACAAGAACAATTGGCTACACGATTAGCTGTTCCAAACTGGAAAATGCTTTTTATCTTTTTAATGAAGAGCCTTACGAAATAGAATTATTTAAGGATCATTACATTAACAGCGGGATTCTTTCTACAATTAAGTCGAATAACCGTGCCGTGAATGTGTTGGGAAGTATTTTTGCCAAAGAAAATGATTATCACAACTGCCTGATCCTTAATGAGAAGAAAAGTGTGGTGGAAGCCCTTAACGGAAATATCTTTTTAGTAAAGGGAGATACTATTAAGACACCACCTTTAAGTGACGGGGCTCTAAATGGAATAATCCGAAAACAGCTGAAAGGAATAATTAAAAAGCTGCCGGAGTTTAAGCTGGAAGAAACTTCTATTTCGCCTTTTGAGTTACAAAAGGCAGATGAATTGTTCATCACCAACATAGCCGTGGGAATCCAGCCGGTAACTAAGTACAGGAAAAAGAATTTCAGCAATAAGACCGCGGGACACTTACTGTCTAAGCTTAACGTTAAGGCGCGGTTAGGTTAATTATAGCTGGGATTTTCCGGCGCATTGCACCACAACAAATATTCTCCCCCAAGCTGAAGCATTTTATCTTTCCAAAAGGAATTGTACGGCCGCTCAATAAGGTTTGTTTGATCCTCGTTAGTGGTGACAATCCAGGAATGGGAATCCAGTTCAGCATTTAACTGATTGGCATCCCAGCCGGAGTAGCCAAGGAAAAATTTGATCTGACTTTCCTGAAGAAGATCTTTGGCGATCAATTCCTTCACCGCTTCAAAATTACCACCCCAGTAAATACCGCTGGCAATTTCTATACTGTCCGGTATAAGCTCTGGCACCTTATGTATAAAATAGAGGTTGTCCTGTTCCACAGGACCGCCGTTGTATATTTTGAATGTAACCTGAAGTTCGGGAATCAGGTCTTTGAGAGTAAAATCGAGAACTTTGTTAAGTATAAAACCTACAGATCCGGTTTCGGAATGATTAGCTAACAGCACCACCGAACGGTTGAATGCCACGTCCCCGATAATTGTAGGCTCTGCTACTAGCAGATGCCCTTTGGCTGGTTTTAAAGCTATCATAATGGGTTCTTTTTAACTAATCTACTTATTAATTTAAAAAAAACAAATCATTCTCCCAATTTTTTTAAAAATAAAAGCCTCCCGGAGAGGAGGCTTAAAGATCTTTTACTAATGTAGGATATTAGTTTACAGCTTTTTGTAAATCTGCTCCAGCTTTAAACTTTACCACGTTTTTAGCGGCGATTTTAATAGTTTTTCCAGTTTGAGGATTTCTACCTTCGCGGGCAGCTCTCTTAGATACAGACCAGCTTCCAAATCCTACAAGAGATACTCTATCTCCCTTTTTAAGAGAAGTCTCTATGTTTTCCAGAAAAGACTCCAGGGCTTTTTTTGCTGCAGCTTTAGAAATACCAGCATTCTCAGCCATTGCGTCAATTAAATCAGTTTTGTTCATAATTTGAATTTTAAATTAAGTTGTTGGTTAAACATTCTGTTACATTGCTTTACAAATTTATATGGATTTCCCGGCCACGCAAGTAATATCAAGGGAAAAGCAGGTATTTGTTAATAACTTTAACCTTTTGTTAATAAAGAAGCCTGCAAAAAATTGATTTTTTATAATTTCAGCAACCATAAGGCCTCAGCGCATTTTTGCATCAGAATTAAAGGTATATCCATTTAAAAGTTCCTTTACCTTCATCTTTCGTTTTCCTGGCAACTGAATTTCTTCTACCACAATAAATCCATCCTTTGCCGCAACAATCATCTTTTTATCTTCAATCATAATTTGACCTGTTTCTAATTTATGACTGATTTTTTTCTTTTTAGTCCCAAAGATTTTCACTTTTTTCTCTTCGGAATTGTTCTTCAAAAAGCACCACGCAGCAGGATAAGGATTTAAACCTCTTATAAGATTATGAATTTCATCAACAGGTTTTTCCCAGTCGATTTTAGTATTCTCCCTGTCTAGCTTTGGAGCGGCTTTTAAAGTTTCGCTCTCTTCCTGAAGCCTGGTTCTAACCTGGCCATTCTCTATAAGTTGAAGGGTTTTTACTACCAGGCTGGAACCTGTTTCCATTAACCTGTCATGCAGCAGGCCCACGTTTTCATCTTCTCCAATACTTATTTTCTCCTGAAGGATCATGGCGCCAGTGTCTATTTTCTCATCAATAAAAAAAGTGGAAACGCCAGTTTCGGTATCCCCGTTTATGATGCTCCAGTTTATTGGTGCCGCGCCGCGATACTGGGGAAGGAGGGAGGCATGCAGGTTAAAAGTACCAAATTCGGGTAAAGCCCAAACGGTTTGGGGTAACATTCGGAAAGCCACCACTACCTGTACATTTGGTTCCAGGGCTTTTAATTCATTCTGAAAATCTTCAGATTTAAGATTTACAGGCTGTAATACTTTTAAATTTTGTTCCAGCGCATATTTTTTTACATCGCTTTGCTGAAGTTTTCTCCCCCTTCCGGCAGGTTTATCCGGAGCGGTGATTACGCCCACAACATTGTACCCGGCGCTAAGAATTGCTTTCAGGCTTTGCACGGCAAACTCCGGCGTGCCCATAAATACTATTCTAAGATCTTTCATTTTTGCTTATTTTATACTGATTGGTGGCGGTACGGCTAATTATCCTCTTTTCTATCAATAGCTGTAGCACTTTTAAAATATGTTGTTCAGGAAAAGAAATCTTTTCCACCAGTTCCCTGGAAGACATCTCCCGGTTCTTCAGGAGAGCTTCAATTTCTTTATAAATAGTGTTCATTCCAGTTCTGTCCAGGGGAATATTGCTTTCCAGGCATACTGAACAAATTCCACATGGGTTTTCGGGATTTTCCCCAAAATATTTCAGCAGCTGTAAACTCCGGCAGGTTTTGTTGTTGCTTATATAATCTAAAACGGATTCAATTTTATCTTTTTTATTCTGCTTATGTAATTTAATAAAAGTAGCAACGGGATTTATGCTTGTTTCATCTTCCCGCGGAACCAGAAAAGTTACAGAGGCATCATGTTTGGAGTGGGTGAAGTCTATTACCTCGTCCCTCTCCATAGCTTTCAAGATTTCCAGGGCTTTCTCTTCACTAATATTTGCCTTTTTGCATATCGCACTCAAATTGATATTGATCTTGTTTTCAAAAATTCCACCATAGGTTCTCAGGATCGCTTTCACAAGCTTATCACTGGCAGAGTTGTCACGTAAATAATAAGAAAGCTGCTTATCTGAAATTATAAACTGCATTTCTGTTTTTCTCTGAAATTGTTGTGACATTCTGATTATGCTACAACGGTCCAGCATCTGCAGGGCATTGTAGGTTTTAATAGCATTAAGGTCATACTGATTGCAAAATTCAGAGAAATTAAAGTCGTAGTTCTCATTTTCCCCTTCGCTGTATGCCACCCTGAAGTACGAATTTAGCTTTTTATAAACCACTTTTACGTCCTCCACATCCGGAAGATTTATCAAAAACTGATTTTTAAGAATGGGTATATCTCCCGGGTTGGTAATAATTGTTGAAATTGCAGGTCTACCGTCCCGACCAGCCCTTCCGGCCTCCTGAAAGTAACTTTCCAGGCTTTCCGGAAGGTTAAGGTGAATCACCTGGCGCACATCCGGCTTGTCTATTCCCATTCCAAATGCGGTTGTCGCCACCATTATATTAAAGTTATTCTGAAGCCATTTTTCAAGTTTATCTGCTTTTTCTTCATTTTTCAATCCCCCGTGGAAAGCTTCGGCGCTGTGCCCGTTCTTCTTCAAAAAAGTGGTCGTTTCAATAGTGGCATTTCTGCTACGAACATAAATAATGGCACTTTCCCCTTTATTCTTCAGCAGTTGCAATAGACGATACTGCTTATCTTCCGCAGATAGGACGTTATAGGCGATATTTTCCCTTTCAAAGGAACGTTTTATCAGCAGGGAATCGGGCATTTCAAGTTCTGTTCGCATATCTTCCACCACCTCTGCAGTGGCAGTGGCAGTAAGGGCAACAAAAGGAACTTCTGGTTTGAGGTTCCGAAGCAGGGAAATATTGCGATAGGCAGGACGAAAATCGTGGCCCCATTGCGAGATACAATGTGCTTCATCTATGGCTATTAAATTCACATTCATTTGCTTTATTCGCTCCTGTACAAGGTCTTGTTGCAAACGCTCGGGAGAGAGGTAAAGGAATTTATAATTACCGTAAATGCAATTATCCAGGTTTTTATCCAAATCTTCATAGTGCATGCCCCCTGTAAGCGCCATGGCTTTAATATTTTTTTGCTGAAGCGTATCTACCTGGTCTTTCATTAAGGCAATCAATGGGGAAATTACAATGCAAATTCCCTCCTGAAGAAGCGCCGGAATCTGGAAACAGACCGATTTACCGCCTCCTGTGGGTAGAAGGGCTATCACATCTTTTTTCTCAAGAAGCGCCTCAATTATTGGCCATTGCTGCGGCCTGAATTGGGAATGTCCCCAATGGCGTTGTAGTATGTGAAGTGCTTGCTGCAAATTTAGAACCCAATCTTGTTGAGTATAAAGTTAGCTCTTTCTTCCACACTGGCCTCGGGGACCACTATAGGATCATAACCGTAGTGCTTATAAGTATTTTCCAGATATTCTGAAATCTTCGTGGCTTCCTCAAAAGTTTCGTAACGTTCATTATCACTTTTATAGATCGCTTCCCAGGGAGGAAGAATAAAAATCATTTCATAGCGGTGATCTTTACACGGGAGAATGAAGTCTTCAGCATAACTGGTATTAAAAAAGTCCATATACGCCACCACATCTGGAATTCCGCGGTCTATAAAAATATGGTCTGAAGGAAAATCTTCAGCCTCATGGAACTGTTTAATCCTTCCTTCAAGTAACTTTCTGCTAAATAAAAGCGGGTCCTCTAAAAAAAGCTGTTCAATTCCCTCCAATTGCGCCTCGCGTATTACTTCCCTTGAAACTTCGTGAAGACAATCATGGCCCTTTTCTTCCAGTTTATGAATTACAGAAGATTTTCCGGTACCGGGGCCGCCGGTAATAACTATTTTATTCTTTTTCACGCGGCAAATTTCGGGATTTGAAATTGATTATAAAAATGAAAGCATTCCTTGTATCTTTGCAATCTAAAATGAATGAAAAGTTATGAGTGAAGCGGAAAACAGAGAAGAATTTTACGAAAAACTGAAAAAACAATTGCAGGATACTGCCATGTGGCCTTCAGAATACCTTTATAAATTTATTGTGCCTACCAGCAAAAAGGAAATTGATCAAATAGAAAAGATTTTTGATAATATGGGTGCGGTAATTAATACCAAGAAATCCAAGAATGGCAAGTACACAAGCGTTTCTATCAACGTAAGGATGAAAAATCCGGACGCCGTTATAAATAAGTATAAAGAAATAGGAAAGGAAGTAAAAGGGGTAATTTCGCTTTAAGCCGTTAGAAGGAATAAAAGCCACGCTATTCTTATTTTCTTTAATTTATATTTGCTATTTTGCGACGGTTATTAACTTCTACACTCAAGTATCACCTTATAAATTTAAAATTTGACGAACGCATTAGAATATAATTCTGAAAGGAGCCAGTTAATTATTCCTGAATATGGCAGGCATCTGCAAAAAATGGTAGAGCACGCCGTAAGTATTGAAGATGATAAAGAGCGAAATAAAGTAGCCCATTCTATTATTGCGGTAATGGGCAATATGAATCCGCATCTTAGGGATGTGCCAGATTTTCAGCATAAATTATGGGACCAGTTGTTTATTATAAGCGACTTTAAGCTAAATGTGGAATCTCCTTTTCCGAAGCCCTCCAGGGAACAGCTGGAAGAAAGGCCGGAACCGCTTGCTTATCCCCAGAATTTCCCGAAATACCGTTTCTATGGAAACAACATAAAACGAATGATTGATGAGGCCAAACAATATGATGAAGGGCCTTTAAAAGAGGCATTGGTGTACACTATTGCCAATCACATGAAAAAATCTTTCCTTAACTGGAACAGGGACACGGTAGATGACAAGGTGATTTTCGATCATTTGAAGGAGCTGAGCAATGGGGAATTAAACATGAAAAATTCTGATGAAGACTTAAGCGATTCTTCTAATTTGCTTAGGGGCCGGAAAAAGCATACGAAAAGCAACACGAAAAAATCAGGCAGAAAAAGCCGTAAGCGTTATTAAAATTTAAAGTACTTTATGGGAACTTTCCAGATTGAGGGAGGGCATCGCTTAAGTGGGGAAATTCAACCGCAGGGAGCGAAAAATGAGGCCCTTCAAATACTTTGTGCCGTACTTTTAACTTCAGAAAAAATCAGAATTACCAATATCCCAGATATTCTTGATGTAAATAAGCTCATAAGGCTTTTAAAGAATTTAGGGGTTAAGGTAAATCATGAAGATAAAGGAAGTTACACTTTCCAGAGTGATGAGCTGGACCTGGATTATCTTAGCAGTGAACAGTTTAAAATAGATGGCAGCGGCCTGCGCGGTTCTATTATGATAGTTGGCCCTTTACTGGCAAGATTTGGGAAAGGATATATCCCTCGTCCCGGTGGAGATAAAATTGGGCGTCGCCGGTTAGATACTCATTTTGAAGGTTTTATAAAACTCGGCGCGAAATTCAGATATAATAAAGAAGAGCGTTTTTATGGAGTAGAAGCTCCTGCCGAAGGCCTTAAAGGGGATTATATGCTTCTGGAAGAAGCATCGGTTACCGGAACAGCCAACATTGTTATGGCTGCTGTGCTGGCGAAAGGTACCACTACTATTTATAATGCTGCCTGCGAACCTTATTTGCAGCAATTATGCAAGATGCTGAATTCCATGGGGGCGAAGATCAGCGGGGTTGGTTCTAACCTGCTAACTATAGAAGGCGTGAGCGAACTTGGTGGATGTGAGCACAGGGTTTTACCAGATATGGTTGAAATTGGCTCATGGATTGGCCTGGCTGCAATGACCAGGAGTGAAATTACTATCAAAAATGTAAACTGGGAAATGCTTGGCTTAATCCCCAATACCTTCAGGAAACTGGGAATTACTGTCGAAAAAAGCGGGGACGACATTCACATTCCTGCTCATACTGAAGGCTACGAAGTGCAGAACTTTATTGATGGTTCTATTATGAATATAAGTGACGCTCCCTGGCCTGGTTTTACACCAGATTTGCTGAGCATTATCCTCGTAGTGGCCACGCAGGCAAGGGGAAGTATCCTGGTACATCAAAAAATGTTTGAGAGCCGTTTATTCTTTGTAGATAAGCTTATAGACATGGGGGCCAAGATCATTCTTTGTGACCCTCATCGCGCTACAGTAATAGGGCATGATTTTAAATCTAAGCTGAAAGCCACAACCATGAGTTCTCCCGATATAAGGGCAGGAATTTCATTGCTTATAGCAGCTCTGTCAGCAAAAGGTACTTCTGTAATCCATAATATTGAGCAAATTGACAGGGGATATGAAGATATTGATAAACGATTGAAAGCAATAGGTGCAAAAATTGAAAGAATAGCCTAGTTACTATAGAGATCAGAACAATAAAAAAGGTCCTTGAATTTTTTCAGGACCTTTTTTATTTACCAGAATCTATAAAAAGCTAATGTTTAATTTCAACTTTTTCAGTTTCGGCTTTTTTCTTGTTCTCCTTATAATGGAAAAGGTTCAGGTCTTTAATCATCGCTGTGGTTTTTTCAGGTAGCATATCTTCCCATCCATCTTTACCTTCGCTAATCATTTGTAGTACCTCACGGGAATAGATGTCCAGGATTTCAGGATTATAATTTTCTATATCTTCAACCCTGCCATTATATTTAAAGAACTTGTAAAGTTCTTTCATCCTTGGATGAACTTTCAGGTTATCGCTGGTAGTAATTTCGCCTGTTTCAGGATCCTTAAGGGGATACAGGTAAACCTTAAGGTCTTTAAAGAACAGTTTTCCGAAGGCTTCCAGAATTCCACCGCTAAGGTGTCTGTAATACTTTTCATCGAAAACATCAACAAGGTTATTTACGCCCATCGCGAGTCCCATACGCTGCTTGGAATATCTTGAGAAATACTCCACAACCTTATAGTATTCCTGGAAGTTAGATATCATAACTGTTTGACCCAGAGAGCATAACAATTCAGCGCGATCCATAAAATCACGTTCGTCAATTTCACCTTCTGCCCTCAGGTTGGAGAGCGTAATTTCAAAAATAACTTCGGTACTGTCTTTATCAACTTTATTTTCTTTCAGGAACAATTCCAGGGACCGTTCATACATATCCATATTCACCTTTGTTACCGGGCGGAAACTTCCCCTAAGGGCGAGAATATTCTTTTTATAAAGAATTTTCGCCGGTAAAACATTATGGCCATCTGGTGCGAACATCACAGCATCGGTCATACCGTTTTTAACGAGCTGCAGGCTCATCAGCCTGTTATCAACATTTTCAAAACGTGGCCCGGAAAAATTTATGGTATCTATTTCAATCTGGTCCTTGTCTATATGGTCATAAAGATAACGGAGTAATTTTTTGGGATTATCATATTTGTAATACGCTCCGTAGATAAGGTTTACCCCAAGTATTCCCAAAGTATTTTGCTGGTGCCTCGCGTCGTTTTCGTGAAACCTAACGTGAAGGCTTATTTCGTTATAATCTTCATCTGGTTTTACCTGGTATTTTATCCCTACCCAACCGTGGCCTTTGTACTTTTTAGCAAAATCTATGGTAGCAACAGTATTGGCGTAGGTAAAGAACAATTTGTCTGGGTGCTTTTCACGGGAAATCCTTTGTTCTATAAGATTAATTTCGTGGCTAAGCATTCGTTTAAGGCGGGCTTCAGTAACATACCTGCGGTCATCTTCAACTCCATATATCGCGTCACTAAAATCTTTGTCGTAGGCACTCATAGCTTTTGCTATGGTTCCGGAGCCACCCCCGGCGCGAAAAAAATTCCTTACCGTTTCCTGCCCGGCGCCAATTTCCGAAAAAGTTCCGTAAATATTCGCATTCAAATTAATGCGCAGCGCTTTGCTTTTAATAGAAGGAACGTTCTCGAATTCCTTGTCGCCCATTATGGTAATTGGCATAATTTTTCTTTTAAATGAATTTCATTTTTGCGTTATCAAAGGTACTAAAACACCTAGCTAAACAAAAAAATATATTTACTTTTGTGATAAATTTACACTTATTGAAAATCACATTTTTAGGCACCGGAACCTCCCAGGGAATCCCTATTATTGGTAGTGATCATCCTGTTTGTTTAAGTAATAACCCAAAAGATAAAAGGCTGCGTGTTTCTGTTTTGGTGGAATGGAGCGGGTACAATATTCTTATTGATTGCGGTCCCGATTTCAGGGCGCAAATGCTGGCGAATAATGTAAAAAAACTGGACGCCATTTTTTACACTCACGAGCATAATGACCATACTGCGGGACTCGATGATATCCGTCCATTTTTTTTCCGCCAGGGTGACATTCCCATTTTTGCGCATAAGAGGGTTTTAAAGGCACTTAGAAGCCGCTTCGACTATATTTTTACCACGGAAAATAAATATCCCGGCGCACCAGGAGTAAAGGAGCATGAAATAGAAAACAGGCCTTTTGAATTTGAAGGCCTTGAAGTTGTTCCGGTTAGTTTCTGGCATGGGCGGCTAAATGTATTTGGGTTTAGAATGGAAGATTTTGCCTATCTCACCGATCTTAAGAAGATTGAAGACGAAGAGGTCGAAAAGCTGAAAGGGCTTAAGGTTTTGGTGGTAAATGCACTTCGCAGGGAACCACATCATTCCCATTTTAATCTGGAAGAAGCACTGGCATTTATAAAAAGGGTTAATCCGGAAAGGGCGTATTTAACCCATATAAGCCATTTACTGGGCTTTCATGATGAAGTTGAAGAGGAACTCCCAAAAAATGTTTTTCTTGCTTATGATAACTTAAAAATTGAGGTTTAGTATGCGCGGCAGGATCCTGATGTATTTGTTTATTTTCACTCTTTTGTTTGCTATTTTTATTTATGTAAACGATAAAAAAATTCTTGATGCTCAAACTGAAGAAATAAGCAGCCTGGAAAACCAGCTTGAACAGGTTCAGGTTGAATTAGACTCAGTTAGCAGCAATAAAGATAGTGGAGAATATTTTTCCCTGGAAGGGAATGAAGCTGCTATTACTTATCTTGAAAAGCACGGTTTTTCTGCTGAAGAAATTACTGCCGCTATCCAGGATAAACTCATAAGCGCAAATAGATCACAGGAAGACAATCCTTATGTTCCCTATGAAGGAATGCAGGGGGAGATGAGGATAAATAAGATTGAAGTACTCAACCATAAATGGGTGCTGACCGATTTTACCGATGGTACCTATTGGGGAGAAATATTCTTCAGTTATTTTATTGAAAAAGACGGTGAAATTAGCCTGACTCCTGAAAAATCCTTCTTATACCCGATAGATTAGATCCTTTTCTTCAGCCATTCTTTGAGTTCGAAAAAATTCTGTGGCGCCACGCCATGTCCAACAGGGAATTCAGAATATGAATTCTCTATGCTCAGCTTGTCCAGAAACGGCTTTGTTTTACGTGCCCATTCCACAGGAATTACCTGGTCCTGCGAACCATGGGAACAATAAAAAGACAGGTTGGAAAAATCGTTCTTTTCATAGCCTTCTTTAATAATATCCTGATTTACGTATCCGCTGAGAGCAATTACATTCTTTACTTTTTCAGGATAAGATAAACTTACGGCATAGCTCAAAATACTCCCCTGGCTGAAGCCCACCAGCGTCACATTATCTGGATCTACGGGATAAGCCGCGATAACTTCGTCAATAAAATCTGAAATTTTCTCGCGGGATTCACGGGCCTGATTATCGTCACTAAATTTTCCATTAATATCGTTCCAGTGGATTGCATACCACGCATTTCCATAAGGCTGCATTGGAAGAGGCGCCCTTACCGAAATGATAAAGAGCTCTTCCGGCAGCTCGCCCGCAAAGGAAAAAAGATCTTCTTCATTGCTGCCATAGCCGTGCAACATGATCAGTAATGGTGCTTTTTCCTGTTTTTTAACGGGTTCTTTTATAAGATGATATAACGATAAATCTAAAGTGTTCATTTACGTAATGCTTTTAAATATTTTCTGAAAGAAATTGCCCAAAAGAGGAATTTCCTTGCGTTCTCCCTGTATGGCTGTCACCAGCCCATAAATCCATAAAACCAGTACAAAAATGTAGAAGGTTGTCGGGATCATGTAACCGGTAAACATAGAGGCCAGGATGCCCATCAGGTAAAACAGGATGTGTATTCCAAGTGCCTGCCTAATATGGAAACTGGCAATCTTATGTTTCTCATCGAGGTTCATAAAGTAAGCAATAATGGTGCCTACAAAAGTGATATAGGCAATAATTGCCGCAGATTTTCCTTGTTTCATTTCTCCGGATTATTGGAAGCTATTGTGTAATGAAATTTTCGTCAGCCACTATTCCAAAAGCCTTGCCTTTTAATTTGTGGCCAAGAAAAATGCTGTTTTGGGATGAGGAGAAAATGTTCTCCTGAGAAAATCTGAATTTTTCTCCCGGAATAAATAAGCTGATGTTTGCCTTTTCGCCCTCTCTAAGCGGGTAATCCTCAATGCCAAACCTGGCTTTGCCGGAAGTAAGGAATTTAATGGTTTCTTCCGTAGAAAAGATCGTAGCCAAAGCGCCAAATGCCGACTCCAGTCCTATGGTGCCATAACTGGCATTTTCAAACTCTACTTTTTTATGCTCAATATCTATAGGGCGGTGGTCGCTAGTTACCATATCTATAACTCCCTCTTTTAGTCCTTTGCGCAAGGCTTTAATGTCCTTTCCTGTACGCAACGGGGGCAGTACTTTCGCATTGGTATCAAATTCCTGCAGGCGTTCATCAGTAAAAATAAGGTTGTGGATGGCCACACTACAGGTAACATTTAATCCCTTCTTCTTGGCTTCTTTAATAAGGCTAACCGATTTTTCTGTAGAAATAGTGGGAATATGTAATTTGCCGCCGGTATATTCCAGGATGTAAAGGTCACGCGTAATTTGCAATTCCTCTGCAAGGTTCGGAATTCCTTTTAAGCCCAGGGAGGTGCTGTAATAATGTTCATTTACCTGCCCGTTGCCGGCAATTTTATTTTCCTGCGGAAAAGACTGCACAAGGCCTTTAAAATTCTGCGCATATTGCAGGGCAATCTTTAGCAGGTTTGGGTTTTTTACAGCATGCTTATAGTCTCCAAATGAAGCCGCCCCGGCATTTTGCATATCAAATATCTCTGCCAGGTCCACGCCTTCACTTTTTACCGTTAACGCTCCTGTTGGCTTAAGCTTTACCGCATGGCCCCGGGCTGCAGAAATTAATGCTCCAACTGCGCTCCTGGTATCTGTAACCGGGAGCGTATCCGGGTTTAGGCAAATAGTGGTAAAGCCGCTCTTTGCAGCAGTATCCAATCCGTTTTGGAGGGTTTCACGTTCTTCATATCCCGGCTCCCCAAAACTCACACTACTGTCAAACCAGCCCCGGGAGACATGAAGGTTTTTTATCTGAATCTCTTTATCTGCCTTTTCTTCCAGGGATGGGCCAATTTTTTTAATGATCCCATCCTCTATAGATATATCCACTTCTTTGTTGTGAAAATCTGATTGGGTATCGGTGATCTGTACCGATTTTAAGAGTAGCTTCATTTAAGGAATTTTAAGAGGAGCATTTCCAGTAGTAAAAAGACTAATGCAAAAATAACAAACCATTTCCAAAGCGCATGGATTTCAGAAAGGGCATTTTCATTTTCAAAATAAGTATCTAAACCATCAATAACATCTGCGTTTTCCAGAGTTTCCATATTTATATACTGCAGCTCGCTTTCGCTCCTGTTATAGTTATAGCTTAGTTGTTCTATTGTTTCATCACGATACAGAACCTGGTAATTCCCTGCTGTTTCAGGTAAATCATCTGTGGTGATCTGTATCTTTTCTGAAAATGACTGTTGTTGCGGAATAAAATTCTCTTCTTCGGAAGAAATCGTTAAAACTTCATCTTTTGCTGAAGAAACCGGGATATCAATCACATTATTCTTATTAAGCTGATAATATAGTTTTAGCCGCTGAAGTGCCATTCTGCCAATGTTGTAGAAGGTGGGAACCACTAAAGGGGAGTTTCTGAAATTCGAATTTTCGACATTCAGCGCGGCGGTAAAAAGAAAAAGCTGGCCTTGCTGCGTAAGAAAAGCATCATTATTTTGATACTGCAGTGCCATGCTTCCCGGGGAGTTGAGCTTGTAATAAGTATTTACCTTAGGGTACTGGAAATTGTTCACTTCTTCTTCAAAAACAGCATTAAATAAGGGATGGCCAAAGCGAATGCCGGTAACCAGCCTTTCCTGTGCAACCAGGTTTGTGTAGTGTGGTGCCTGTGTGTCCGCTAAAAAAGAATTATAGGAATTAATGTTGCCACTCATGGAAGGTAGCAGAACTACCACCGCACCTTCTTCCATTCTTTTTCCAAGGATTTCTGAAAGGGAAACGGGAATAGATTCCGGTTCTTCAAGAATAATTAATCCTGCCTGGGATAAGGAGTTATAATCTATTCCTGAAAATGAAAAAGTGCTAAGGCTGAATTCCGGCTCAGTATAAATTCTCTTCAGGAATGAATTCCCTTTTTCGGAAAGAAGTACGGTTTGAATAGCAGGGGAGGAGGCAATGTTAAAAAAGAGCTGGTTGTCATACTCCAGCCCATTATCTTCAATTTGAATAATGCCATTGGCAATAAGCTCGCTGGAAAGGCTGAAGCTTAGACTGGCGGTGTCTTTTTCAGCAAAATTAACAGCCGATTTTCCCAGAAGAGTCTTTCCGTTAGAAACGGAAACCGAAATTTGTTCCTCAACATTTCCTGTAGCCGAAAGCAAAACCTGGAGCTTAATTTTATCAGGATCCCTTTCGGCTATAAAGGCAGAATCAAGGCTTATATTTTGAACATTTTCCGGTTGAAGAGGAACAAGCTTTATATCCGCTTCATTCACAAGATCCTCGTCAATTCCCGAACTCTGCTGAAAATCGGAAATCAAGATAAAATTATGATTATCTGCAGGATTATTTTCAAAAAAACCGGCGGCTCTCAGCTTCAGGTTATCAAAATTCATTGCCGTAGCACTATAGTCTATTTCCTGTAGAATATTCCGTATCTCGGCCACATTGGTATTCAGGAAGCTGTCATCATTGGTGAGCAGGTTAAACTTTCCCTCTTCCGGGATATTTTTGAGCAAGCCCTGCACTGCGGCAGGCAACAGTTCCCCGTTTTTCCCAGAAGCCTGCATACTAAAAGAATTATCAAGATAAAACAAGGTACTTTTAGACTGCAATGCTTTTTCAGAAGAAGGGAAATAGGGTTGGGCAAAAGCCAGAATAATGCATGCAAGGGTAAGGCAACGAACAAGAAGGATAAGCCATTTTTTGAGGTGGGAACTTTTACGGGTCTGCCTGCTGATTTTCTTCAGAAATTTTACATTCGTAAAGTCTTCTTTCTGGAAGCGACGGAGCTGGAAAAGATGTACAATAAATGGAATTATCAGTAAAAAAAGTGCATACAGAAGTTCCGGATATTTGAAATACATTCTCGGCGTGAAAGTTTGTCAAATATAGGAAATGAAAACTATTTCCTCTACAGCCGCTTTATTTTAAATTGAAAGGTGCTGCCATGGCCCGGATGGGAAGTCACGTTAATTTCGCCATCCATATTTTCCACCAGTTTTTTTACAGTCGCAAGGCCAATCCCGCTTCCGGGATTACCGTCCCTATCGTTCGCGTCCAGAGTAGTGAAAAGGTCGAAAATTTTGTGCAGATTTTCATCAGAGATCCCATTACCATTGTCTGCTACGGTAAAGCAATAAAATAATTCGGTTTCCCTGAAGCCGATCTCTATTTTTCGTTGATCTTTCTCATTGTACTTAAGGGCATTGCTGATAAGGTTCATGAAAACCTGTGTGAGAGCCGCTTTGTTAACCCGGTGCAAGAGAACATTTTCTGGGTAGGATATCTCAACATCATCGGAAACCTGGTAAAGATCTGCGACCTTTTTAAGCAATTCTTCCAGGCTCACTTCCTCAAGGTCTCGCCGGATGATATGGTCGCTGCGGTAGTAACTAAGAATACCATCTACATAATTTCTAAGGGAATAGGATGATTCTACAAGAAACTGCAGGTATTTTTCTGTATCCTCGTCAAATTTCCCCTGGTTTTCATCTTTAAGAAGCTCTGCAAGAGAGATAATATTGGCTAAAGGTGACTTAATATCGTGAGAAACCACGCTGGTAAACCTTTCCAGTTCTTTATATTTTGATTTCAGTTTGTTCTGAACCTTGTAAAGCCTGTTTTTTTGTTTCCTGAACTCTAACAGGTTCATCGCCTGGTTGGCCAGAGCATGTAAGGCCCTTTCCTGAAAAGGTGTTAATACCCTTGGAACAGTATCCAGGATGCAAAAAACTGCAATAGCATGTCCTCCTTTGTTTAGAAGAGGGATTCCCGCATAAAACTGTAAATTTTTCTTGTAATGCCTGTTTGCTTCTTCAAACTCCTCCAAAGCTTCCTCTTTAGACACAATAAGGTGTTTTTTCTGTTGAAGGACTGATAACTGGCAAAGGGAATCTTTTCTTGGAATTTCCTTTAGATCACTGCCATAAATAGATTTAAACCATATGTTATTTTTATCTATTATGCTTATTTGGGCAATTGGGACATCGCATATCTCGGCTGCAAGAAAAGTAAGTTCATCATAATCGCTGTCTGCCTCAGTATGAACAATGTCATACTCAGAAAGAGCAGCAAGCCGCAAATTTTCATTGGCTGGATAAACTTCAAAATTCATGCGATAAAATCCCTTTTATTTAGATATCTTTTAATTTATGGACATTTAGCTACAAAAACGAAAGATATTTCCGGATATTCAGATTTTTTTTCAAAGTAAAAATACTTTATTTTTTCATCAAAACTTTCGTCAAACCAGAAACTGTGATGTAAATTATTATTAATTTAACAAAAAAAAATCAAACTATCAATTTCATCGCATTTTTGTGTATTAAGCGGGATTTTTTTTGGAATATTGTGTGCTATTTCCGCTTCAAATAAAAAGGCGTTTTAATAGTTTTCGAAGACACCAAGTCCAAAAAGCGCAAAATCATACTTTACAGGATCTGCTTTATCCATTCTTCTTAATGATGAATCCAATTCTTTTAGTGCTTTAGCATCATTGGCCTTTCTCTTAAGCAGGTTTAATTTTCTGGCTACATTTCCGGAGTGTACATCCAGGGGGCAGGAAAGTTGTGAAGGAGAAATATTTTTCCAAATTCCAAAATCCACACTTCCAGCATCGCGCACCATCCATCGTAAAAACATATTAATCCTTTTTGCGGCGGAATTCTTCAGAGGGTCGCTAACATGTTTCTCTGTTCTGGAAAGATGGGGCAATTCAAAAAATATCTTTTTGAACTCGTGGATTGCCGGCTGTAGGGTATCTTTTTCAGCATATCGGGTAAAAACTGGTTCCAAACCCCCGTGGTTAAGATAAATATTTTGAAGTGCTTTTATAAAAAATTTAGCATCATAACCGTTAAAGGTGCGATGTACAAACGGTGAGAATTTTTCAAGCTCACTATCGCTGTGTTTCAGGACAAAATCATGAGGAGCCCGCTCCAGAAGGTCCATTAATTTATTGGCATTGTTGAGAATGCTCTTACGATTTCCCCAGGCGATGGTGGCTGTAAGAAAACCAGCAATTTCAATATCTTCTTTTTTACTGAACTGGTGTGGGATCTGTACCGGATCTGTCTCAATAAATTCAGGAGAATTATATTGTTCTGCTTTAAAATCCAGGAAAGATTTTAGTTCGCTTTTTTTCAAAAATTGGGGTTTTTGATTTAAACAATTTCACCGTCTACCATCGTGAGTTTACGGTCGGCCATATTGGCCAGTTCTTCATTATGGGTTACAATCACAAAAGTTTGGTTGAATTCATCCCGGAGTCGAAAGAAGAGTTTATGCAAATTTTCGGCTGATTCACTGTCCAGGTTGCCTGAAGGTTCATCTGCAAAAATTACCGCGGGATTGTTAATCAGGGCCCTCGCCACTGCAATCCTCTGCTGTTCTCCACCACTTAGCTCACCAGGTTTATGATTTGCCCTGTGCTCCAGGCCAAGAAACTGCAACAGTTCATAGGCGCGTTTTTCAGCTTCTCCCTTGGGTTTATTTTGAATAAAAGCCGGGATGCAAATATTTTCCAGGGCAGTGAATTCAGGAAGCAGCTGGTGAAACTGGAAAATAAATCCGATATGCTGATTTCGAAAACGGGAAAGCTCCCTTGAAGACAGGCCATCTATGTTGGTTCCATTAATTGTTAATTCTGAACCCCTTTCTTTCTCCGGGCGGTCAAGTGTACCTAGAATTTGTAGTAACGTGGTTTTTCCTGCTCCCGAAGCGCCAACTATAGAAACAATTTCCCCTTTTTGAATATGGAGCTTAACCCCTTTGAGTACATGAAGCTCACCATAGAACTTATGAATATTATCAGCTAAAATCATGAATTTTTCTTTGTGGCCCGAAAATTACCCAAATTGTAAGGAACCGGCAATATTAACAACTGAAAGTTAATTAAGGATTCATTATAATCTTCAAAGCAGAAAGGTACAGCATTTGCCAGTTATTACACCATTGATATTATTAATCATTAACTCAGCCGCATTGACTATTAATCAACTAGTTTTGACGAAGAAAAAATACTTTTGAAAATATGGAAGGGAAAAATTTAGAAATTGCAATATTGGCAGGAGGATGTTTCTGGTGCACAGAAGCTGTCTTTCAGCGATTGGAAGGGGTAGAGGAGGTAATTTCCGGCTTTACCGGCGGGACTATTAAAAATCCTGCCTACCGTGAAATTGTCACCGGAAGAACCGGCCATGCAGAGGCTATCGAAATAAAATTTAATCCTGAAAAAATCTCTTTTGAAGAGTTATTGCTGGTTTTTTTCGGCACACATGACCCTACAACCTTAAACAGGCAACAAAATGATGTGGGTACGCAGTACAGGAGTGGCATATTTTATACTTCGGAAGAACAAAAAGAAACCGCTGAAAAAGTAATTGCCTCCCTGGAAAAAGAAGGCGTTTTTAAAGATCCAATAGTTACCGAAGTTACAGAAGCTTCCCCATTTTATACTGCGGAAGTTGAGCACCAGGATTTTTACAACCAGCACCGGCAGCAACCTTACTGCCAGTTTATTATAGACCCTAAAATTTCCAAACTGAAAAAACTTTTTTCAGAAAAACTTAAAAAATTAGATCCAATGTCTTACCGGTATTTTGAAGAATATGACATAGATGTTACTGAAAACCTCAGGAAGAATTTCAAAGAAATTATTGCAGGAGTGGAAGAAGATCCCGGGCGTGAGGGAATAGTAAAAACTCCTGAAAGAGCTGCCAAAGCAATGCAGTACCTTACACAGGGATATGCCATGGATGCGGAAAAAATCCTTACGGAAGCCTTGTTTACTGAAAGTTATGACGAAATGGTGGTGGTAAAGGATATTGAAATTTATTCCCTGTGCGAGCACCATATGCTGCCTTTTTTTGGAAAAGCACATATTGCTTATATCCCAAACGGGAAAATAGTTGGATTGAGCAAATTACCCAGGATTGTAGATGTTTTTGCGAGAAGGTTACAGGTGCAGGAGCGGCTTACACATGATATCCTGGAATGTTTAAACAAAGTACTACAACCCCAGGGGGTAGCAGTGGTAATAGAAGCGCAGCACATGTGCATGATGATGCGGGGTGTACAAAAGCAGAACAGCGCAACCACTACTTCTGGTTTTCGCGGGCAGTTTGAAAAAATTGAAACCCGTTCTGAATTTCTTAAATTAATAAGCTCAGACCTTCAGTAGAAAATGGCATCTTATTTGATTTGAATAAATAAACTGGAAAAATGAAAATTCACAATAAAAGATTATTTATAAAAGGACTCCTTTATGATGCCATTGGTATGGTAAGCGTGGCCATCCCTCTAATTGGCCCTTTTCTTGATATAATCTGGGCACCTTATGCCGCCAGTAAAATGAGTGAAATGTATCCTGGTAAAAAAGGGAAAGTAGCTTCAGTACTGGTGTTTTTAGAGGAGATTTTACCGGGAACAGATGTTATTCCATCTTTTACATTAATGTACCTGTACACTTATGTATGGAAGAAAAATAAAGCTCCGCAACCCAGAGTTATTGAGGTTGAGAGTTATTAAAGTTTGATTTAATTAGTTAGTTTGAAAAGCTGCCTGTGTGTCTTCAGGCAGCTTTTTTTACGATAGCTTTAAATATTCCAGAGCAGGGAGAAGACAATATTCCTTCCAATATTGGAAATCCCGTCCGTTTTTAAACGGGATAAATGAGAGATATAATCTTTGTTAAGCAGGTTATTTCCGCTTATATTAATTTCAACCACCGAATTTCCCAGGTCCAGGCTACCCCCAAGGCCGGCTCCCAACAGGTTGTAACCTTCAGTATCCGTTTCAAAAATGCTAACCCTGTTTTTGTCCATTACACTCTTCAGCCTTAGAAAAGCATATTTATTCTGAAGAAGTTTATCCTGCCCAAATTCAAACCTAAAGGTGTTGGTAAAGGAATTAGCAGGAATGAGGGGTAAATATTCATTTTCAGAAAGTTTCCCGGTCACGGTCTCAAAACTGCTTTCAAAATGAAGCCAGTCCAAAGGATGAGGGTGAAGGTGAAAACCTATTTCACCGCCGTAAAGCCTTGCATTATCCTGAGTATAATAATATACCTGCTCATTGTCTACAATATCAGGGGAGGGGCTTATATAGATATAATCATTTACAGAATTGTGGAAAGCGTTGGCGAAAGCTTCAAAATGTTTGTTTCTCCATTCCAGCGAGAGATCTACCTGGAAATTTTGTTCATTGCTCAAATTGGCATTTCCAACTTCATAGCGGTTTGCGCCGTTGTGGGAGCCGTTAGAAGTTAATTCTGCCAGGTTTGGGGCACGAAATCCGCTGGCAAGGTTAAGGCGGGCAGCAAATTTTCTTAGTGGCTGAAATTTTATGCCGAAAGCACCGTTTATACTGTTGTAATTTTTATCAATTGCGGGCACAGCTCCTTCTTCAGCTATAAAAGACTCGCTTTCAATGCTTCTTTTATCAAAGCGAACCCCTCCCTGGAAATCCCACTTTTCAAGGTGGTAATGAGTGGTTCCAAAGATACCGAAATCAACAGTTTCAGCATTCGGAATTAAGATTTCCTCTCCAAAATTCGAATTGGTCTGCTGCATTCCCTGTATGCCAAAAATTGTTTCGAAATTACCTGTTTTAGGTAGGTTATATTTTAGGTTATAGCTCAGGGTTTGGAGGTGCATTTCCAGGGCAGGATGTTCCCCTGGCGTTTCCTCTTCCTGTTCTTCCTCATCGCCATGGTGATGTTCCTCAAATTCCTTCCTGTTATTAAACTGGTAGCCGATTTTTAAATCGAGACTGGAATTTGCCAAAAACAGCCGGTTATCCAGGCTTACCACGTGATTATCGATTTTCTGAAAAGGTAGCATCAGGTCCTTACTGGTATTCTGCACACCAATTTCTTCAGGAATTCCAATATTGGACCGGTTGTAATTGTAGCGCAGGTCAGCTTTGTATTTGGAATCCTGGTAACCAACTCCCGCTTTTAAATCTTTTTCATTAAACCGGGTGTTGGTGACTTTTAAACCATTTCCGGTTTCATAATCGCTATGGTAGGCAGTGCTTCCACGAAGCAAAAATTTTAGCTTGTTGCCCGAGGTCTGCGCCATAACACTCCCCTGATAGCCAAGGGTATTATTGAAATAATCCCCGCTGGCTTCGGCATGTGTTTCGTTGGCGGCAGCATAAGTTTCAGGATTGAGGTACAGCACGCCACCAATGGCATCGCTCCCGTAGAGCAGCGAAGCAGGACCTTTTATAACCTCTACGCTTCCTATACCTTTTGAGCTGATGCCCAGCCCGTGTTCATCCCCAAACTGCTGGTTTTCCAGCCGTACACCCTGTGTATAAACCAGCACACGATTGGAACTTAAACCCCTTATTACCGGTTTGCCAATTCCAACACCTGTGGTCAGGCTTTCCACTCCGGCCATTTGAGTAATTCCGTCAGCCAGCGTCACCGCTCCTTTTCGGTTTAATTCTGAAACGCTTTCGCGTTCAACCTTCATTACATTTTCACTCTGAAGCTGGTGGAAAGGTGTGGAAACAATAACTTCTTCCATCTCTATTGCCGAAGGTGAAAGCTGAAGTTCTATGGCTTCAGAAGGAATATCTATATTTTTAGAAAAAGAAGTGTATCCTATAGAAGAGACCAGGAGCTGGTAACTTCCTTCCGGAAGATTTTTAAAGCTGAAGTTCCCGTCCAGATCTGTAACTGTACCTTTTTCCAGTTGTGGAAAATATACAGTTGCGCTGAATACGGGCTCTCCGGTTTCTGCATCTGTTACGGAACCGGAAAATTGATTTTGTGAATGCACAAGTGGTGTCACTGCCAATAGCAGCACCAATAAAATTTTAAATTTCATATAATGTTTTTAAATGATTATGTATAAACCTTCCTTTAAAAAAGAAGTGATGCGGATTTATACATTGCACGGTGGACCCCGCAGCTCAAAAGGAAGCTTTTGATAATCACTTAAAAATTGGTAAGAATTAAATACTTTTTTCTCCTGGACCTGGACATCTACAGGTTCAAAACATAAAAATTCCAGTTGCAAAGCAGCTGTTTTGTGAAACTTATAAAGTTTACAATCCAGGGGTTTGGCGTGGTAGTGGTTTTCAGCATAATGATCGCATAAACCATGATCATGACCCATAAAAACATGAAGAAAATTTGCAGTGGAAGGCAGCAGGATTAGAAATGCTGAGGTTATTATTAATATGTTCTTTGCCGCCTTCAATTTATTACCTAAGCAGTTTACCAAGCCCCATCCTGTAAAGCATCTTTTTTTCAAAAGCCCAGAAGAAATTAAATTGGCCAAACAGCCATCCAAAACCTACTAAAAGCACCTGATATATAGGGAAAATAATGAGAATTCTTAGGGTCCAGTATAGAAGCCAATGAGAAGATTCCCGGTAAAGTCCCAGCAACTCCACCAGAGGGCCGGCTAACCTGGCAGATGTGGATCCTGTTACAGCAAAAACCAGGAATATTGCCAGCATTTGCCAATTAGAACTAATATCCCACCGTTCTTTCAGTTTCTTCATGCTGCAAATATATTAAAAATCAGATAGAAGACCTTGCATAGTACCCATATCCAATAGCCAGAAGATGAAATGAATTAATTACTGGATAGAAAAAACCTCAAAGATAATTTAGATTCTTGTAGGGACACTAAATCTCTGGTTGTACTGCCGACTGAAATAAACAAAGTAATTATAAAGGAGATAATTAACCTCGTATCCATAATCAATCTGCGGCTCATAATTGATTTCGTTTACGTATAAATTGGGGTTATAAATTTGAGGCTGGCGAACCCTGCTGTTGTATTCGGATACCAGGAACTGATTTTTGTTTTCCAGATATTGTTGGGAGTAGTAACCTTCAGGCTTCGCGACGGAATTTATAAAAAGGTTAAAACCGGGTTCAATAATTATAATTTCATATTCCAGGCTATCATTAGCAATGCGCACCGTATCATTTTTGGCATTTGCAATCCTGTCTGAACGCAGGTTTCTACTTCCGCCACAGCTATAAATAAAAGCGGCTAACAAAAAAATATAAATCAAGTTTTTCATTAATATTCTTTACGTTTCTTATTTCAAAAAATATTCCAATTCATTTTCCGCCTGTAAAGCCTTTCAGAATACTGTCTCCCTTTTTTTTATTTTTTCCGCCACCTAAAATCATACCGCTAACGTCATCTATTACATTTCCGTCATCATCTTTATCTAATAAACTTTGAACAAAAGAATGATCATGAGCAGCACTGGATCCTAAAACAGAACCGATAAGAGAGGAAAGCCCAGATCCGGAAACATTGTCTTTGCGCTTTTGGCTGCCTAAAAGATTCATAATTACAGGCGCGGCTAATTTAATGATTGTTCCTATGGTGCCCTTTTCCAGCCCAAGAGTAGTGGAGAGGGCAGATTCTATTCCGCTTCTTTTATCACCTAAAATATGATCCAGGATTTTGTTGCCTTCATTATCTACTTCATCCGTATCGGCTTCTGAAAGGTTATTAAGGAGGTGGCCGTTGTGCTTATCAGCTTCCAGGGCGTTGTTCAATTTTTCTGAACCTTTGTCGTCTTCAGCGTTTTTCTTTAAAGCACCAAGGATCATGGGCATTGCCATTCCCAACGCTGTAGTTGCTTTTTCTTTGTCGAGACCGGTCTTTTCGGTAATTTTTCCGATTAATTGATCACCGGTTTTTGTATTTAAAATATCCAGAATAGAAGCCATGATAAAATTTTTATAAGTTAAGACTTCAATTTAGAGCTTTATGATTAAACACAGCGTTAAAGAAATGCTACAGGAAAAATAAACTTTATCCTCATTGCAGGGCGCGAATAATTTTTTCAGCAAGTTCCACACCAGTCCTTTCCCTTGCATCCAAAGTAGCTGTACCAATGCGGGGACTTAAGGATACTTTTTCATTCATAAGGACTTTTATATGGGGAGCAGGCTCGTTCTCAAAAGCATCCAGGCCGGCGAAAGAGATTTTTCCGTTTTCCAGCCCGTCCAGCAGGGCTTTTTCATCAATCACTCCTCCACGGGAGGTATTAATTATGCCCACATCGTCCTTCATGGCGTTAATTTCAACTTCGCCAATAAGAGGTTCTTTTTGCGCGGGAACATGTATACTAATAAAATCGGACCATTTAATGAGCTGATGCAAAGGTTCTGTGCTTACGGGAATGCTAATACTTTGGTGGTTAAAGAAATCCAGCTCAATATTTTCCTCTCTTATCGTTTTGTCACTGGCTATAACTTTCATTCCTAATCCCAGGGCTATCTTTGCGACTTCCTGTCCAGTCTTACCAAAACCAATAATGCCAAGCGTTTTACCTCTTAATTCCCGGCCACCAGCATAGGTTTTTCTTAGTTCCTTAAACCTGGTTTCTCCTTCCAAAGGCATATTCCTATTAGAATCATGTAGGAAGCGTACACCACCAAAAAGATGCGCGAACACCAGTTCTGCTACGGCGGCAGCAGGTGCTTCTGGTGTATTTACCACCTCAATTCCCTTTTTTTCAGCGTACTTCACTTCGATATTGCCAAGGCTTAAGCCGCTGCGGCCAATAACCTTAAGGCTGGGGCAGGCATCTATGAGTTCTTTATCAATTTTGGTGCTACTGCCAATTATAAGGGCAGCAACTTCATTCTTATTAATAAAATCCTGAAGTTGCTCCTGGGCAACCCTGGTAACCAATACTTCGAATCCTGCCTTTTCCAGAATTTCCACGCCTTTTGTTGAGATGCCTTCACTGGCTAATACTTTCATCTTCTTTTCTTTTTATGCTTTCTTTTCTAAATTCTGCATTACATCTACCAGTACCTGTACGCTTTCCAGAGGAAGCGCGTTGTACATGGAGGCCCTGTATCCTCCAACACTACGATGCCCGCTAAGCCCATTGATGTTTGCCTCTTTCCACATTTCATCAAATTTGTCTTTATTGCTTTCATCTGTTAGATTGAAAGTGGCATTCATGGCAGATCGGTCTTCAACCGCGGCAAAACCTTTGAAAAGCGGGTTCCGGTCAATTTCATCATAAACCAATTTGGCTTTCTGCGCATTTCTTTCTTCTACTGCACTTATTCCGCCCCGGGATTTAAGCCAGCGCAGGGTGAGCAGGGAAACATAAACCGCATAAACCGGCGGAGTGTTAAACATGCTTTCTTTTTCTATATGGACTTTGTAGGACATCATAGAAGGTATTTCCCTTTTTACCTTATCCAGTATTTCCTCTTTAATCACCACCAGGGTTGCCCCGGCAGGTCCCATATTTTTTTGGGCTCCGGCATAAATAAGGTCAAATTGGGAAAAATCCAATACCCGCGAAAAAATATCACTGCTCATATCACAAACTACAGGAACTTCAGTTTGCGGAAAAGATTTCATCTGGGTTCCAAAAATGGTATTATTACTGGTACAGTGAAAATAATCGGCATCTTCAGGGATTGAATAATCAGCCGGGATATAATTAAAATTTTTATCTTTTGAAGAAGCGGCTTCTATCACCTCTCCAAAAAGTTTTGCTTCTTTTATTGCTTTGCTGGACCAGGTTCCCGTGTTAAGATAAGCAGCTTTTTTGTTTAAAAGGTTGTATGCAGTCATTAAAAACTGCATACTGGCTCCTCCTTGTAAAAACAAGGCTTTGTAGCCTTTATTCTGAAGGTTTAGAAGCTCCAGGGCGAGGTTTCTGGCTTCTTCTATAACTTTTACAAACGCGGGGCTGCGATGCGAAATTTCCAGAATGGAAAGGCCAGAATCATTAAAATCCAGCACTGCCTGCGAAGCCTGCTGAAAAACCTCTTGTGGAAGTATGCAGGGGCCTGCACTAAAATTGTGTTTTTTCATAAAATGAAAGGGTTGATCATGCCTCACAAAGATGCTAAAATTTGCAAGGAATAGCTATTAATAAACTTCAAATTTGGGCTACAGCTTCAGGAGAAAATCCATGGTGTCAACATCATCGGCGTAATCCCACAATTCCGGATGTTGCGTTTTGCCAAATTCCACTTCATTTTCAGTAAACCCGCCGGAGACCACACACTGCAATTTTTCTTTTTCCTGCTGAAGCTTATTCCGAAGTTCTTCTTCCGAAGTATATTTTTCATAAAACAGCGTGGCGATAGGGGAGCCAAAACTTTCATCTTCCTTCAGGATCAAAAATCCGTTATCCAGCAGTTTAAATTCGCTCATAAGGTAAACGGCTTTATTATAATCGTAATTATTTGAATATTTCGCCTGATTAATAATGTAATTCCAGTTATACATTGCCTTGAAAAAATCATCAAAATCGTAATTTTCTGGAACATAAAGTTTGGAAACATTCCGGCAACCAAGGCCGTAATATCTAAAGATATCTTCGCTTAGCTCCTGGAGTTGCTTTTTACTTTCCTTACCTGTTAAAACGGCTACGGAATTCCTGTTTTTCCTGATAATGCTTGGTTTATCTTTAAAATAGTATTCGAAGTAGCGGGAAGTATTATTGCTTCCCGTAGCAATTACGGCATCAAAATTTTTCATTCTGTCATCAGTAAACCGGATAAGATCTTTAAATTCAGGATTCAGGAAAATCAGATATTCCACCAAAAGTGGCAATAATTGCTTATCGTTACCAGATTGCTTTATCAGGACTTTATGCCCGGCCATAAGTACACATATAAAGTCATGAAACCCCACCAGCGGAATGTTTCCCGCCATAATTACCGCTACAGTTTTGGGCTCTGACTGACCTATAGTGTCGTACCTGCTCAACCATTTTTCAAGATTATCGGGGGTGAGCGCAATACTCCACTGCCGGAGAGCAAAAATTACATTTTCCCGGGTAAACCAACCGTTATAATGAATTGCAGAATCAATTTTTTGATTCATCCTATTGAAAAATTCTTCTTTTTCAGAATCTATTTCTGGAATTTCTTTAGAAGAAAGCGGGAATTTCCCCATGAATTTTCCAAGTTCTGCAAAATGTGATTTTCTTTCGTGGAATGTCATGCCCTTATTTGGTTATGAATTTGATTGACGTTAAATTTGTGCAGCGAAATTAAAATTTCCAATTGGGAAAAACTATTGAATTTCTGAAAAGCTGTGGAGTTTTGATTTCTATTATAATTTACAAATAAAATGAGCTATGGCAATTGTAATAACTGATGAATGCATAAACTGTGGTGCCTGCGAACCGGAATGTCCAAATACCGCTATTTATGAAGGAGCTGACGACTGGAGGTATGCAGATGGAACCGATCTTGAAGGAGATGTGGTTCTTCCAAATGGAAAAGCTGCGAATGCCGAAGAAGCACAGGAGCCGGTAAGTGATGAGATCTATTATATAGTACCAGATAAATGTACTGAATGTAAAGGTTTTCACGAGGAACCTCAATGTGCTGCGGTATGTCCCGTAGATTGCTGCGTGCCGGATGATGAGCATGTGGAAAGTGAAGAGGAATTATTAGCTAAGCAGCGTTTTATGCACGAAAGCTAGAAGGATATTTACATATCTGCAAGATAAAAAGCCCGTTTCCATGAGAAGCGGGCTTTTTTATTTCTAAGAATTCAGGTTACCGCATATCTTAATTCGGTACGGTATGCAGATGGGGATTTTCCTGTAAATTTCTTGAACTGCTTATTAAAATGGCTGAAATTGTTGAAACCGCACTCAAAGCAAACATCGGTAATGCTCATTTGTTTTTCATGCAGGAGTTTCGCGGCATGTACCAGCCGGTATTCATTTACGAACTGCGTAAACGTCTTTCCTGTAATCCTTTTAAAATAACGACAAAACGCCGGCACCGTCATGCTTACTTTATCGGCTATTTCTTCGAGGCTGATGGGCCGCTTATATTCCTGTTTTACAAAATTAAATACCACATTTATCCGGTCATTATCCTGAAGTTCGGTTTCCAGGAGAAAACCATGAGCATTTAGAACAGTATAATTCTCAGCCTCTTCAAGCATTTTCAAAATATCCAAAAGACCCAAAAGCCTGTAGTAGGTATTCTTTTCTTTAAGAGCTTCAATTTTTTTTCCAATGCCGCGCTTGGTTTCCCCATGAAAGACAATTCCTTTTCGGGAGCGGTCAATAAGCGACTTAATGCCTTTCATTTCAGGAGTGTCGAAAAACCCTTCTCCCATAAAATTTTCTTTAAGCTGAATAACGGTTTCCGCTTCATGAGCGGTAAGGCTGTCAGTAAATCCGCAATGGGGCAGGTGAGGGCCAATTAAGATAAGGTCTCCGTTACGATAATAGGAAAGATGGCTGCCAATCTGCCTTTTTCCTGTTCCTCCATTTACATATACCAGCTCAATTTCCGGATGATAATGCCAAAAGGTATTGCTGTTATTTTGATGATCCTTATTATAGGTCTTATAAGTAATTGAGCTCCCAAAGGCTGGTTCTACTTTCTCAAAAGCCGGTTTAGATAATTTTTCCATAATCCCAATTTTTGTTGAATATAATGTAATTTCATTTTATAACCTATTTATGCACGAAATTAACTACAATATATGCTATTTAAACCTGTTAATTAACCAGAGGTTTAACTAATGGTAATTTTAGACATATTTATGCATATTCAGCATTTATCTGCATTCAAATATCAGCCTATATTTGTTTTAGTAATTATTAGTGAATTAACATTATTAACAATTAAAACTAAAATTATGAAGTATGCATTTAGATTAGTAATCGTTACTCTATTACTAGGTATTAGTTTTAACGTTAAAGCAGCCGATGACCTGGCTGTAAAGGTGAAAGAAAAGACAATTCTTGTAGAAGTAGGAAACTCTTATGAGGAGGGAACATTATCTTTACAGGATGAACAGGGAAGGGTGCTTTTTAAAGATGGCCTTATGGAAGATGGATCTTATTCAAAAGCATTGAACCTTGCTGATGCTCCAATGGGCATTTATTTCCTTCAATTTGAAAACAAGTATCACATTTATACAAAAGTGATTACGAAAAATGAAGAAGGAATACATGTTGAAGACAAAACATCAGAAATTACCTTTAAACCAACTTTTAAGGTAGAAAATAAAAAAGTGATGTTTTCTCTGGCAAATCCTACAGAGGGAGTTGCGAAAGTAAAAATTTACAATTCGCTTGGGCAACTAATGGCCACTACGCAAGGTAAAGGAGCTGTGGTTACAAAAACGATCGATTTTAAGAATGTTCCTGATGGGGAATATAGGATTGAAATCAATACTAAAAAGGATCATTTCTTTAAAACAGTGAATCTTGGCTAATTCTTAGTTTAAAAATGAAATTCCAGAGCGCCCGGCATTGCCGGGCGCTCTTTTTTATAGAATATTTAAAAATTTTGACGATATTGCTTCGAAAGTAACTGAAATAGTAGTTTGATGTAAAGAAAGGCAAATACATTTTTTGTTTAGAACCACTAACAGAATAGGTATCTCTCGTTCTTTTATATTAGATACATCTATTAATTTTAATTTTATGAGACTTAAGCTCAATCTTTCCTGGTTAGCCATTGCCGCCCTGTCGCTGTTTTTTATACAGTGCAGGAATACCAACAAAAGTGAAAATGAACCTGCAGAAGAAACTGCCCAAAACAAAAATGTTGTGATCGAAAAATCTGATTATGGTACCACTCCCGATGGGGAAAAAATAGAAATGTATACACTTTCGAATAGTAATGGGATGGAAGTTCAAATTATTACCTACGGTGGCCGCATTACCAAACTTACCGCGCCCGATTTAAATAACAATTATCAGGATGTGGTTTTGGGTTTTGATTCTATTGGTCAATATTTGGAAGAAAACCCTTATTTTGGAGCAATTATTGGCCGGTATGGGAACCGTATTGCCGGGGGCAAATTTTCCCTGGACGGGGAAGAATACACATTACCACAAAATAATGGAGAGAATACCTTACATGGAGGCGATAAAGGTTTTGATAAAGTAATATGGAAGGCAACACCTTTGGAGGGAAAAAATGCCTTAAAACTGAGTTATACAAGTAAGGATATGGAGCAGGGCTTTCCGGGACAACTCGAAACCACTGTTACTTATGAACTTAAAGATGATAATTCCCTGAACGTGGAATATAAAGCCACTACAGATAAAAAAACCATCGTTAACCTTACGCAACATTCCTATTTTAACCTTTCCGGCGATTTCAGCAAAGACATTCTGGACCATAAGGTTGAAATAAACGCCGATGAATTTATTCCTGTTAATGAAAACCTTATTCCCACAGGTGAGATAAGAGACGTGCAGGGAACTCCCTTCGATTTCAGGGAGGCGCAGGCAATAGGGAAAAATATCGAGGCTGAAAATGAACAAATATTAAGAGGTAATGGTTACGATCATTGCTGGGTCCTGAATGAGCAGGACAGTGGAGTAAGGTATGCTGCTTCAGCGTACGATCCAGATAGCGGCAGATACCTGGAAGTTTATACAGATGAACCCGGTATGCAATTTTATACCGCAAACTTTTTGAATGGAACTTTGCCTGCAAAAGGCGGCGGAACATACGGCAAAAGGACAGGCTTCTGCTTTGAGACACAACATTATCCCGATACTCCTAACCAGGAAGGCTTTCCTACAGTAGTATTAGAACCTGGTGAAACATATACTTCCAATACAAGTTTCAGGTTTTCGGCAAAGTAAATACACCGGTATATACTTGAAAGGAAAGGAGGGAAGGATAATACTTTTTACCAACTTAAATAAAGAAGCCGTCTTTTTACTTGTTAAAGACGGCTTCTTTATTTTCTAAAGCTGGCGAACAATATCCCTATCTTTTCTTCAGGTAAATTACTCCCATAGGAGGCAGGGTTAACGCAAGGGAATGATCTTTCCCGTGAGCCGGCAAGGCTTTTGCCTCTATATCTTCACGGTTTCCAACATTGCTCCCACCAAATTGTTCATCATCGGTATTTAAGATCTCATACCATTTTCCTTCAGAAGCTACACCAATCCTATAGTTTTCCCTTGGTACGGGAGTAAGGTTACAAACCACCATTACATTATCTTTTTCATTTTCTCCTTTTCTGAAGAAACTAATGATACTGTTTTCAGCATCATTAATATCTATCCACTCAAATCCTTCACTTTCAAAAGCTTTTTCGTAAAATGCAGGTTCCTGTTTATAAATATTGTTTAGAGCTTTGAGGGTAGCCTGTATTTTTTTATTCAGTTCATTATCAGTTTCATGCCAGTCCAGGCTGGAGTCATGATTCCATTCTGTTTTTTGTGCAAATTCGGCTCCCATAAACAGCAGTTTTGTTCCGGGATGGGCATACATATAGGCGTACAGGCTTCTTAAATTCGCGTATTTATTCCAGTCGTCCCCGGGCATTTTGTTATAGATCGCCTGTTTTCCATACACAACTTCATCATGTGAAAGCGGAAGCATAAAATTCTCGGTAAACGCGTAATTTGTACTGAAAGTGATCGTATTCTGATGGTGTTTCCTATGTATAGGATCTTTCTGAAAATACTCCAGGGTGTCGTGCATCCAACCCATCATCCACTTCATTCCAAAACCAAGTCCGCCAATATAAGTGGGTTTGGACACCATGGGCCAGGCTGTGGATTCTTCAGCAATGGTCATAATATCTGGATGTTCGCCATATACTACTTCATTGAATTCCTTTAGAAAACTTATCGCCTCCAGGTTTTCATTTCCGCCGAATTCATTAGGCTCCCATTCTCCGTGTTTCCTCGAATAATCGAGGTAGAGCATAGAGGCAACGGCATCTACACGCAATCCATCCGCATGGAATTTATCCAGCCAAAAAAGCGCGTTGCTTATCAGGAAGGAACGAACTTCATTTCTTCCGTAGTTGAAAATATAACTCTGCCAGTCTGGGTGGAATCCTTTGCGGGGATCGGCATGTTCGTAAAGAAATGTCCCATCAAAATAATGCAACCCGTGCAAATCTGAAGGGAAATGCGAAGGTACCCAGTCCAGGATAACTCCAATTCCCGCCTTATGCAGCGATTCTACCAGGAACATAAAATCCTGCGGACTGCCATACCTGCTGGAAGGCGCAAAATAACCCGTTACCTGGTAACCCCAGGAACCAAAAAAAGGATGCTCCATTACCGGCATAAACTCCACATGAGTAAAGCCCATTTCTTTCAAGTAAGCTGGCAGATCTTCAGCAAGTTCACGATAGGATAATGAGCGGTTATCTTCCTCGGGTTTTCTTTTCCAGGAACCTACATGCAATTCATATACTGAAACCGGCTTACTTTTTTGTGCATTTTCGCTGCGCTTGGTCATCCAGTCTTTATCATCCCAGGAATTCTCAATGTCCCATACCACAGATGCTGTTTGAGGGGGAGTTTCCCAGCGGAAGGCGTAAGGATCACCTTTTTCAGCTTCATAACCATTGTTGGATTTTATAAAATATTTGTAAAGGCTTCCCTGTTGAGCTTCCGGTATAAAAACTTCCCATATACCTGAATGGTCAAAGCGTACATTCATGGGATTTTTTCCGCGGTCCCAACCGTTAAAATCTCCTATAACTGAAACCTTCTCTGCATTTGGCGCCCAAACGGAAAAATAAACACCTTCTTTACCGTTGTGATTTACCGGGTGTGCCCCAAATTTTTTGTATAAATGGTAATGTTTTCCTTCCTTAAAAAGATGCACATCATAATCTGAAAATAAAGAAAACCATTCGGGTTCTTCTGCAGGCTTTTCCCCGGTTCCTGCTTCTTCTCTTTCTTCTTTGGGCAGGACATTGTCTACCGCTTTTTTAACAGTCTTCTTTACCTTTTCCTGGTCTGGAAGAATATCTTTTGCTGTATCGGCTATTTTTTTCTGGGTTTCTTCGTCGGGCACTACTTTATCGGCAATCCCTTTCATTGTGGAAGAAATATCACCGGCAGTAGATTTAGTTTCTTTCTTTGAAGCTGTTGTTTTGCTTGTTTTAGCTTTAGCAACTTTTTTAGTTGAAGTGTTCCCGGCTTTCGAAGTTTTCTTTGTAGCAGAAGCTTTAGGCCTGGTTGTTTTCTTAGCTGTTTCTTTTTTTTCTGAAGCTGTTGTTTTTTTGGCTGTTGTCTTTTTAGCCCTGGCCGGTTTTTTATCTCCGGCAGCTTCCTGGGTAGCGCTGGAAGATGCTTTTTTCTTCACCGTCGCTTTCCCGGTGGTTTTATTTTTTGCACCCACCGTTTTTTTTGTACCCGCTGCAGATGTTGGTTTTTTCTCGCCAACTCCTTTTGGCCCTTTTACTTCACCTGAAGTATCTGCGCCTTTAGCAGCCTTAGCTGTTCCGGTTTTAGCTTTTGATGTTATTTTCTTGTCTTTATCTGTAGTTTTATTTTCTTTCTTTGCCATCTCTATACCTCCCTATAATTGATTTTATGCCCCGTAGTGGAATTAGTACCCAGCCGGGACGGTTGTTTAGTTCGTAATTAAGTTCATATACTGCTTTTTCAAGCAGAAAAGTATCCATCAGGATATCATAATCTTCCTGATCTTCAGGGATAAAATTATTTTTCCCCACGTTTTTGGAATATCCCTTTAAATAAAGCCTGGTAACGTAGTAATACCAGGATTCTGCCCAGTCTTCCAGGTCACCCTCTTTTCTTTGCTGATCGAATTCCGGTTCCATTATGGTGCTGTAGGCGGCATAATGGAAAGATCTTACCATTCCTGCGACATCCCGTAATGCAGATCTCTTAAGCCTTCTTTCGCTGAATGCACGGGCAGGCTCTCCTTCAAAATCTATGATTATAAAGTCCTTACCTGTCCAGAGAACCTGGCCCAGGTGATAATCACCATGTGTCCTGATTTTCATTACCGGAATTTTATGCGCGAAAACTCTTTTAAAGCATTTTAGCACATCGCTTTTCATATCCAGCACTTCTTTAGCTTCGGTCTTTACTTCTTCCGGAAGATTTTTCAAATTCTTCTGAAGGTTGGTAAAACTGTTCCTCGTTAAGGATTGTAAAGAAGAAAACAGGGAGCGCTGGTAGTGAAGTGAAAACTCTTCATGCTCAAAATCTTCTTCCTCAGGATGAGCGGCCAGGGCTTTATGCATTTCTGCCGTACGCTGTCCCAGAAGCGAAATACGTTCCGGAAAGATCGCGCCCATTAAATCCTGCATATCCGTTGGAATTTCCTTAAAACTTAACGGAATGGTAAGGTCCTGTTTTGCAGGTAGTAATTTGATTTCTTTAGAACGCGTCATCACGTTCTCGTAATACCTGTTAATGGCATCTTTGGTATAATCCCATGCATCTCCCTGGTTGGGAATTAAGTCCTGCATCATCCCCAGAACAATTACGTTCCTTGCTCCCGATTTAAATTCCAGTGCGCCGCGGAACCTGGAGGCATTTTCATAATCTGTTTTTTCAGAAAGATACCTTGTGATCTCCAGGTCGGGATTAATTGTATTGTCCAGTTTCCGGTAAAGCTTCAGGAAATATTTATTATCAAAAATCAATGAAGTATTGCTTTGTTCAGCGTTAAGAATTTTTGAATTCAACGTGTCCGAATCAATTTTTACTTCTTCATCTCCATGGTAAAAGTTCAGGCTTTTCTTTCCACTGCCGAGACTTTTATTCTTTTTGATATTATTGAAAATGGCATTTCTAAATTCCTCGTTATAAACGGCATCAAATAAAATACCTTCTTCTTTTCCTACTGTTAACCTGGTGATAACTGCCTTTTCAGGAATTTCCCTTATTTCTTCTTCTTTGTGATACGGAACAAATGCCATAGGAAGCTGGTAAACCTCCGGAAGGCCGTCATTATAATTTATTTCAATGGTAATAAGCGTGGCCGGCAAATCTTTTACCGGAATATCTATTTTGTTATTTACAGAAATATTCTGGATAACCCTGGATTTCCCTCCAAACCACCTGCAGGAATTTAGGTAAACAGGCAAGACTTTAGTCTCAAGTTTTGTCTGCACTTTCATTTCCAGCAGTTCACTCCATTCCTTCACTTTTAATGCAGGAACATCGGCTTTTTCGCTTTGCTCCCTGTCTTTCTCAAGAACAAACCAGTAATAGCCGTGAGGCCCCATTGTAAACAGGTAAGGTTTTTCAGAAATTCTGGGGAATTTATTGTGGCTGAAAACTTCAATTGGGGTGTAACCTTCATAATCCTCCAGCTCCAATTCAGCAGCTTGTGGAAACCTGGAAAGGTTACCAAGAATTAGGATGTCTTCATCTTCATACGTACGGGTATAGGCGATAATCTTGGAATTTGAAGGAGATAAAAATTTAATATCCCCGCGCCCAAAGGCTTTAAACCTCTTCCGCATTCCAATAATCCGCTTCATCCACCAGAGCAGGGAAGAGGAGTTCATTTGTTGCGCTTCCACATTTACCGCCTCATATTTATACTCCGGATCTATAATAGCCGGTAAATAAAGTTTTTGTGGGTTTGCTGAAGAAAAACCTGCATTCCTGTCTGCAGTCCATTGCATGGGGGTTCTTACACCATCCCTGTCTCCAAGGTAAAAATTATCTCCCATCCCAATTTCATCTCCATAATAAATTACCGGGGTGCCGGGAAGGGAAAACAGCAACACATTCATCAATTCAATTTTGTTGCGGTTGTTTTCCAGTAAAGGAGCCAGCCTGTGGCGAATTCCAACATTTATTTTCGCCTGTGGATCTTTGGTGTAAACTTTATACATATAGTCCCGCTCCTCATCGGTCACCATTTCCAGCGTTAACTCATCGTGGTTCCTTAGGAAAATTGCCCACTGGCAGGTATTTGGAATGTCGGGAGTCTGGTCTATAATATCGATAATGGGATAGCGGTCTTCCATCTTAACCGCCATAAACATCCTGGGCATGATAGGGAAATGATAATTCATGTGGCATTCATCTCCATCCCCGAAATATGCTGCAGAATCTTCCGGCCACATATTCGCTTCAGCCAATAGAAGTTTATTATCGTAGTTTTTGTCAATATGCGCCCTTAATTTTTTCAGGAACTCATGGGTTTGCGGTAAATTTTCGCAGTTGGTATTTTCCCTTTCAAATAAATAAGGGACGGCGTCCAGCCTAAAGCCATCCACGCCCATTTTACACCAGTAATCCATTATTTTGAAAACCTCTTTTTGCACCTGTGGATTATCAAAATTCAGGTCTGGCTGATGGGAAAAGAAACGGTGCCAAAAATACGCCTTTGCCACGGGATCCCAGGTCCAGTTGGAAGGCTCGGTATCGGTAAATATAATCCTGGCATCTTTATATTTCTGCGGGTCGTCACTCCAAACGTAGTAATCCCGGTAATCGGAATCTGCCGGCGCCCTTCTTGCACGTTGGAACCATGGATGCTGATCTGATGTGTGGTTGATAACAAGCTCCGTTATAATTTTGAGTCCGCGTTTATGGGCTTCTTTTATGAGCTTTTTAAAAACCTTTACATCGCCATAAGAAGGGTTAATGTTGTAGTAATCTGCAATATCATAACCATCATCTTTTAGAGGGGAAGGGTAAAACGGCAAAAGCCATATGGCTGTTACGCCTAAATCTTCAAGATAATCGAGCTTTTGAAGCAGGCCCTGAAAGTCCCCAATTCCGTCACCATCACTGTCATAAAAAGCTTTTATATGTAATTCATATATCACTGCATCTTTATACCAATGCAGGTTATCATCAATATTTATAGGTTCACTCATAACTCTATTTTGGATTTTATCTCTCGTTTATGTTTTCCACGCGCAGGATGTGTGCAGGTTGCGCCTGTGGATGTAATTCTACATAATTCCACTCATTTTGCCAGATGTACCTGGAGGCAGTAAGAAGGTCTACCACGGCAAAAGGCTCGTGTCCCAAAATTTCCAGTTCCCGGAGGGGAACTTTCACCCAGCCGGATTGAGTATGGTCGGGATCCAGGTTTACCACAATTAGCAATTTATTCCCGCTGCGTTTGTCTACTTTTGAATAACAAATGATTTGATCATTATCGGTGTCGGCAAAGCTGATGTTATAAGTAGTTTGCAGGGCGGGATTTTCATTCCTGATACTATTTAACTGGCTGATAATTTCTTTAGTTCTGGTAGGCCTGTACCAGTCCCAATGCTTCACCTCATATTTTTCAGAGCGTGTATATTCTTCTTTTCCGGGATAAGGTTCGTTTAAATTAAATTCGAAAAGAGGGCCGTAAATTCCATAATTTGAAGAAAGGGTGGCGGCGAGTATTATCCTTATCAGGAACGAAGGTTCTCCTTTATGTTCCAGGGAGATTGGTAAAATATCAGGAGTGTTTGGCCAGAAATTAGGCCGGAAATATTCCCTTAATTCCGTCTGGGTTAGTTCGGTAAGATATTCCTGGAATTCCTGTTTTGAATTTCTCCAGGTAAAGTAAGTATAAGATTGAGTGAAGCCTACTTTTCCCAGCTCTTCCATTACCCGAGGCCGTGTAAAAGCTTCTGCCAGGAAAATAATATCATTATTGGTTTTGTTGATTTCCTTTATAAGCCATTCCCAAAAAATGAAAGATTTGGTATGCGGATTGTCTACGCGAAATATCTTTACACCCTTGTCTATCCAGTATTCCACCACGCTCTTTAATTCCTGCCAAAGGTTTTCCCAATCCTCTGTTTCAAAATTCACCGGGAGCACGTCCTGGTACTTCTTCGGCGGATTTTCAGCATACTGCACTGTACCATCCGGCCGCCATTTAAACCATTGTGGATGCTCTTTTACATAAGGATGATCCGGGCTACATTGAATAGCGAAGTCTATGGCGACTTCTATCCCGTTTTTCTCTGCTTTCTTTACAAAAGATGTAAAATCTTCTATGGTTCCCAGTTCGGGATGGATAGCTTTATGACCTCCTTCTTCAGATCCTATGGCCCATGGCGAACCGGGATCTCCGGGTTTAGCTTCTGTGGCATTGTTTATTCCCTTCCGGTGGCTCACTCCAATTGGATGGATAGGAGGAAGATAAATTACATCAAAGCCCATATTTGCAATTTCCGGCAGTATTCTTTCTGAAGTTTTAAAAGTGCCGTGTTCTCCCGGAGTTTCTGAAGTAGAACGTGGAAAGAATTCGTACCAGGCACTAAAAAGCGCTCTTTTTCTTTCCACTTTTACCTGGAGGTTTTTTGAATAACGGGTTGCCCTCTCACGGTGCCTGGTTTGATACATTACCTTTGTCACGGCGTCTTCAAATACCTTGGAAAGTGCTTCCGCCTCTTTATCTTCGTCACGTAAAAGCTTTATCCAGTTGCGCAATTGTTTTTTTTGGGAAGCATTTGCCTCTTCAAGGGCTTTTTCCATTAGTTCGGCTCCAATGAGTATTTCTACCCTTACATTTTGCTGCGCTTCAATTTTCTTTTTAAGATCGCTTTTCCATGTAGAAAAATGGTCAATCCAGGCTTCAATGGTATATTCGTAAATTCCGGGTTGGTTTCCTTCAAAGGCAGAAGACCAGTGGTCGTTCCCTTCATGTATCATCGGGATCTCATCCCATTCCTTCTCGTTTTCACCTTCTTTTGCGGCTTCCCGGTAGAGCAGCACGGCATCAACTTTGTCATGTCCATCCCCAAAAATATCTGCCTCAACTTCTATCCGTTCATTAACGACTCGTTTGATCTGAAATTTACCACATTCAATTTGAGGAGAAACATTTCGAATACTTGCTCTTTTTTGCCCTTCTGACTTCATGAATTATTTTTTCTGATTATATAATCCCATGAGTGCCCATGAGATAAGAATTTTTTAAACAAATCTCTTTTAAAGGTAAAGAAGCATGTTAAAACCGCTAGTTAAATAATTATTAAACATCAATAATTATAATTTATCATTACTAGCTTTGGCTGAGGTTGAATTTATTTCAGAAAGATTTATGGAGAGAAATGTAGGAGCAATTTATAAAGGAAATGATCATTGTGAATTTGCAGTGTGGGCACCTTCAGCTGAAAAAGTTGAAGTGATTTTTGAAGAAAACCACTCTCCTGTTTTACTTAATAAGGAAGAAAAAGGCTACTGGAGTAAAACTGTAGAGAAAATTGAGCCAGGTACATATTATAAATTCCGCCTGGATGGTGAAAAAGAACTTCCCGATCCCGCTTCCCGGTATCAGCCTGAAGGGGTGCATCAATGGTCTCAGGTAATAAATAATACTTCTTATAAATGGAAAGATGAAAACTGGGAAGGACTCAGCATGAATGAACTGATAATTTATGAACTTCATGTGGGTACTTTTACAAAAGAAGGAACTTTCAGGGGAATTCAGGACAAACTTGATTACCTGCTGGAGCTGGGGATAACCGCTATAGAAATAATGCCAATTTCAGCATTTCCTGGTGGAAGAAACTGGGGTTATGATGGGGTTTATCCTTATGCCGTTCAGGAAAGTTATGGTACCAGCGAAGCCTTAAAAGAATTGATTGACGCCTGTCATGAAAAAGGCATTGCGGTAATACTTGATGCCGTTTATAACCACATGGGCCCTGAAGGAAATTATCTCGCTAAATACGGGCCTTATTTTACAGATAAGTATAAAACACCATGGGGAAAAGCTATTAATTTTGATGATGCTTTTTCAGATCACGTGCGTAATTTTTTTCTTGAAAGCGCGATCATGTGGTTAAAAGAATATCATTTTGATGGTTTGCGCCTTGATGCCATTCATGAAATTATAGATCGTGGCGCAAAACATTTACTGAAGGAATTAAGCGAACAGGTTGATAAACTGGAAGAAGAGAGCGGCAGAAAATATGTTCTTATTGCTGAAAGTGACCTGAATGATACCAGGATTATTGACTCTTACGAAAAAGGAGGTTTTGGATTGGAAGCCCAGTGGGTAGATGATTTACACCATTCTTTACATACTTTGCTTACCGGGGAAAACGAAGGCTATTATAAAGACTATGGAAAGCTAAACCAGCTTGCAAAAAGCTTTAGGCAGGCATTTATTTATGATGGCGTGTATTCCGATTTCCGTAAAAGGACCATTGGAAACAGTCCAAAGGAGCTGCCTTCCCACAAATTTGTAGTGTGTATTCAAAATCATGACCAGGTGGGAAACAGGATGCTGGGGGACAGGCTTTCCAGATTGGTTTCTTTTGAAAAGCTGAAGCTTGCCGCAGGTGTGGTTTTAGTTTCTCCTATGGTGCCAATGCTGTTTATGGGAGAGGAGTTTGCCGAAGATCACCCATTTCAATATTTTGTGAGTCATGGTGATCCCGATTTGGTTAAAGCCGTGCAGGAAGGAAGAAAACGGGAATTTGAGTATTTCAATCAAAAAGAAGGGGAATTTCCGGACCCGCAATCTGCAGATACCTTCAATAATTCCAAATTAAACTGGAACTTCAGAAAGGATGAGAAAAAAGAAGTAATCTTCAATTTTTACAAAGAATTAATCCAATTACGAAAAGCGGGAGTTTTCAATGAATTCAGGGAAAATGAAATTCATACTGAAGTAATGGAAGATAAACAGCTCATTTCCGTTTCCGCAGGAAAACTAAACGCTTATTTTAATTTCAGTTCTGAAAATCATGCTTTCAATATTCCGGGAGAGAAGGCACAGATCATTTTGGCTTCTGCAGATAAAAGATGGAATGGTCCTGCGGATTTTTCTTCTAAATCTGATATTTATAAAATTTTAAACATCCCTCCGGAATCTTTGATTATTTGTAAAAGTTAAAAAGCACCAATCGCTTAAATAAATTATCATTATCTTTTAAATGACTCTAAAGCGCCTGAAAGACATTAACTCCAGGGAAGCATGGTCAATTACCTAAAAAATTGAAATATGAAAGAGAAATATATTTGTGTTCACGGTCATTTTTATCAACCGCCCAGAGAGAACCCGTGGTTGAATAAGGTCGAAATCCAGGATTCCGCTTATCCTTATCACGACTGGAACCACAGGATTAATGCCGAATGTTATATTCGGAATTCTTCGTCCCGTATTCTTAATTCCGAAGGGAAAATTGAGGATATTATGAATAACTATGCCGCAATGAGCTTTAACATTGGGCCAACTTTACTGGCATGGATGCAGCATGAGGCTCCTGAAACCTATGAGGGAATTCTCCAGGCAGACAAGGACAGCATGAAACGCTTTTCCGGCCACGGTTCTGCATTGGCACAGGCATATAATCACCTTATTATGCCATTGGCCAATAAAAGGGATAAGGAAACACAGGTAATTTGGGGAATAGAGGATTTTAAATCCAGGTTTGACCGTGATCCTGAAGGAATGTGGCTGGGAGAAACTGCAGCTAACACTGAGACTTTGGAAATACTGGCAAAACACGGTATTAAATTTACCATTCTCTCGCCATACCAGGCAAAAAGGATGCGGAAGATTGGGGAGAAGGAATGGGAAGATGCCACCGATGCTAAGGTCGATCCGCGTAAACCATATATTTGTAATCTCCCTTCAGGTAATAAAATTACTCTATTCTTTTATGATGGGCCTGCTTCCCAGGCCGTGGCATTTGAAGGTTTACTTAATGATGGCGAACGTTTTGCCAACCGCCTGCAGGGGCAGTTTGTGGAAGAAGACGAGGTTCAACTGGTTCATATCGCTACAGATGGTGAAAGTTATGGGCACCACCACAAATTAGGAGAAATGGCCTTGTCTTACTGTCTTGATTATATTGAAAAAAATGAAGAGGCAGAGCTTACTATATATGGAGAATTCCTGGAAAAATTTCCTCCGGAATATGAAGCGGAGATTATTGAAAATACCTCCTGGAGTTGTTATCACGGGGTGGAACGATGGAGAAGTGACTGCGGTTGTAATACAGGAGGCCGTCCTGACTGGAACCAAAAATGGAGGGCACCTTTGCGCGACACTTTTGACTGGGTGAGGGAAGAGTTAATCGAGCTTTATGAAAAAGAGATGAAGCCATATACTTCCACTCCATGGGAAGTAAGGGATAAATATATACAGGTTATCCTGGATCGCAGCGAAAAGAATGTACAGTCATTTTTAAAACAACGTTTTGGCGGCAATTTAAAGGAGGAAGAAAAAGTTAAGCTACTAAAACTGCTGGAAATGCAGTACCATACGATGTTAATGTACACAAGTTGCGGCTGGTTCTTTGATGAGGTTTCCGGCATAGAATCCATGCAGGATATCTTCTATGCCAAACGGGCGGTGCAGTTGGCGGAAGAAATAAGTGGCGAGAATTATGAGGATACTTTTGTAGAATATCTTGATAAAGTGCCCAGTAATATGCCTGAATTTAAGTCGGCCAGAGTAGCTTATGACAAGTATGTGAAACCCATGGCACTGGATATGATTCGTATTGGCGCCCACTACGCGGTTTCTTCACTGTTTGAAGATTTTCCGGATGAGGTTAGCCTTTATAACTTTAGCGCAATTACTAAAGAACAGCACTTTTACGAAGCCGGAAAGCAAAAGCTGGTGGTAGGAAGAACTGAATTCCGCTCCGATATTACCTGGGAAAAAGTAGATATTTCCTATGCTGTCCTGCATATGGGCGATCACCATTTATTTGGAGGAGTGCGGCCTTACATGGGAGCTGAAGCCCTGGAAGAATTACATAATAATGTTGCTGAATTTTTTCAGAAGGGGAACGTGTATGAGATCTTCAATATGATGGACAATTATTTCGGAAATCACAACTATTCCTTCTGGCATTTATTTCGGGACGAGCAGCAAAGCATTATGGAGCTGGTTATGGAAACCAATCTGAAGGGCGCGGAAGGGGCCATTCAACAGGTTTACGAGAACAGTTACCCTCTGTTGCAAACCTTTAAGGAAATTCATATGAAGGTGCCCAACAGGCTCAGGCTGCCTGCAGAACTCGCCTTAAATACTAAATTAGGAAATGTATTACGGGAAGATGATTTTAACCTGAATAATTTCAAGTCTCTTATTCATTCTGCGAAGCAAATTTCTATAAACCTTGATGTTGTTACCCTGAGTTTTCTTAGTGATAAACGCCTAAATTCGCTTATGAGGCAACTTAAGGAAAACCCAAGTGACATAGACCTGATGAACTGCATTAATGAATTTATAGAATTGCTGCACGAAAGTACGCTGGAACCCGAGACCTGGGAAGCACAGAACATTGTCTTCAGGATGCGGGAGGAAGAGCTGGATTCTGCCACGCGGGTAGGGGTCTCGAAAGATTCTAAAAGAGAAGATTGGAAAGAGTCGTTTTTACGCCTTACCAGAAACCTTAACCTTACGGAGGTATGAAAACACCGGTTTCGACATACAGATTACAGATGTCGCCAGATTTTACCTTTGAAGATCTAACCGGCATCCTGGATTACCTGGACCAGTTAGGAGTTTCCACCATTTATTCCGCACCTTTTTTTAAGGCAAGGAAAGGAAGCACCCATGGTTATGATGTGGTAGATCCTTTTACCATAAATCCTGCAATAGGGAAACTTGAGCAGTTTAGGGAAATAACAGAAGAATTACATCAGCGGGGCATGACCTGGCTCCAGGACATTGTTCCCAATCACATGGCTTTTGACAGCAGCAATCCCTGGTTACGCGATATTTTTGAACTAGGGCCAGATTCCCGGTATTACAATTTTTTTGATATTAACTGGGGGTACAAAGGCTGGAATAAAGTAATGGCGCCTTTTCTTGGAGGTCCACTTGAGGAAATACTTAAGGGTAAAGAATTAAAGCTGAAATTAGATGAAGGTGGGCTGGTACTACAATACTATGATCACGTCTACCCTGTTGCAGCACGTTCCTACGAATTTATATTGAAGGAAACTTCTTTGGAAAACTGGTATGAAAAGTTTAAAAATTTTGCGGGTAAAGCTGAATCCTGGCAGGAGTTAAAAACTACATTTTTTAAAGAGGCTAAAAAAGACAGGGAACTGGAAAAAATTATTTCCAGACGGCTTGAAGAAGTTAATGATAATCCTCAAGAACTTAAAAATTTCCTGGAGTTACAATATTTTAAACCTGTACATTGGCAAACTACAGAAAGGGAAATTAACTATCGCAGATTTTTTACAATTAATGACCTTATTTGCCTTAGCATGGAAAATGGGGAGGTTTTTGACAATTATCATTACTTCATCAAAGAAATGTTGGATGCAGGCTTGATAAATGGGCTTCGGGTAGACCATATAGACGGGCTTTTTGACCCTGAAGCTTACACTCAGAAGCTGAGAAATCTGGCCGGTAGGGAGGTTTATCTTATCGTTGAAAAAATCCTTGAAGCTGACGAAAAACTACCTGTGGAATGGCCGGTACAGGGAACCAGCGGTTACGAATTTTTGGCGCAGATAAATCATGTTTTTACAGCATCAGAGAATAAGAAGATTTTTAGTGAACAATATCACAAATTAGCTTCTAAAGTTCCGGAGTATGAGGATATGGTTTATGAGAAAAAACTTTTTATCCTGAAGGAAAGAATGGGAGGGGAGCTTCATAATCTTATGCTTTACCTTAAAGATGAAGCTTTACTGGCTGAAGATTTAGAAGAAGATAATATTAAGGAAGCATTAAGTGAATTTCTGGCCTCTTTTCCCATCTACCGGATTTATCCCAAAGAATATCCATTAAAAAGTTCAGAAATAGAAATTATCGATACTGCCTGCCAGGAAGCCCTGGAAAGGGAAAAAGGACTAGAAAAAGAGCTTCTTTTTCTCAAATCGCTCTTAACAGGTGAAGCCGGTAATAAAGAGAAAAGTCTTTATTTTCTAAAGCGTTGCCAGCAGTTTAGTGGTCCATTGGCGGCCAAAGGGGTGGAAGATACCAGTTTTTACATATACAACCGCCTGATTCTGCATAATGAAGTGGGGGATTCTCCTGAAAACTTTGGAATTTCTGTTGAAGAATTCCATCAAAAGATTTTGGAAAAGCAAACAAATTTTCCTCATGTCATGAATGCCACGGCCACCCACGATACCAAACGCGGGGAGGATAGCCGGATGAGACTGGCCGTGCTGAGTGAATTTCCAAAGGAATGGTTTCAGAAAGTAAAGGAATGGAAGGAAATAAATAAACCTCTCAAAAGCGGGAATGCTCCCGATGATAACGAAGAATATTTTATTTATCAGGCATTAATTGGAGCAATTCCCTTTGGCAGTTATAAGAAAGCAGAATTCTTAAAGCGAACAAAAAATTACCTGCAAAAGGTGATGAGGGAAGCCAAGGTAAATTCCAACTGGTCCAGCCCCAATGAAGAGCATGAAAATGCGGTTTTTGAATTTTTGGAGACGGCAATAGATCATCAGGAATTCAGAAATACATTTGATCCTTTTCAGCAAAAAATAGCTGCTTTTGGTACTGTAAAATCCTGTGCGCAGGTGTGTGTGAAAAATACTGTTCCGGGAGTGCCAGATACTTACCAGGGTACGGAATTATGGGATTTTAGCTACGTTGATCCCGATAACAGGAGACCGGTGGATTATGACGAGCGAAAAGAATATCTAAATGAGGTAAAGAAACTAAAACCTGAAGAAAGTAAAAATTACCTTCAAAAAATTACTTCAGATTTTGGAAGTGGGAAGATCAAATTCTACATTCTGCATAAATTGCTAACTCACAGGAAATCTAATGCTGAATTGTTTGAAAACGGGGAATATATTCCCCTAAAGATTTCAGGGCAGCTTGAAAATAAAATTATTGCTTTTGCCCGAAAATTTGAAAATATATGGAGTGTTACGGTGGCTCCTGTACTTTTAAATGGGCTTTATAACGAAGCCTTTAAACCAAACTATAATGCCTTTAAATCATCTTTTTTACATTTCCCTGAAGATGCACCTGCAATTTTCACTAATATTTTTACCGCTGAAGAATCAGAAGGAAATAGAATTTCTTTAGATGAACTTTTGGGTAATTTTCCTGTGGCGGTTCTAATCAATAAAAACTAATATGGATTTAAAGAGGAGTAGCGGCATTTTACTTCATATAACTTCCCTGCCTTCCGGGTATGGAATTGGGGATATGGGACCTTCAGCCTATAATTTTGTAAATTTCCTTAAAGAGTCCGGGCATCATTACTGGCAGTTATTGCCTTTAAACCCAACCCATTCCGCTTACTACCATTCCCCATACAGCAGTTACTCTGCCTTCGCGGGAAATCCCCTTTTAATAAGTCCGCAGCTGCTGGTGGAACAGGAATTTTTAAATGTAGATGAAGTTTCCAAACCTAAAAAAACTTCCAGTAAAAAGGTCAATTTTAAGGCTGTTGAAGAGTATAAAGTTGGCCTGCTGGAGCAGGCATTCAAAAATTATAAAATCAGTAAAACATCTTCTGCAACATTTAAAAAATTTTGTAATAAACACAGGCAGTGGCTAGAGGATTTTGCCCTTTTTCAGGTTTTTACCAAAGAATTTGGAAGGGGCTGGACAACCTGGCCTTCAGAAATTAAAAGTAGGGAAGACCGGGCCATAAAAAAGGCCTATAAAGATTATGCTGAAGAAATAGAAAAAGAGAAATTCTTCCAGTTCCTGTTCTTTCAGCAGTGGGAAGCCCTGGTGAAATACGCCCATCAGAATAAAATTTCCTTTATTGGCGATATTCCTTTTTACGTAAACCATGAAAGTGCCGATTGCTGGGCGCACACAGAATATTTCAAACTGAACGAGAAAAAAGAACCAACACATGTTTCCGGAGTGCCACCGGATTATTTCAGTGAAACCGGGCAGCTTTGGGGAACCCCTGTTTTCAACTGGAAAATTCTTCAGCAAAATAACTTTGACTGGTGGGTGCAGCGCTTAAAACAGAATTTACTTCTTTTTGATGTGGTAAGATTGGATCATTTTCGTGCTTTTTCTGCCTATTGGGAAGTACCGGCAGAAGAAGAAACCGCCATCAATGGAAAATGGATAAAAACACCTGGTACCCAATTCTTCAGACTCATTAAAAAAGAATTCCCGGAAATGCCATTTATAGCCGAAGATCTTGGGTCTCTGGATGAGCCGGTGTATAAACTGCTGGAAAGGTTTAATTTTCCCGGTATGAATGTACTGCACTTCGCATTTGGTGAAGAAAAAGCGGATAACCCATACCTGCCTTTTAACCATAAACCGCATAGTATTGTCTACACGGGTACTCATGATAATAACACCACACATGGCTGGTATGAGAGTTTAGACAAAACGGCTAAAAAACACCTGAAGCAATACTCAGGAAAGAAAATCAACAAGAAAAGTGTGCATACGGTATTGCATGAGATGGCGTTGAAATCAGTTTCTAAAGTTGCTGTTTTCCCACTGCAGGATCTCATTGGTCTTGGAGAAGAGGCTATTATGAATACGCCCGGCACTGTTAAAAACAACTGGACATGGAGAGTAAAACAGGAGGAAATTCCTGTGGAAAGTGCAAAAGAATTTCGTGAAAAGAATATTCTTTTTGGCAGGTTTAAGGAGCCTGTGGTTAAAAAGAAGAAAAGGAAAAAGAGCCGCTCCTGAAAAATTATTATGGATCCCGGTTCAATAATAGCTTGAAAAGAGCCCTTTATCAGAAGTAAAAAAGCCGCTTTTACCAGAGGTAACAGGCGGCTTTATCCAAATTGAAAAGAAAGGTTATTCTTTATTCATATTCCGCTTGATTTTCTCAATGGCGTTTTGAATTGACTTTTCAGGTTCAATTATATTATTGTTGCCCCAGAATTCCGTGTCATAAAATCCGCTAACATCGTCGGCCATTACCACATAGGGATCAATAATGTCTACATTTTTCTTCCATTCACTGTCACTGTATTTTTCCCAGTCGGTTACAACCATTTCACTGTTAACGGTATAACGGGAATTGAAGATTTTTTTCTTCCAGTTAACCACATATTCCATCGTGGCATTGCCATAAGAAAAATGCCACTTTCCATCTTTCTCGGCATAATCTACTTCATAATACAGATCTACCGGATACACTTTTGAGCCTGCAGGTTTTTTCTTGACAAACATCCTGGTAGCCAAATCACGGTCATCAACATCCATTTTGTATTTTGCCCTAACGAGGGTGAGGCTTTCCGCATCAATAAATAATTGCCCGTAATACCAGGGAGTGGATTTATCCATTTCTTCAAAATTCACCACGTAGATATAACGGTCGTCAATTTTTGTAGGATCATCAAAACTAAATTCATATGTTTCCAGCATTTGAGGTTTAAGGACATATTCGGTATACTTTATCAGGTCCAGGTAAAGGCTGTTGAAAGGCCCTCCTCTAAGTTTAAGGGCCAATGTATCCAATCTGTCATAATCGGTACTTTTCCTGGCTTTGTAGATTGAAACAAGATCTTTTTTCCTGGAGTTATGTGGCGTTTTATAGATTTTGACTACTGCTTCAGACAGAGAAACATTGGTGCGGCGTCTTTTAATAATTTCCCGGTAAAAAGCAGTCATTAAAGTTTGCTCCGTAATATAATTATCATCCTTCTGAGCGAGCATTTTCTGCACCAGGGACCGGGCATTTTTTGCATCAAAAATATTCACTTCTGAAAGCTTTTCAACAGATTCCATTAATTCCACCCGGTTGTTTTCTTTAAAATAACTCAATGGCAGGTTCTTACTGGTAAAACCGAGGTAAGAAACATTTACAGTTACCGGAACAAGGCTGTCCGGAACCTTCAAAACAAATTCCCCGGCGGCATTTGTAATGGTGGAAATATTGCTCCGGTTAACGGAAATTAAAGCGGATGCAATAGGATCGTCGTTATCACTATTCACCACCATACCCTTATACTCGGTATAATTTTTTTGGTTTTCCTGTTGGAAAGCGAAAGAAAAGACTGGCGAAAAGGAAAAAATCAGAAGCAAAAGTATAATGGTTACGCTCCTGAACGCAGTTGAATTAAGTGTTTTCATAGCTACAGGTATTTAGAGGTGTAATCTCTCTAATATAGCAAATTAGAATGTTGTATTAACATTATATTAGTTAAAATTTTCAGGTATTGTTAATTATGTAGTTACAGATGACGGATATGCTATTTTACCAGCTTAGTTCTAGAAATATTAACCATCTTAAATTATTGTAAAATGAACGTTTTGTTAAGAAAATAAAAGAAAAATTTAGAAGAGGTTCTGGTAAAGCAGGTAAGGTGTTGCATTTAGGGAAATTTTAACCTGCAACAGCAGGAGCAGCAGAAAGCTTTTTGTAATTTTAAGTTTATGAAAAAGCTATATTTTCTATTATTTGTGACTTTTGCGGGATGCAATTATCCTAAAGATCCACATCATTCCTTCGAAAAAGCAAAGGAAAACAGGCTGAGGGTTGGTGCGATAGTTAATCCGCCGTTTGTCACCCGGGAAGATGGTTCTATTGGTGGAAGTGAAATAAAAATCATAAAAGATTTCGCAAAGGGAGAAAACCTTAAACTGAAAATTGAAGAGGGTTCTGAAAGTGACCTTGTGGAGAAACTGGAAAAATATGAAGTTGACATTATTGCCGGGGGCTTCGATAAAAAAAGTATCTGGAAAAAGAAAGCGGGATTAACTACCCCGTATGATAAGAAGCACGTTTTTTTTATTCCAAAAGGAGAAAACCGACTGCTGCAACAACTGGAGAGTTTTATTTTGGAAAAAGTAGATAAACCATGAGAAGTATAAAGGATTATCATCTTCCCAAAGAACTTGAAGACGATCTTAGGTCTGCCAAAAAAATAGAATGGATAACGGTAATATATTTAATTTCCGTGGTGGTTGTAATGTACCTGGTAATGGGGTCTTCTCAGGCCATGAAATCTGCCTGGCTGGAAGACGTGCTTGGGCTGGTGCCTTCAGTGGCATTTCTTATTTCCACACATATAAACAGCAAAGCGCCCAATGACAGGTTTCGGTATGGCTACCATAGAGTGTTTTCTATCTCGTTCCTTATAGGTGCCGCGGCATTGTTGGGCATGGGGATTTTTATGATTTACGATTCCTCTATGTCATTAATAAAAACTGAACACCCTACAATAGGTAACCGCATTATCTTTGGTGAACGCATATGGATGGGATGGGTGATGATAGTTGCACTTATATACAGCTCTGTGCCCTCCATGATTCTTGGGTTCAAAAAACTTCCTAAAGCCAAAACCCTTCATAATAAAGTTCTATACACCGACGCGAAAGCCCAAAAGGCAGATTATATGACTGCTTTCGCGGCTATTGTGGGAATTATAGGAGTAGGAGGAGGCTGGTGGTGGGCAGACTCTGTGGCAGCTTTGTTTATTTCTATTTCGGTCTTAAAAGATGGAATTAACTACGTTTCCACAGCGGTAACAGATTTGATGGACCGCAGCCCGGTTACCTTGAAGGAAGAAAAAGAAGTGCCTTTAATAAATGAAATAAAAGACCTTGTACTTTCCTGGGACTGGGTAAAGGACGCAAATGTAAGGTTTAGGGAAGACGGCCAGGTATTTATGGGAGAAATCGCAGTGGTGCCAAAAACCACTGTGGATACGGAAAAACTTGAAGAAGCATACGAAAAAATTTATGACTACTCCTGGAAAATTAGTGACGTGGTTATTGGGCCGGTAAAGAAGTTGCCAAAGTGGTAGTAGAATGGTGATTCACAGGACTCATTGCCACTTTGAACTATTTAGTAACGTTGTGAATTGCTTTCAGAATTGTATTTTTAGCTAAGATTCACAGGTCTATTATGAGAAAGTATTATCTTCACCGGGTTGTGAATTGCTTTCAGAATTGTATTTTTAGCTAAGATTCACAGGTTATGAAGCGGAAAAGATGAAGCTCTATAAGTTGTGAATTGCTTTCAGAATTGTATTTTTAGCTAAGATTCACAGGCCCCGGCTTCACAAATTTCACAATAAGCACGTTGTGAATTGCTTTCAGAATTGTATTTTTAGCTAAGATTCACAGGGATTAATAATTACGATGAACCTCTTAAGTAGTTGTGAATTGCTTTCAGAATTGTATTTTTAGCTAAGATTCACAGGATGAGCAATTGGATTGACAAGCTTTTAGGCGTTGTGAATTGCTTTCAGAATTGTATTTTTAGCTAAGATTCACAGGTCGGCAAATACATGCCCGGCGTCCACCTGCGTTGTGAATTGCTTTCAGAATTGTATTTTTAGCTAAGATTCACAGGGCTGGCGATCCATTCGGCTTCAGTTCCCTGGTTGTGAATTGCTTTCAGAATTGTATTTTTAGCTAAGATTCACAGGAGCAACTTTTGCCAATGCCGTATGTACGTTGTTGTGAATTGCTTTCAGAATTGTATTTTTAGCTAAGATTCACAGGATACCCGCCATAAAAAGCTGGTATCCTGTTTTTTAGGTGTTATGTCAGGATTAAAAAATAAAGAAGAAAAATGAGGACTCAACTTTGCTCGACCTCATAATTTTTATCCTGGACAACATGATTCTACGGCATTACTTACTCTTAAAAAAGTTCCAGTTGCTGGACAGGTTGTTCCGCTACTGTTTCTTCCTGCCCGTGGTATAACTGCATCATTCCAAATTGTTTATCGGTAATTTGCATAATACATATCTTACCTTTTTTTGGCAGCGCTCGTTGTGTTCTTTTTATATGCACTTCCGCGTTTTCCCTGCTTGGGCAAAAGCGGGTGTAAATTGAGAACTGGAACATCCCGAAACCGTCATCCAGAAGATTTTTTCTAAAACGGGTTGCAGCCTTCCTTTCTTTACGAGTTTCAGTTGGCAAATCAAAAAATACAAGTACCCACATGCTTCTGTATTGGTTTAAACGTGAAAATCGATCTTTCATGTTAATGTTTTATGTAATAAAAATTCCAGTTCCGGTGGCTTCGGTACGATTTTCTACCGAAAATCACTCACAGCCACCTGGCACAGGTCCCAATGTTATCGGCATAATTTTGTACCTAGGATCATTCAGCCACCTTAGGGTGGTCGTTGAATAGCCGTCTGAGCGGCTTTATCGAAACCACCTTCCCTAATTGAAAGTTCCACTATATATTTAATCTTTCTTTGAAAATACTTTTTTGGCCAGTTTGGGCAGCAATTCAGTTTCTCCCCTCATCAATGCTTCCTTTTCCTTTCTACTCCAGCCCTGTATTTGTTTTTCACGGCAAAAAGCTTCGTCTATCCTGCAATATTCTTCATAATATAATAATTCAACTGGTAATCTTTTAGCTGTATGTCGTGCTCCTGTTCCGTTATTATGTTGTAACCTTTTTTCAAGAATTTGGTACTCCCTGTGTAATATGAACCATCACTACATACCACTATGTACATATATCCTTTAGCCATTTTGATAATTTATCAATAACTATTTATTCCGGTGGCTTCGGTACGATTTTCTGCCGAAAATCACTCAGCCACCTTAGCTTAGTCGCTGAGTGGCCGCCGAAGCGGCTGTATCGAAACGACAGTTTCTATCTCCCCATCTCAATTGGTCGGTAAATGGCCGCCTTAAAGGCTGTAACTAAGCACTTAATCATATACCGGATATAAAATCTTCCGGCTCATTCCTGCAAAACATTCCTGCAGTGAATTGGTGGTGCGGCTCATGGCCACCATAAGCGGACTCATCTTATCATCGATTACCACATCCATTGCAGGGATTTGTAAAAGCTGGCTTTTTAGAAAAGTGTTCAATTCTTCAATGTCTTCACCAGTACTCACAATTTCATACACCAGGTCGTCAACGTAGATGCGGTAAGGCTCCATAATATCATCGGCCAGGGCAAAGGCGTTATATTTGTTATGATGAAAAATGCCAACCCCAGGCAACATGCCAGAACTAATTAAGGCTCTTGCCGTTACTGCCCTTAAGATCGCATATCCGTAATTTAGCAGGTTGTTGGGTGGAATGCCATTGCGATACCGGCTAAAACCTTCAATCTCAAATAAGTTTTGCCAGTAGTGAGCCGCGGCTATGGCCTCATGATTTTCATTATCGCCACTTCTAACTTCATTCGCCCATCTTGCCAATTTTTTATGATTTTTGCCACGACGGAACAGGTGATTGGCCTGGTTAGCAATCTTAGCACTTACGGTTTGTTGCCAGAGGTTCTTCTTTAGCGGTAGGCTGGCATTTAACTGGTTGGCAAAACGTTCCGTTTGTTCGGTATGGCCTACGAGGGGCTGAAGCAGGGAACAGGGAAGGTGTTGCTTGTCGCAATTCACAACAGCCGTTTTGTTCTGTATCAATTTAGTAATCAGTCCATTGGTAAGGGTGATCTGCGGGTTTTCGAGGACCAGCATTCCTATATCTTCTATTGGCTCGGTTTTATCTTCTTTTTCCTCTTCCGGAAAGGAAATAACCAGTTGCTCATTCTTTGTGCTGAGGTAAGCCGGATTGCCGAAAAAGAGGGTGCGTTTGATCATTTTTTAGACTTTTAATATTCTCCAACTCTAACAATATCACCCACATGATTTAGTCGTACTTTTAATATATTTTGGATTGAATTTGGATTTCTCATTCTATAATATGTAACATTTCGAAGGCTATTCTCATCTTTTAATTGTGTTTCCAAATGATGTCTAAACCAATAGTCTTTTGTCCCAAATTTTTGCACTCTAAATAAATGCTTGCTTATTTCTGATTTATTGTCAGGATCCAGCAAATCAATTTCTTCCGGATTAAAATCTTCTGAAGGGAAAACAAACATTTCATTTTGCTTCATAGTAAATAAAAATTTCCAACCTTTAGGGTGTTCTTTTTGAATAATTGTCAATCCTTGATTTTTACGAATCACAGCTTCATAAAATGAAACGACCTCCTCTTGGAGATTCCCTTTTTTATCCTGGTAGATTGCCACGTGATGATTATTTCCGGTGCTTACATAATCAACCGGAATAGTATTCCCGTTATCATCTGTGATCTCATTTCCTAAGTGATCTTTAGCGGTATGTAATGCCTCTGCGTTGTTTATTCCTGAAATAGTCACACTTTTTAAAGGAATTTGCTTTTCTTCATTTAACCAGATAGGATTTTCATCAAGATCTGAAAAAGCTTCTTTAGCATTTCCGTTAAATTTCTTTAATCGCTTTTGAAGCACTTTTTGTACACCAACATTAATAACTTTATCAATTTTTAAATCAGGTGTAATTTCTTTTCGAATCGTATATTGATTTTCCAACTGAACAGTTTTTACTTTTTCAGGCACTACAGCTCCTTTATCACTAAGTGGGATTGGATTTTTAGCTAAAATATTTTTTCCGGTAAAAGCTTTTTTTGGGTTATTCTCAAATTCAGCTAAACGCTTCTGTAATGCTTCCCGGTATTTCTTTTTTGCTACGGTTGCAATTTTATCCTGATCAAAACTTCCGCCTATTTTTTCAAGTTTAGTACTATATTTTTTAGCATTTCCATAAATAGTTTCTTTGTGTAACTGACCTCTTGGCGTAAGCTCTGTCTTAATTTTAAAATTGCCTTTCCCTTTTATTTTTATTTTATTCTTGTTTTTAGTAACGACCTTGTTTTTAGCTTTGTGAGAGACCAATATAGATTCTAAATGTCTCTTAGCTTCTTCTCTGATGTTTTCAAATGGTTTTACAAATCGTCTTCCGCCTTCTTTAGCCCGATAGGTATATTTTTCTTTGATTCCATAAAAGGAACCTTCTTTTATGCTTTCCGCATTCATATTATTTAAATATTGAATAAATACCGGGCGGGTAAAAGCTACGGTTATGGCATCCATTGCGTGGTGCCGGTGGTCATTCCGCTTTGTCCATTCTGCAATACGGGTCAATTCTTTGCCGTGGCGATTTTCTATTGAATAAGTAAGGCCTAAAGTTTTGTATTTTTCAAAGTTCAATTCTTTAAGTACATCGATCAATTCCCAATCTTCACGAAGTTTTGAGGTAATGGTTCCTGAAGTGAGGGTAATATGACGTGTAATTTCCAAAAGAATTTGCGCAGATTTGCGGGCGATATAGGCAGAATTCCCCAAATCCCGATTTAAAAATCCATCGGGGATTTCCGCTTTAGTCATCAAAAGCTTTTTGCGGTTCATATATTTTATATCCCCTACAGAATAAACTTCTTCTACGCGCTTTTTAAAGTCGTTTAGCCATCCTTTACGTTCACAATAATCATAGGCAGTTTCATTTCCTTTTTCTAGGTTTATATCGCGTAGTTCCAACGTTTTGTTAGAAAAAGAATCATCAAATAATAGCGACTGTGGAATAATATGTTCTACATCAAATTTATTGGTAAAAAGTTCTTCCGGTTTTACATAAGTGCCTGAATAGAGCGTTTTATATCCAGTGGCTTTTAATTCTTTGTATAACCTGTATTTGATTAAATCTTTGCGACTTACGTAAGGAAGCCCAAATTCCTTTTTCAGTAAAGCTCGTATCGCTTCATATTCTTTAGTGACTTTACCTATCTGTTTAGTCATTTCGTTACGTTGCTGAGCAGTCTTTTTTAACTCACGTGCCAGTTCTATCCGTATTTCATCAGGTTTGCCTAATTGAGGATCTTTTAGAATGGTATTTACTAAATTGATCATCTGGTTTAGAATCTTCTCAACTACCGGATTGCGCAGACTGTTTTTCTTGAGAATTTCCAATTCTGATTTTAATTTGCGCTCTGCATTCTCTGGTTTTGTAATGGAATTGGAATGATTATATCCGGCTTTTGAACATGCTTCATCATATAATGCCCCGTCTTTTAAATAAGGAAGCATTTTTCGCATTGCACGTACACTAAGGTTTCCATAATCCTTTTGAAAAGTTACTCTGGCAAGTAAACGGGAGTGTTTTTCCTGAAATCCAAATTTCTCCTGAAGCTTTTCAAGTAAAGAATCTGTACCATTTGGAGAATTATCATCTTCATAAGAATAGAGCAAATGCCAAAGTTCATAAGATGGTTGCTTAACGAAATCATTTCCGGGCAATTCATTATTAAAATCAAGAATGTCCTGATTGATTCCGATAACTTTAAAACAGTCTTTTATATTTTGAATGGTTTCTGAAGAAGATAATTTCTTAAGATCAATTTCATGGCCTTCATTTACTACTATTTTTTTATAAACTTCCAGTAAGGCCGCATTGGTTCGATTACCTTCCAAGTGTTTAAAATTGAGTTTCCAATCTTTTGGATTGTTTTCAGAATTTTTAAACACCCATTTTAAAAACTGATTATCGGTCATTTTATCTATCCAGTCCAGTTCTTCAAAAAGTAACTGTTTGGTGTCTTCATCTAATTCATATGCTTCTAAATAGCTATTCTTCTTGGTTATGCGAATAGCATTGATATTTTGCCAAATCTTAAATTCCTGAAAAACAGGTGAAGATTTGGGAGCTACGCGTGGTCCAATCAATTTTTTCTTCAATTCTCCGTCAATATTTACCACCCTTTCTATTCCTTCAAATTCACAAATATTAATTAAGCCTTTTTGAGATTTTAAACGACGTTGATAAAAGATGGTGATATTCCTTAATTCTTCACGTATTGTTTCAGTCAATTCAGGATAATGCCTGGCTTGTTCTTTCCATATCGCATCAAATTCATCCATATAATCCTGACGGTAAAAAACCTGATTTTTTAAAGATGCGTGAGGATTTTCTCTAAGTTGATTGTATAAATATTGCCCAACGGTAAGATCATTAAAAAATAATTCTTTACTACGGTCACTTATCGCTCCCAGATAACCACTGGATTGATTAATTTGATTATTAATTTCGGTAAGAATAAAAGCAATTTCGGTAATGTCTAATTTTTCAGCTATAGCGTTATTTCTCCACTCATAATGCTGTAGTCTTTTGTCTGTGCCTTTATTTTCGGCACGAGCAATACCTAAATTTTTTTCAAAATAATTTGAGGTAGCCGTTTTGTTTTTCCCTTTTAATTCTTCTAATTGTATTTCTGTTAAAATTTCTGGATAAAACTGTTTTTGATATTCCCAAATTTTGTCAAATTCATCTTGAAGATCGGAGCGATAATAATCAGGTAAAACTTTTTTTTCTTCTTTTAATAATTGATATGAATATTGGCCTGGAGTAATATTTTCGTGATAAAGGATTTTGGCAACTGCCATACCATCAATCAACTGCCCTTCTTCTTCATTATTTGCCTTTCTGCTGCTTTTATATCCTCTTTTTTTATTGATCATTAAAAGGACACGGGCAAATTCCTCTTTGGATACTTTTTCCTTAGGAGCTTTTGCACGTGATTGATAAGTTGAAAAAGTTGAATTATTTTCTGTTTCGGCAAGTGGCGTTTCTTGTGTGATGAAATTGATCCTATTTAATATTTTAATAACGGCTGCCCGGCGCATTTTGTACCGCTGAAGGTTTCTACGCATTCCTCTTTTTAAAGTACGATCAGCATTAATGGTAATACTTTGCCCTTTCTCAAAGCTTTGTTGTTCATCAGTAGAAAGCGGAACGACACGAACACCAGTTTTAATTATCGCTGATTCTTCGTTTTCGGTTTCAGCCTCGTTAACTAAGGCCCATCCGATGGAAGTTGTTCCCAAATCCAATCCTAATATTCTTTTCATTTAAAATATTTTATTATCTTCGTTTTACAATTTTGAAGCAATTCACAATAAGGATTATTCCGTTGTGAAAACATTTAAGGTGGTAGTTTTTCTATCACCTTTTTCTTTTTGAAGTATATCTGCTAAAAAATTTCCTCTCAGAAATCGTAGGGAATCTATAGGAGGGAAGAACATAGTTAATAATATTTCTTAAAAAATCCTATAGCTTTTCTTAATTTTAGACAAACGGCAGGCTATGAAAGATAATTTCTCTACCAAATCAGAGCAATACGCTAAATTCCGTCCCACTTATCCGGCTGAATTATATAAATTCCTTAAAAAGAATCTTGATGCTACTTATCGCGCCTGGGACTGCGGCACGGGAAACGGACAGGTGGCGGGAGAGCTGGCGAAATTCTTTGAAGAAGTCTATGCGACTGATATTAGTGAACAGCAGCTGGAAAACGCGGTGCGAAAGCAAAATATCATCTATTCAAAACAACCCGCCGAAAAAACAGATTTTCCAGATAATTATTTCGATCTAGTTACCGTGGCCCAAGCCATACACTGGTTTGATTTTGACAAATTTTACGCTGAAGTAAAACGAGTATTGAAACCCGGCGGACTAATAGCCGTGATGGGCTACGGACTTTTTAGCTGCGATGCCGAAACCAATAAAATCATTAATCATTTTTACCGCAATATTACAGATCCTTACTGGGACCCGGAAAGAAAATACCTCGATGAAGACTATAAAACCATTCCTTTCCCGTTCACCGAGATCGCAACTCCAGAATTCAAATTAGAACTGGAATGGAGCCTGGAGCAGCTGCTGGGATATTTAAAAACCTGGTCTGCAGTAAAACATTATGAAAATACCAATAGAAAGAATCCTGTAGATCTTGTTGCCGAGGATTTTAGAAAGAGCTTTGGGGAAAAAGGAAAGGTTGTTTATCCCATATTATTCCGGCTGGGAAAAATAGATAATGGTCAATTGACAATGGATAAGTGACAATGGAAAAATTTACGGGTGGTTCTATAATCACGATGAACGGAGTCAGGAAATTCCCGGCTGCGCTCCATCTGGCAAAAATGCATAATGGAAACTGGATTATTGAAAATGATATATAATTTAATATTTAAAACAGAGCAGTGGAAAGAGGAAAGAGCCTTCAATCTGTTCAGACTAAATTTTGAATAAACAATTGAAGAGGGATGATTAGAGCCAATCCAATTCAACATTCAATATTTAAAATAAGTATTCAAAATAAAACAAATTCCAAACTCCGAACTTCAAACTCCAAACTAAGAAACCAGTTCCATTACCTGCCTGGCAATTTCAAGTTCTTCATTGGTGGGCACCACCAGGATTTTTACTTTAGAATTTTCGGAACTTATCTTTCTGATTTCTTTTGAACGCAGCTCGTTTTGTTTTTCATCCAGTTTAATTCCGAAGTAATCCATATCTGCACAAACCATTTTTCTAATCATGCTACTGTTTTCCCCAATTCCGGCAGTAAAAACAATGGCGTCAACTCCATTCATAGCAGCGGCATAAGCACCAATATATTTTTTGATCCTGTATGCGTTCATTTCCAGGGCCAGTTGACATTGCTTATTTCCCCTGGCTGCTGCTGCTTCAATATCCCTTAGATCGCTGTAGCCTGTGAGTCCGTACATCCCGCTTTTGTGGTGCAGAATTTCACTTACTTCCTGAATAGAATATCCCAACTGTTCAACCATGTAAAAAATAACCGACTGGTCTATATCGCCGCTGCGAGTTCCCATAATGAGTCCGTTAACCGGCCCAAAACCCAGGGAATGGTCAATACTTTTGCCGTCTTTAACGGCTGTAATGCTACAGCCGTTGCCTAGATGGATACTTATTATTTTAGCTTTTTCCTGCTGAAGGTAATTTTGGGCATTTTCGGTCACATATTTATGGCTGGTGCCATGAAAACCGTAGAGCTGAATATGCTCTTTTTCATAAAACTTATCTGGAATGGCATATTTGCTGGCTTTCTCCGGAATACTGCTGTGAAAAGCGGTATCAAATACTGCCACCTGTGGGGCATCAGGAAAAAGTTTTTCGGCAACTTCTATGCCCTTGAGATTCGGGGGATTATGAAGCGGCGCGAGGGAAAATAAATTCTTGATCGCTTTTTTTACTTTTTCATCGATAACTGTGGTTTTAGAAAAAGTATTGCCGCCATGCACCACGCGATGCCCAATCGCACTGATTTCTTCCGGGTTTTTAACAACACCCTTTTCATTGTCCAGCAGCATATCTGTCACCGCTTTTAGGGCTACGGCATGATTGGGGACTGCGAATTCCCTGGAACCTGAAAAATTTTTCGTTTTATAATGAAGTTTTGCACCTTCCAGTCCTATACGTTCCACCAGCCCGGAAGCGAGAACTGTTTCTGAAGGTATTTGTATAAGCTGAAATTTCAAAGAAGAACTTCCTGAGTTTATTACGAGTATGTTTTTCATTCTATAATATTATGTATTTCTGTTGAATTATATTCCTGAACTATTGTGCTGCAAATATGGATTTAAGCTATGGACGTTAAGCTTTATGTTTCGTATTTTCTACTTCTAAACTCTAACTTCAAACCACCACCCCGGCCTTCGGCCACCCCTCCTTGAAAAGCAGGGGAGCGTTTTTAAAAAGCTATAAGCTTTAAGTAATAAGAATTAAGTTTTAATTTATCGTATTTCTCTTTTAATATTTCGTACTTCCTACTTTTAAATTCTAACCTCAAACAACCACCCCGGCCTTCGGCCACCCCTCCTTGAAAGTAGGGGAGCGTTTTCAAGAAGCTATAAGGTTTAAATATTAAGCTTTAAGTTTTAATGTTTCGTATTTTTCTTTTAATAATTCGTATTTCCTACTTCTAAATTCTAACTTCAAACCACCACCCCGGCCTTCGGCCATCCCTCCTTAAATAGTAGGGGAGCTTTTATTACTTTTAAGAATTCTATTCTCATTAAAACTTCCAACTTCCAACTTCCAACTTCCAGCTTCAAACTTCCAACCTCTAACCTCGTACTTCACTAGATTCCCTGCGCCTGGATAGCGGTTAAAATTACCGTATTAAAAACATCGTCTACCGTACAGCCTCGGCTAAGGTCGTTTACCGGTTTATTTAATCCCTGCAACATTGGCCCGATTGCCAGCGCGCCGGTTTCCCGTTGTACCGCCTTATAGGTGTTGTTCCCGGTATTCAAATCTGGGAAAATAAGCAGGTTAGCCTGTCCGGCAACTTCAGAATCAGGCAGCTTGCTTTTTCCCACACTAATGTCCACAGCCGCGTCATATTGAATAGGCCCTTCAATTTTTAGATCGGGACGTTTGTTTTTTACAATTTCGGTAGCCTGGCGCACGCGATCTACATCGGCTCCTTTTCCTGAAGTTCCGGAAGAGTAGGAGAGCATGGCTATTTTTGGATCAATCCCGAAGGCGAAACAACTTTCCGCGGAAGAAATAGTGATTTCAGCGAGCTCTTCCGCAGTAGGATTCGGATTGATCGCACAATCCCCAAAAACAGAAACACGATCTTCCAGGCACATGAAAAATACTGAAGAAACCACTGAAACTCCGGGCTTTGTCTTAATAAACTGTAGTGCGGGCCTTATGGTATGCTGGGTGGTATGGGCAGCACCGGAAACCATGCCGTCAGCATGGCCTTTATAGATCATCATCGTGCCGTAATAGGAAACATCACTCATCCAGTCCCTTGCCATATCCAGGTTTACACCTTTATGTTTTCTTAGTTCATAGAGCGTTTCAGCATATTCCTGAAAATATTCTGATTTTGCAGGATTTATAATATTTACTTTTTCCAGGTCGAGGTTTAGCCCCAGCTTCATCAGTTTCTGCTTAATTACTTCAACATCCCCCAACAGCGTAATATCTACAATATCTATGGCCATAAGGCGGGAAGCCGCAATAAGAATACGGTCATCTGTACCTTCCGGAAGTACAATATGTTTCTTGCTTTGCTGCGCCCTTTTTACCAGTCCGTACTGGAACATACGGGGAGTGATGCCATGAGGTTCAAAATTGATAAGCCTTTCCACCAGTGGATCAAAAGAAACGTAACGCTCAAACGTGCTGATGGTAGTTTCTATTTTCTGAATACTATCGGCATAAATATTCGATTTTATCGCGCCAACCCTGTTGGTGACGCTAAAGGTGCCGTCTTCAACAGAAATAATAGGAACAATTTCTGAAAGTCCTTCAATTAATTTCAAAATGGAAGGTTCCGGTGTTAATCCGCCCGTTAGGATTATTCCCGAGATCCTGGGGTAATTACTGGAAATATTGGCCTGAAGTGCTCCAAGAATTATATCGGCGCGATCCCCGGGCGTTATTACCAGGCTTTCATTTTTGAGAGTAGTGAGGTAATTCCTGAGCTGCATGGCACCCACTCCGAAATTACCCGTTTGGTTATCCAGAAAATCTTCGCCAAAAAGGATTTTTCCTTCCAGGGCCTGAACAATTTCCTTAAGTGTGGGATTATTAAGTGTTTCGATAAGCGGAATGGCGAAAACATCAATATCGTCAGGCAGGAACTTGCGCATATTCTCTTTGGCAGCATCAAGGTTTTCTACCTGTATTTTGTTGCTTACCATAGCGATTACGTCCACATCCTTGTCCACAAACTGATTATATGCCATTTGAAGGCTTCCCAGGTGCTCTTCCCAGCTTTTATACTGGCCGCTGGCAATTATCACCACGGGAATCCCCAGGTTTCTGGCGGTAATCACATTTACATCAAACTCAAACACGCTGCCTTCGCCGGAAAAATCGCTTCCTTCTACCAGCACAAAATCATATTCCTCCTCCAGTTTCTTATATTTCCTGATGATAACGTCAATAATTTCCCCCGATTTCCCTTCGTTTCTTTTCTGAATAACCTCACTGCGCTTAAAGGCGTAGGCATCTTCATAAGGAAGGGAAAGGTCAAAATAACTTAGAATTGTATCTATATGATTATCTCTTTTTCCTTCAGGCATATCATTAATAATAGGCCTGAAATATCCTACTTTAACTGTTTTTCCAAGAAGCGTACGCATTAGTCCCAGGGAAAGCATGGATTTTCCGCTGTGCGATTCCAGCGTGGCGATATAAAGTCCTTTGTTCATGGTATGTAAATTTGTGATACAAAATTAAGGCGAAATAAAAACAATGCTTCTGAACCACGGGTTAAAATCCTCTAAAATAAGCCGAGAACTGACGAAGATCAGAAAAGATGGGATTCTTATTCCTCCAGCTTACACCACGAATACACGAATGTTTTTCATTTATTTGGAAAGACTTTCAGATGTAAAAAAAAGTTCCACTTTCCTCTCTCCACCAATTCTTCTGCAGAAAATCACCACCTCAATCCCTCAACTCCGAAGTCTCCACTTTCCAATACTTCCCCCGCAGATCACACAGATTACCGCAGAAAAACTCCGAACCTGGAATCCAAATCCCAAACTCCTAATTCCGAATTCTTAACTCCGAAACCCAAACCCAGAACTTTGAACTATATTTTTCTCAGTTCTTATTCCTATCTTTGCAGCCGCAAAAATCAGTGCATCAAAACTTGAAATATGAAAGCCGGAATTGTAGGATTACCTAATGTTGGAAAATCAACGCTCTTTAATTGTTTGTCTAATGCCAAAGCGCAAAGTGCAAACTTTCCGTTTTGTACCATAGAACCAAATATAGGGGTGGTGAATGTTCCTGACCCAAGACTTCAGAAGCTTGAAGAACTTGTGCATCCTGAACGCGTACAGCCGGCCACTGTGGAAATAGTGGATATTGCCGGGCTGGTAAAAGGAGCCAGTAAAGGGGAAGGTTTAGGAAACCAGTTTTTGGGAAACATCAGGGAGACCGATGCTATCCTGCATGTTTTGAGATGCTTTGAAAATGACAATATTGTGCATGTGGATGGTTCTATAGATCCAATCAGAGATAAAGAAACCATCGATATGGAGCTTCAGCTTAAAGATCTGGAAACCGTAGAAAAAAAGCTGGATAAGGTAAAAAGAGCCGCAAAAACGGGCAATAAAGAAGCTCAAAAAGAGGAAGCCGTGCTTTTAAAACTGAAACAAGGCCTGGAAGCAGGAAAATCGGTTAGGGCGATAGATTTTTCTGAAGACGAGCATAAGGACTTTGTAAAACCGCTGCAGTTTATAACCGATAAGCCGGTGATGTATGTGTGCAATGTTGAAGAAGGTTCAGCAGTTAACGGCAATGCACATGTAGAAAGGGTTCGTGAGGCGGTTAAAGATGAAAATGCCGAGGTTTTGGTACTTGCCGTGGGAACTGAAGCCGATATTACTGAACTAGATGATTTTGAAGAACGCCAGATGTTCCTTCAGGATATAGGCCTGGACGAGCCGGGATCGGCTAAACTGATTCGAGGGGCTTATAGTTTACTGAATTTACAAACTTATTTTACGGCAGGAGAGAAAGAAGTAAGGGCCTGGACCATTCCCGTTGGCGCAACCGCTCCACAGGCTGCCGGGGTTATTCACACCGATTTTGAAAAAGGTTTTATTCGCGCGGAAGTAATTTCTTATGAAGATTATGAAAATTACGGCAGTGAAGCAAAAGTAAAAGAAGCCGGTAAAATGCGCGTGGAAGGGAAAGAGTATTTAGTGAAGGACGGGGATGTGATGCACTTTAGGTTTAACGTGTAGTTATTAGTTCGAAGTTTAGAGTTCAGAGTTGGATAGAAATTCTGCTCCTAAATCTGCGATCTGCGGAGGAGGAGTGGAGAGTTTGGAGTTTGTTAAATTCAAAATTTCTCATATAAGAAAAGTTTGTAGTTAAAAAGCTGAGAGCAAATAACTTCTTTTTTATCTGCGAGAAAATCCAAAATTCTAAATGTCTAACTTCTAATATCTAATTTCTCACCTCTTGTTTCTAACTTCTAATATCTTGTTAATTACTTTGTGCGTCCAGGGTTTCAATTTTTGCAGCTAAGCCTTATATTAGCTGCAAACTCCATTTTCTACATATGAGCGAGGAAACAAAGTACACCGAGGATAATATTCGGTCGTTAGACTGGAAAGAGCACATTAGGATGCGGCCCGGGATGTATATCGGGAAGCTTGGGGACGGTTCCAGTGCCGATGACGGGATTTATATTCTGCTAAAAGAAGTCCTGGACAACTGTATTGACGAATTTGTGATGGGCGCCGGAAAAACCATTGAAATTTCCGTGCAGAACCAGCGGGTGATTGTTCGTGACTACGGGCGCGGAATTCCGCTGGGCAAGGTGGTAGATGTAGTTTCCAAGATGAATACGGGGGGAAAATACGATACCCGCGCCTTTAAAAAATCTGTGGGACTTAATGGGGTGGGTACCAAAGCGGTGAACGCACTTTCTTCTTATTTTAGGGTGGAATCCACGCGTGATGGGCAATCGGCTTCAGCCGAATTTGAGCAGGGAAACCTTACCAATCAGGAGCACCTTGAAGAGACTTCTCGCAGGAGGGGAACCAAGGTGACTTTTTTGCCAGATGAAGTAATCTTCAAAAATTACAAATTCCGCAATGAGTATATTGAAAAAATGCTCAAAAATTATGTCTATCTCAACCCGGGGCTGACTATAGTATATAACGGCGAAAAATTTTACTCTGAAAACGGACTAAAAGACCTTTTGGGCGATAGTATAAATGAAGATGACCAATTGTACCCGATTATCCATATGCGGGGCAATGATATTGAAGTTGCTATAACACACAGTAAATCACAATATTCTGAAGAATACCATTCTTTTGTAAACGGGCAGAATACTTCACAGGGAGGGACGCATCTTCTGGCCTTCAGGGAAGCAATAGTCAAAACCGTTAGGGAATTCTACGGAAAAAATTATGATGCCAGCGATATCCGTAAGTCGGTAGTAGGCGCTATTAGTATAAAAGTGATGGAGCCGGTTTTTGAAAGCCAGACCAAAACCAAACTTGGTTCTACAGATATGGGCGGCGATTTGCCAACGGTAAGGACGTACATCAATGATTTTGTAAAGCGCAACCTGGATAATTACCTTCACAAAAACCCGGAAACGGCAGAACAACTTCAGCGAAAAATTCTTCAGGCAGAAAGGGAGCGAAAAGATCTTTCAGGAATAAGAAAACTCGCGAAAGACAGGGCCAAAAAAGCCAGTCTGCACAATAAGAAATTAAGGGATTGCCGTATCCATTTGGGAGACAGCAATAAAGAGCGCTACCTGGAAACAACTTTGTTCATAACCGAGGGGGATTCGGCCAGTGGTTCCATTACCAAATCCAGGGATGTGAATACCCAGGCGGTTTTCAGCTTAAAAGGAAAGCCTTTGAACAGCTACGGGCTTAGTAAAAAAATTGTTTACGAAAACGAGGAATTTAACCTGCTGCAGGCTGCACTGAACATAGAAGAGTCTATGGAAGACCTTCGGTACAATAATATTGTGATCGCTACAGATGCCGATGTGGATGGAATGCATATCCGGTTGCTGCTGATCACGTTTTTTCTCCAGTTTTTTCCTGAATTGATAAAGGAAAATCATTTATATATACTGCAAACACCATTATTCCGCGTAAGGAATAAAAAAGAAACCATCTACTGTTACAGCGAAATGGAACGTAAGCAGGCGGTGCAAAAACTTTCAGGAAAGGTTGAAATCACAAGGTTTAAAGGACTGGGTGAAATTTCGCCCGATGAATTTGTGCATTTTATCGGGGATGATATTCGGCTTGATCCCGTTATGCTGGACAAGGATAAGTCCATTGAAGAAATGCTTAGTTTTTATATGGGTAAAAATACTCCCGACCGCCAGGAGTTTATTATTGATAACCTTAAAGTGGAACTTGATCTTGTTGAAGAATTAGGGATATGAGGTTTACCAATAAAAACGAGGTTAAGATAGTTCCCTCTATGTATATTGTTTTGGTAGCAGTTTTTGTGACCAATATTTTTGTAAACATAGAGCTCATGGCTTCAGATGAACCAATAAATTTCAGCCATTTTGTCCCCAATATCAGTACCTTATTATTAGGTTTTTATGTGCACAGGATTGGGCAGAGCTTTGATTTTGACAGTGATGGAGAAACGCTCAATTTTAAAAACAACGGCGTCTTTTTCTCAAAATTCATGGAATACCGGGTAAAAAAGGCGGAATTTCCGAAGAGAAAGCTGGGGAAATTCCGGTTTAGTGACTACGGAATTTATTCATCATTAACAATATATATTAAATCCAGGAGAAGATCGGGATATAGAAAATATACCTTTAATACTACATTTTTAAGCAGAAAAAAGAAGAAAGGCATGGTAGCCTCTCTTCAGAAGGTAATGGAATACAACGCTAATAAAGCAACCGCCTAATGGAAGAAAACCAAGAAGGAGCTCAGGAAGAACAATTTGAACAACCAAAAGAGGAGCTTATTCGGGTAACCGGGATGTATAAGGACTGGTTTCTGGATTATGCATCCTATGTAATTTTAGAACGGGCTGTACCTGCTATAGAAGATGGTTTTAAACCTGTGCAGCGCCGTATTATGCACTCCATGAAAGATCTGGATGATGGGCGCTATAATAAAGTAGCCAACATTGTTGGGCATACGATGCAGTACCATCCACATGGTGATGCCAGTATTGGGGATGCCATGGTACAGATTGGGCAAAAAGACATTCTTATTGATACCCAGGGGAACTGGGGAAATATTTTAACCGGGGACCGTGCGGCGGCACCCAGGTATATTGAAGCCCGGCTTTCAAAGTTTGCCCTGGAGGTTTTGTTTAATCCAAAACTTACCGAATGGCAGCTTTCTTACGATGGTAGAAAAAATGAACCGGTAAACCTTCCGGTTAAATTCCCGATGCTCCTGGCACAGGGAGCTGAAGGGATTGCCGTTGGCTTGAGCACCCGTGTGCTTCCTCATAATTTCAATGAATTAATTGATGCCTCCATAAAGCATTTAAGAGGAAAAAGATTTAAGCTCTTTCCTGATTTTCCTACAGGAGGCGAAGCTGATATTACCGATTATAATGATGGTATGCGCGGAGGCAGGGTTCGCGTAAGGGCTAAAATTTCGCAATACGATAAAAATACCCTGGCCATAACCGAGATTCCTTATGGTACCACCACCACAAGCCTTATAGATTCCATACTTAAGGCAAATGATAAAGGGAAAATTAAGATCAAGCGGATTGAAGATAATACCGCGGCTGAAGTAGAAATACTAATTCATCTGCCGACAAATATTTCTCCGGATAAGACCATAGACGCCCTTTTTGCCTTTACGCAATGTGAAAATTCCATTTCGCCCCTGGGCTGTGTAATTATCGATAATAAGCCGGTTTTTCTAGGGGTTTCAGAAATTTTACGCAGGTCTACAGACCATACTTTGCATTTGCTGAAGCGGGAACTGGAAATTTCCCTGGATGAGCTGGAGGAACAATGGCATTTTTCTTCTCTGGAAAGAATTTTTATTGAAAACAGGATTTACAGGGATATTGAAGAAGAAGAAACCTGGGAAGGCGTAATCCGTGCGATTGATGAAGGCCTGAAACCTCATATAAAGCACCTTAAAAGGGCGGTAACCGAAGAAGATATCGTGCGCCTTACAGAAATAAGGATTAAAAGAATTTCCAAGTTCGATATTGATAAGGCGCAGCAAAAAATTGAAGCGCTGGAAGACCAGATCGCAAAGGTAAAGCACCATCTGGATAATCTTGTGGATTTTGCAGTGGCTTATTTTGAAAAGCTAAAAAAAGATTATGGTAAAGGAAAAGAGCGCAAAACAGAACTGCGTTTATTTGAAGATATCGAAGCCACCAAAGTGGTAATTCGAAATACCAAGCTTTATGTAAACCGAAAGGAAGGTTTTGTGGGAACAGCTTTAAAAAAAGACGAATATGTTACCGATTGTTCGGATATTGATGATGTGATTTGCTTTACCGCAGATGGTAAAATGATGGTCACCAAGGTAGACTCAAAGACATTTATAGGTAAAGACATTATTCATGTTGCCATCTTTAAGAAGAAGGACAAGCGCACCATTTACAATATGATCTACCGCGATGGAAAGGGCGGCAGTACTTATATAAAAAGGTTTGCAGTTACATCAGTTACCCGCGATCGCGAATACGATCTTACCCAGGGAAAAAAGGACTCCAAAGTGATGTATTTCTCTTCCAATCCTAATGGAGAAGCTGAAGTGGTTACGGTATTCCTCAGGCAGGTAGGCAGCATCAGAAAAGTAAAATTTGATATGGATTTTGCCGATATCCTGATTAAAGGCAGGAATGTAAAAGGGAACATCGTCACTAAATATTCAGTAAAAAGAATAGAACTTAAAGAAGAAGGAGTTTCAACTTTAAAACCACGAAGGATCTGGTTTGATGAAACAGTGAACAGGCTGAATGTTGATGGAAGGGGAGAATTACTCGGAGAATTTAAAGGTGAGGACCGTTTGCTGATCATCACCCAGGATGGAGTGGCCAAAACCATAGTTCCCGAACTTACCACCCGTTTTGATGAAGAGATGGTGATCCTGGAAAAATGGAATCCTAAAAAGCCAGTTTCAGCCATTTACTGGGAGCCGGAAAAGGAACGGTATTATGTAAAGCGTTTTCTTATTGAACATCCTGAAAAAGAGGAAAAATTTATCAGCGATCATGAAAAATCCTTTTTGGAGGTAGTTTCCACAGATTATTATCCAATGGCCGAGATTGTATATGGCAAACAGAGAGGAAAGGACCAGCGGCCAAATGAGGAGCTTAATATTGAAGAATTTATCGCGATAAAAGGAATAAAAGCACAGGGCAATCAATTAACCACAGAGAAAGTGAAGCAAATAAACCTTCTGGATCCTATGCCTTTTGAGGAGGAAGATGAGAATGATGAAGAAGAGCAGGAGATGCAGGAGGATGAGGCTACTTTGGATGAGAAAAGACGTCCTGAAAAACTAAAGGATGAAAACAAAGATTCCTTATCTTCATCTTCAGAAAGTCAGACGAAACTATTTGATGAATAATGGGATTTTTTAAAGAGTTCAAGGAGTTCGCCGTAAAGGGCAACATGATAGACATGGCGGTGGGTATTATTATTGGTACCGCTTTCAATAAAGTTGTGGATGCCCTGGTAAAACAGGTGGTAATGCCTCCCTTAAGTATCCTTACCGGCGGAATAAATTACACCGATAAGAAATTAATCCTGAAAGAAGCTGTTATCACTGCAGATGGAGCAGTTACGGCAGAAGAAGTTGCAATAGGCTACGGAATTCTTATTCAGTCCCTTATTGATTTTCTTATAATAGGTCTGACCATTTTTATAGTGGTGAAATTCATGAACAGTTTCAGGAAAAAAGCCGAGGATCCCAAAAACAAAACGGTGGTTACTCCAAAAGATATTGAGCTGCTTTCCAATTTAAATGATCTAATGGAGGAGCAGAATAAACTGTTGCGGGAAAAAGGGATGTAATCAGTCCACTTTTGTTACCGAGCCTTTTTCCCTTCGGGTTTCCCCAACCACACCATACTCAAACGTATATCCATTCTTATTGGTGGTGAGGATCTTCATATGTATAGGTTTTCTTTCCTGCCTATTTTTTGGATGCAGGTTCTTCAGGATATATTCACAATCATTGATCCAGCGTACAGAGGAAGTATCTGCAGAACCCTGAAATTCATCAATTTCTATGGAATCGTTTCTTATAAAACGAGAAGTAACTATTTCCCCGTTAAGGTAAGACTGAAATTCAAAAGTACCTGTTCTGTAATCTTCACAGTTCCTTTCGGGCTGGAAACATGCCGTAAAAAGGCAAGAGCAACAAAAGATAATTAAAAGTTTACGCATACTGCAAAGTAACTTCTTTTGGAAGGAATTGTCAATTCTCAAAGGCGTCAAATGTCCCGTCTTCATAAAAAATAACGATTTTCTTTATGGGTTTGGACTTACTGCTCATAATAGTAGAAGGAGCGGAGGCTACTTCATTTAATTTTGCTGTTTGCTGTTCAGGAATACTTTCTCCTGTAGGAGCAGGGTTATTTTTTTCTGCGGAAGAAGAAACAGGTTCCTGTTTGTCTTCTTTAGGAAATTTTCCTTTTCCATTGAGAAGCCAGTACAATTCCACTTCAGGAAAAGTCTTTACAATCTTCATGACGAAATCGAGGCTGGGTTTATTTCTTCCGGAGAGAATATGGGAAATAGAAGACCGGCCCACTTCAATTTTATCAGCAAAAGAAGCTGCAGAAAGATCGTAAAACTCCAGGATCTTATTTAGTCGTATCCCGAACTGCTCAGTGTTTACCATTGTAAATTCATTTTACTTTTTAATAGGTTTACAAATGTAAATATAGTGAATAAGCATCACAAATTACATTTGTAAATGATCTTATTTCAATAAACAATTACTTCATGTAAAACAACATAAATAACTAGTAAATAATATTTTGTATTTATTTTAATAGCTGAATGGAAATATTCCTAGCGCTATCCTTAGCTTCTGCAACTTAATGTTTACAAATGTATCAAAGATCATACGTTTTACCTGTTTACATTTGTAAAAAATGTATTATTTACTTTTGTAAACATGAAAAATTATCCAGCTTATTTACAAGATTTAATGCGGGAATATCCGCAGGTAAAGAATTCAGAAATTTCAGGAAGGTATCTCAATCTTGACCATATTGGTCCTGTCCTTGAAACTTTATCAGGATATTATACTATTGAAAAAATAGGTAAGTCTGCGATGGGCGAACCTATCTCTATAGTTAAATTTGGAACTGGTAAAACAAAAATCTTCGCCTGGTCCCAAATGCATGGTAATGAAACCACCACCACAAAAGCGGTTTTTGACCTTCTTAATGCTTTCCAGAGGAAGGAAGAATTTCCCGTTTTAAAAGAAATCCTTGAAAAATGCCAGATATGGATTATCCCTATGCTCAATCCTGATGGTGGGAGGTCTTATACCAGAGCGAATGCGAATAACGTGGATTTAAACCGGGATGCGCAGAACCTGGAAGAAGTGGAGAGCCGTATCTTAAGGGAACAATTTGATAAGTTTTCCCCCGATTTTTGCTTTAACTTACACGACCAGCGGACCATTTTTACAGCAGGAACAGCTCCAAAGCCGGCAACTTTGTCCTTTCTTACGCCTGCCATGGAGGAACAACGCCAGATTTTTCCAAGCCGTAAAAAAAGCATGAAGCTTATAGCAGCTATGGCAGCTGATTTAAAAGAAGAACTGCCCGGCCAGATTGGACGTTATGATGATGCTTTTAACCTGAACTGTACCGGAGACACCTTTCAGAGTCAGGAAGTGCCTACAATTCTTTTTGAAGCAGGGCACTATCCGGGCGATTATCAACGGGAAATTACCAGGAAATATGTTTTTGCAGCGCTGGTTGCAGCTCTTCATCATATTTCTTCATCAGATTACTTAATATTTGATTATCATGACTACGGTAAGCTTCCGGAGAACCAAAAATTTTTCAACGACATCGTGTTAAAAAATGTGAAGTTAAGTGACGAGGAAATTTATGATGTTGCCATACAATACCGGGAGGAATTGAAAAATGGAGAGATTATTTTTACACCCGTAGTAGAGAAAATTGGGGAGAAAATGAAAAAATACGGGCTACGGGAAATCGATTGTGAAAAAGAATTTGCACTACAGGAAGGGGAGGATAGGCTAGCCGAAAACGTTGTAGTTAATAAAATAATCTTAAATGGACGAGAAATAGACCTGAAACCTGATTAATTCCAGAAAAATTTATCAATACTTCAATGAATTTGTATTATTTTTGAATTTCATATAAAAAGAAGTTTAGAAAAAATGGCCAAGTTTAAATTAGACGACACAGATCACCAGATTCTCGATATGCTTATTGAGAATACCAGGACTCCCTTTACCGATATCGCCAAAAAGCTTTTAATTTCTGCCGGTACCGTTCATGTAAGGGTGAAAAAAATGGAAGAGGCGGGAATCATTATAGGTTCTTCCCTTACGCTGGATTATCAAAAATTGGGCTACGCGTTTATCGCTTATGTAGGCGTATTTTTGAAAAATACTTCCCAAACGAAATTCGTTCTTGAACGTATTAATGAAATTCCTTTTGTTACAGTGGCACATGTTACTACAGGTAAATTTAATGTCTTCTGTAAAGTTAGGGCTAGAAACACCCAGCATGCGAAAGATATAATTTTTCAACTAGATGATATAGAGGGAGTTTACAGAACAGAAACTATGATTTCCCTGGAAGAAAGCATTAACGATAAGAAGCGTTTAATGCATTCCATTTTCCAGGACATGTAAAGTTATCCTAAACTTTTAATAAAAACCCTTTAGGCTAACTTGCATAAAGGGTTTTTTAATAAATTTAAGTCAAACACCAACTAAGATTATGCATAGAGAACCAAAACTCGACAGATTCAATGAAAGTGTACTGGCAAAATACCAGATTTATAACAGTATTTTCCTGACCCTTCCATTCAGCGACATTAGCAAAACGGGGGCTTTATTGCCTTTATTTCAGGATGTTTGCGAAGAAGGTTTTAAGGAAAATAAAAATCCTTCTGAAATTGTAGAGCGCTTTTTCAAAAAGTACCATCAAAATCCTACCGAAGAAGAAAAGAACAACCTGCTTTTCCGTTTTATACAATTTATTGAACGCCAGGTGGTTTTATTTGATGCTATTGAAGATGCCTCTTTTCCTATTGTAAATAATATGGATGGAAGGGGAACCCTGCGAAATGTGAAGGAGGAAGCTGAAGCGAAAAATAAAACCGAAGAATTAAGGGATTATTTAAAGCGCTTTAAAGTCCGTCCTACATTAACTGCCCATCCCACGCAGTTTTATCCGGGCGCCGTTTTAGGCATTATTACAGATCTTGACAAAGCCGTGCAGGAAAATGACGTTATCGGAATCAAAAAATTATTGTCCCAGTTAGGCAAAACACCTTTTTTCAATAAAGAGAAGCCCACGCCTTTTGATGAAGCGGTGAGCCTTATCTGGTATTTTGAAAATGTTTTCTATCACAGCGCCAGCAAAATCTACAATTATATTCAGCAGAATATTTTTGAAGGAGAAGATGTGGGCAATCAGGTAATCAATCTTGGGTTCTGGCCTGGGGGAGACCGTGACGGAAATCCTTTTGTGACCACAGATATTACCCTGAAGGTAGCCCGTAGGCTTAGAAGTACGATTTTACTAAATTATTACCGGGATATAAGAAAACTTAAACGAAGAATTACTTTTGAAGGCATAGATGAAATTGTTTCTGAAATAGAATCTGCTTTATATAAAGGAGCAGTTTCGAGGGAAGAAGAGCTTCAACTTTCACTTGAAGATTTTAAATCTAAACTTCAGCAGATTAAACAGATAATAATTGAAAAACATAATTCTTTGTTCCTGGATGAAGTAGATGATATCATTAATAAAGTAAACCTTTATGGTTATTATTTTGCCACGCTGGACATTCGTCAGGATGCCACTGTGCACCAGGAAGTTTTAGATGAAATTATTAAAGTGACCAATGCCAATGGAACCAAAATCCTGCCGGAGAATTACAACGACTTATCTCCTGAAGAGCAAATTGATGTATTGCGAAATGCGCAGGGAAAACTTAATCCTGATGATTTTGAAGAAGGGATTACTAAATCTACAATTTCATCTGTGTACGCAATGCAGACCATTCAGGAGAGAAATGGTGAAAATGGAGCCAACAGGTATATTATAAGTAATTGCGGGTCTGTTCAGGGAGTTCTTACTCCATTTGCCTTCCTAAGGTCTTGTGGATGGGAAAAGCCTAGCGTAGATGTTATTCCGCTTTTTGAAACTGTTCCAGATCTTCAATCTGCCCATAAAACCATGGAGGTGCTGTATAATGATCCTGTTTATAGTGAACATTTAAAAAGAAGGGATAACAAGCAAACTATTATGCTTGGCTTTAGCGATGGTACTAAAGATGGAGGTTACCTTATGGCGAACTGGAGTATTTACAAAGCTAAAGAGGCGATTACTGAAGTATCCAGGAAAAACGGGATAAAAGTGATTTTCTTTGATGGACGGGGAGGGCCACCAGCAAGGGGAGGCGGTAAAACTCACCAGTTTTATGCTTCACTTGGGCCTGGCATCGAAAATGAGGAAATTCAGCTTACCGTGCAGGGGCAAACAATTAGTTCCAACTTTGGTACTCAGGATTCCTGCAGGTATAACCTGGAGCAGTTGCTGAGTTCAGGGGTTTCTAATGAAATCTTCAGTAAAGGCACCAACAAACTTTCAGAAGAAGACCGCAACACCATGAACGATCTTGCGGAAATCAGTTACGACACCTATACCGGTTTTAAACAACATGAAAAGTTTATTCCGTACCTGGAAAAAATGAGTACGCTTAAGTACTACGCCAAGACCAATATTGGAAGCCGTCCTTCTAAGAGAAACAAGTCGGCTAAACTAAATTTAAAGGATTTGCGTGCCATACCTTTTGTAGGAAGCTGGAGCCAGCTTAAACAGAATGTTCCTGGATTCTTTGGAGTGGGAACAGCGATTAAAAAATATGAGAAGGAAGGAAAACTGGATAAGGTTATACAATTGTACAATAATTCCATTTTCTTCAAAACTTTATTGGAAAACAGTATGATGAGTCTTACCAAGTCATTCTTTGAATTAACTTCTTATATGCAGGATGATAAGGAATTTGGTGATTTTTGGAAGCTCATTCATGCCGAATATAAAAGAAGTAAAGCTATGATCCTTAAAGTGACTGGTTACAAGGAATTAATGGAAAACCAGCCGGCAGGACGCGCTTCTATACAGGCAAGGGAAAATATTGTTTTGCCTTTGCTCACCATCCAGCAACATGCCCTAAGAAAAGTGCAGGAATTGCAGGAAAACGATGGGAACAAGGACTTACTGGAAATCTATGAAAAGATGGTGACCCGTTCCCTTTATGGTAATATAAATGCAAGTAGAAATTCAGCTTAATGAAAGTAACCACTTTACATTCTGATGAATACCTTGAATTTTATCAGGGCTACATTAATAACATCCCCAAAGAGCAGTCTTTGGGGATATTATTTCAGGAAAATAAAAAGGAGTTGTTACAGGTTCTTAATGAAGAAATTTCTGCGGAAAAATTAAAGTTCCGCTATGCAGAGGGAAAATGGAGCATAGCCGAAGTATTGCAGCACCTGATTGATGTTGAGCGCATTTTCCAGTACCGTGCACTTTGTATAGCCAGGGGAGATCAAACCTCTTTACCGGGCTTTGATCATGATGAATATGCTAAGAATTCCTTCGCTTCAGCCAGAAGCCTGAATGATTTTAAAAAGGAGTTTGAAACGGTAAGAAATTCAACAATAAAGCTGTACAGGAGTTTTCCTGAAGCTGTTCTTGAACAAAGAGGAACTATGAACGGGGCACCGGCCAGTGTAAGGGCAATAGGTTTTATAGTAGTTGGCCATGCCATGCATCATAAAAAAATACTCATGGAAAAATACTTATAGATGCTAAAATCTTTGAAGACATTATGGAAGCTTTTAAAAGAGGCTTATGTGAGCTGGAACAGGAACGAGCCTTATGCCCGTGCTGCCACCATTGCATATTACGCCCTGTTTTCCCTTCCGTCTTTATTGATTATAGTAGTAACTGTTGTTGGTTATTTTTTCGGAAGGGCTTTTGTTCAGGGAAAAATTACTAATGAGATAGCTTCTTTTATAGGCTCCGAGTCGGCTAATGCTATTGAAAGTATGGTATCGAATGCTGCTCTTACAGAGCGCTCCACCTTTGCCATTATATTCGGTATTCTTTTTCTTTTATTTGGCGCAACAGGAGTTTTTTTTCAGCTTAAGATGGCCATGAACAATATCTGGAATGTTGCCGCTAAAAAAGTGAATTTCGGTAGGATTGTCCTGGACCGGGTTATTTCTTTAGGGATGGTACTGGTAATTGGCCTTTTAATGCTAATTTCTCTTATTATTTCAGCGGTGCTAAGTATAGTTCAGGATGAAATACAGGAGTATGTGCCAAATATTACAACTTTTATGGTGAGTGCAGCTAATTTCCTGATTTCGTTCCTTTTTATTACCTCGCTTTTCGCTTCTATTTTCAGGCTGCTGCCAGATATTCATATTAAATGGAGAACAACGTTCTACGGGGCAGCGTTAACTACTATTCTTTTTCTAATTGGTGAATATTTGATAGGATTTTATTTTGGCCAAAGTGATCCTGCTTCAGTTTATGGTGGGGCATCTTCTGTAGTGCTTATTCTGTTATGGGTTTACTACACCTGTCTCATTTTGTTTTATGGTGCAGAATTTACAGTACAGTATGCGCTTTATAAAAATGAGCGGGTAGAGCCAAACAGCTATGCCGAGCCGGCAATTTACCAGGAAATGGAGAAACTGGAAAGCAAACGTATTCAGCTTAAAGAAGAAAAGGCAATTATTGATCGTTTAAAATCTAATCTTGATTATGACGATGAGAATAATAAAGGTTCCGAAGAAAAAGAGCCTAAATCCAAAAAATAGAAATTTTCCCTTCCGGTTAGGAAATGTTTAACGCTCAACCCCCAGGTTTTATAAGGCTCTTAATACATTTTGCCTGTGTTGCTTGTTATCTTTGAGGTAAATAAAAAAGAAAAATTATGGACAAGAGAATAGCAATTTTAGCAACAAACGGATTTGAAGAAAGCGAACTAAAATCTCCAAAAGAAGCCCTGGAAAAAGAAGGTTTTACAGTGGATATTGTAAGTCCGGAAGCTGGAAAAATAAAAAGCTGGGATGTTGATAAATGGGGAAAAGAATATGATGTGGATAAGACCATTGACGAAGTGAGTGCAAAAGATTATAATGCGCTTGTGCTTCCTGGTGGAGTAATGAATCCTGATCATTTAAGAATAAATGAGGATGTGCTGGTTTTTGTAAGAGACTTCTTTAAACAAAGCAAGCCGGTTGGAGCCATTTGCCACGCCGCCTGGACATTGATTAATGCCGATGTGGTAGAAGGAAGAACCATGACTTCTTATAAAACCCTTAGGAAAGACCTGGAAAATGCAGGGGCTTTATGGGTAGATAAAGAAGTGGTTGTAGATGAAGCTTTTGTAACCAGTAGAAATCCAGATGATCTTCCAGCGTTTTGCGCTAAGATAATAGAGGAAATAAAAGAAGGTAAGCACGATTTACAGCATGCCTAATTCTTCCAGGTTGAAGAAATAGGAATGTAAAACTTATTAGAATATTTA